>NZ_RPRY01000014.1 GCF_003949795.1 Streptomyces sp. WAC06614
CCCCTGGCCGGCCGCGCAGTCCCCCGCGCCCCTTTTCGGTCGGGCTTCGCCCCTGGCAGGGGCGAAGCCCGACCGAAAAGGGGCGCGGGGAACGGCGCGAGCGACCACCGACCGCGGACGGTCCGGACACAACAGAACCCACCGCCCCGTACGGGGACGGAACCCGCGCCCCCGACGGGGCGAGGGGGTACCGGCGGCGGGGGCCCCGCGCCGTACGGGGTGGGCCCCTGCCGTGGCCGGGCCGCTACGGGTTCAGGGCCTGGCCCTAGCCTTGGCGGGCCAGGTCGGCGGCGCCGACCAAGCCCGCCTTGCCGCCGAGCTGGGCGGCGAGGACCTGGGCGTGGGGCCGCCACTGGCCCCCGATCAGCCAGCGCCGGAACGACTTGCGGATGGGGTCCAGGACCAGTTCGCCCTCGTCCGACACCCCACCGCCGACGATGAACGCGGACGGGTCGAACAGCGAGGCCAGGTCCGCCAGACCGGCTCCGGCCCAGCGGGCCAGCTCCCGGAAGGAGTCGATCGCCACGGGGTCGCCGGCGCGAGCGGCCTGGCTGATGTGCTTGCCCTCGATGCCGTCCACGGTCCCGTCACCGAGCCCGAGCAGCACCTGGGCCCGCTCCGGCGTGGCATTGGCCCGCTGCTTGGCGTAGCGGACCAGCGCCCGGCCGGAGGCGTACTGCTCCCAGCAGCCCTGGCTGCCGCAGCCGCACAGCAGCCCGTCGGGCACCACCCGGATGTGGCCGAACTCGGCGGCCACGCCGAACCGTCCGCGCCGCAGCTTGTTGCCGATGATGATGCCGCCGCCCAGGCCGGTGCCGAGCGTGATGCAGATGACGTCCTCGTGGCCCTGCCCGGCACCGAAGCGGTACTCGCCCCAGGCGGCCGCGTTGGCGTCGTTCTCGACGACCACGGGGAGGCCGATGCGCTGCTCGACCTTGTCCTTGAGCGGCTCGTGCCGCCAGTTGATGTTCGGCGCGAACAGCACGGTGGCGCGCTTGTCGTCCACGTAGCCGGCCGCGCCGATGCCCACGGCCTCGATGCTGTGGTTCTTGCCGACTTCGGAGACGGCGGAGCAGATCGCCTCCGTGACGCCGTCCGCGGTCGGCGGGGTGGGCACCTTGTACGTCTCAAGGATGGTGCCCTCTTCGTCGACCACGCCGGCCGCGATCTTCGTGCCGCCGATGTCGACGCCGATGGTGAGTCCCATTAGTCCCTCGGTTTCGGTCGAACCCCGCCACGGCCAACGGTACCCGAGGGCGGAGGCGGTTCAGTCGAGGTCGATGCGCTCCGAGGGCCCCGGACCGCCGTCGTCGTCCCTCGGGTCCCGGGCGTCGCCCGACGCGGGCCCGTCGGGCCCGGACCGCGGCTCCGGCCCGGCGGCCCCGCCGGAACCGGCCGGTCCGCCGCCGGTCCAGCGGCGTTCGTGGCCGGCGACGGCCGAACGGTAGGCGGCCAGCAGCTCGGAGCCGGCCGCGGCGAGGTGGTCGAAGACCTCGGGATTGCGCTCGATGACGGGCTTGGCGGCGCTCTTCGCCTGGTTGACGAACTGCCGTACGGCGCCCTGCGCGGCGGCCCCGAGCAGCGGATTGTTCAGCTCCGCGACCTTGTCCGCGACGGCCCCGAAGAGCTTGAACAGTTCCTCGGCGGCGGTCCCGGTACCGCCCCCGGACGCCCCCTGCGTCCGGGCCCGGCGGCGCTCCTGCTCGGCGGCAAGGTCCTCGGCACAGGCGTCGGCCCAGGCGTCGTCGTCGAAGGGACGGTCGGTGGCCTCGCTCATGGCGGCCTCTCCTGGAGCGGTGGTGCGGGGCGGGTCACCTTCGACGTTACCCGAACGGGCGCACGGCGTTCAGGGGGTACGGGCACCACGGGGCCACAGGGCGGGGTCGGGGGTGAACCGGATGCGCAGCTCGTCGTCCTGGAGGGCGGCCCCGGAGACGGTGCAGCGGCGCAGGGCGGACGGCAGCGGAACGATCCTGCGGTACGGCCCGGCCGTCAGCAGCAGCTCGTCCCCGCGCCGGACCAGGTCCAGGTCCGGCTTCTCGGCGCCGGGCAGCGGCACCCTCCACACCAGCACCCCGTCCTCGGCGAGCCGGTCCTCGACGGGCCACTCCGGGCGGGCCGGGGCCGCCGCGGCGGGGGCGCCCGGGTCGAGCAGCGCGAGGTCGTCCCGGCCCTGCGGGGCCCGGCCCAGGTGGGGCAGGGTGCGGGCGCCGGGCCACCGGTCGAGGTAGTCGGCCTGGTGGGCGGCGAGCCCGGCCAGCCACGGATCGGCGGAGTCGGCGGGCAGCAGGCGGTTGGCGACGACGGACTCGACGGGGACCTGGTGCAGGGCGAGCCCGAGCCGGGCCAGCCGCAGGGCGTCGTGCCCGGCCGGGCCGGGTTCGGCGACCAGCCGGACGGCGGTGGTGGGGGCCTCGACGACGGCCTGGACGGCGGCCAGCTCCACGTCCCAGCGCGCGGCGGCCTCGTAGAGCCACTGGGCGGGCATCGGCACCCCGGCGAGCTGGGCCAGTACGGGGCGCAGCGCGCGGGCGGCCTGCCGTTCGGCGGGCAGCAGCCGGGCGAGGTAGCGGCGGAGCTGGGCGGGCAGGGCGAGGGCGGACAGCGCCTGGTGCGCGGCCGGCAGGTCCACCACGACCAGGTCGAACCCGGGGGCGGTGGCGGCCCGGCGCAGGGCGCGCAGCAGGGCGAACTGTTCGGCGCCGGGCAGTTCGGTCAGCTCGTCGCGGCCCAGCGGGCGGGCGCCGAGCAGGCCGAGGACGGTGGTGCCGCGGTCCTGGAGGGCGGTCAGTTCCGTGCGGAACTCCTCGCCCGCCTCGATCCGCGCCACCCAGGGCCCGTCCGGGCCGGCCGGGACCGCGGTGAGCCCCTCGGCCACCGTCACGGCCTGGCCGGCGGGGACCGCGGGGACGCCGAGCAGCGCGCCGAGCGGGTCACCGGGGTCGCCGGACAGGAGCAGGACCCGCTGCCCGGAGCGGGCCGCGGCCAGGGCGGTGGCGGCGGCCACGGTGGTGCGCCCGGCGCCGCCGGGGCCGGTCACGAGGAGGGTGTGCATGAGGCAGGCCGTGGGGTGGGGGGTGGGGTCCGGGAGATCGGCGGTCAGACCGACTCGACGCGCTTCTTCAGGCCGGCCAGCGCCCGGTCGATGATGACCTTCTCGGCCTTGCGCTTGATCATGCCGAGCATGGGGATCTTGACGTCGACGGTCAGCTGGTAGGTGACCTCGGTGCGGGTGCCGCCGTCCACCGGGGCGAGCCGGTAGGAGCCGTCGAGCTGGCGCAGCATCTGGGAGGTGGCGAGGGTCCAGCTGACCTCGTCGGAGCCCTTCCAGGTGTAGGCGAGGGTGTGGTCGTCGCGGATCGCGCCGGCGTCCAGCAGCAGGCGGACCTTCTCGGCGCGGCCCTGGGCGTCGGTGGCCAGCACCTCGGCCTCCTTCACCTCGCCGGTCCACTCGGGGTAGCGGGCGAAGTCGGCGATCACGGCCATGACCGCGGCCGGGGCCGCGTCGATCATGATGGTCGAGCTGGTGTGTTCCGCCATCGCGGTGGCTCCTCCGGGGTGTGTTCGGCGAGGAAGGGCGGATCCTCGCGGCCGCCGCGTGCAGGCTACCGTGCGTGCGGACCTCACCACTCCAGGGCCCAGGGGCTTCCGGTCGCCGCGAAGTGTCCGACGTTCACGCACTCGGTCCCGGCGATCCGCATCCGCCGGGCGAGCGGCTGGTGGACGTGCCCGAACAGGGCGTACCGGGGCCGGGTGCGGTGGATGGCGGCGAGCAGGGCGGAGCTGCCGCGCTCGAAGCGGCGGGCGACGGTGTCGTAGCAGAGCTCGGGGACCTCCGGCGGGATGTGCGAGCACAGCACGTCGACCTCGCCGAGGGCCTCGACCTTGGCCGCGTACTCCTCCTCGTCGACCTCGTAGGGGGTGCGCATGGGCGAGGGGAGGCCGCCGCCGACGAAGCCGAAGACGCGGCCGCCGATCTCGATCCGCTCGCCGTCCAGGACGGTGGTCCCGTCCCCTGCGTACTCGGGCCACAGCTTCGGGATGTCGACATTGCCGTAGGTGGCGTAGGTGGGGGTGGGGAAGGCGGCGAACATCTCGGCGTACTGCCGGCGTACCGCGTCCTCGATCATCCGCTCGCGGTCCAGGCCGTCCCACAGCCGCCGGCCGAACTCGCGCGCCTCGGCGAACCGGCGCGCGGTGCGCAGCTCGACGATCTGGTCGGCGTTCTCGACGCCGAACAGGTCGGGGAAGATGCCGCGCGCGTGGTCGGCGTAGTCGAGGAAGAGGACCAGGTCGCCGAGGCAGATCAGGGCGTCGGCGCCCTCCCCGGCCCGGGCGAGGGCCTCGGTGTTGCCGTGGACGTCGCTGACGACGTGGACCCTGGTCCGGCTTCGCGTGCCGGTTTTCGTACCACCCATGCGGCTCACCCTAGGAGAGCGGCGTCGGCCGGGCCAGAGCCGGGCGTAGGCCACGGACCTGCGGTTACTTCCGAGTCATGGAGGGGGTGAACTAGTGTCGATGCGCTACGGACGCGTCATGTGACGCACGGAACATCTGGCCGGTTCCCTCTATCGGGAACCGTCTACCGGTGGGTAACGTCCGGTCGGTCCGCACCGTGGCGATGGCGCCCCAGAGGAGCAGCAGTCTTGCGCGAGTTCAGCCTTCCGGCCCTGTACGAGGTCCCGTCGGACGGGAACCTGACGGATCTCATCCGCCGCAATGCCGCGCAGCATCCGGACGCCGCCGTCATGGCCCGCAAGGTCGACGGCGCCTGGCAGGACGTGACCGCGACCGAGTTCCTGGCGGAGGTCCGGGCCGCGGCCAAGGGCCTGATCGCGGCCGGCGTGCGGCCGGGCGACCGGGTCGCGCTGATCTCGCGGACCCGCTACGAGTGGGTGCTCGTCGACTTCGCGATCTGGAGCGCCGGCGCGGTCACCGTGCCGGTCTACGAGACCTCCTCCCCCGAGCAGATCCAGTGGATCCTCAGCGACTCCGGCGCGGTCGCCGCGATCGTCGAGAGCCCCGGGCACGGCGCGGCGGTGGCCTCCCTGCGGGAGTCGCTGCCCGAGCTGCGCGAGGTCTGGGAGATCGAGCAGGGCGGGATCGCGGCGCTGCGGGCGGCCGGCGAGGCCGTCACGGACGCCGAGGTGGACGAGCGCAGCGCGCTCGCCAACGCCGACGACCCGGCCACGATCGTCTACACCTCGGGCACCACGGGCCGTCCCAAGGGCTGTGTGCTGACCCACCGCAACTTCTTCGCCGAGTGCGGCAACGTCGTGGAGCGGCTGAAGCCGCTGTTCCGGACCGGCGAGTGCTCGGTGCTGCTCTTCCTCCCGGCGGCGCACGTCTTCGGCCGCCTGGTCGAGGTGGCCTCGGTGCTGGCGCCGATCCGGCTGGGCTGCGTCCCGGACATCAAGAACCTCACCGACGAACTGGCCTCGTTCCGTCCCACGCTGATCCTCGGCGTCCCGCGGGTGTTCGAGAAGGTCTACAACTCGGCGCGGGCCAAGGCGCAGGCCGACGGCAAGGGCAGGATCTTCGACATGGCGGCCGAGACCGCGATCGCCTACAGCCGGGCGCTGGACGCCCCGGGCGGTCCGTCGTTCGGGCTGCGGCTGAAGCACAAGATCTTCTCGAAGCTGGTCTACAGCAAGCTGCACGCGGTGCTCGGCGGGCGTGGCGAGTACGCGATCTCCGGCGGCGCGCCGCTGGGCGAGCGGCTCGGCCACTTCTTCCGCGGCATCGGCTTCACCGTGCTGGAGGGCTACGGCCTGACGGAGTCGTGCGCGGCCACCGCCTTCAACCCGTGGGACCGGCAGAAGATCGGCACGGTCGGCCAGCCGCTGCCGGGGTCCGTGGTGCGGATCGCGGACGACGGCGAGGTGCTGCTGCACGGCGAGCACGTCTTCCAGGGCTACTGGCAGAACGAGACCGCGACCGCCGAGGCGCTGTCGGACGGCTGGTTCCACACCGGTGACGTGGGCACCCTCGACGAGGACGGCTACCTGGCCATCACCGGCCGCAAGAAGGAGCTGATCGTCACCGCGGGCGGCAAGAACGTCGCCCCCGCGGTGATCGAGGACCGGATCCGGGCCCACGCGCTGGTCGCCGAGTGCATGGTGGTCGGCGACGGCCGGCCGTTCGTGGCGGCGCTGGTGACGCTGGACGAGGAGTTCCTCGGCCGGTGGGCGCAGGAGAACGGCAAGCCGGCCGGTGCGACGGCGGCGGCGCTGCGCGAGGACCCGGAGCTGCTGGCAGCCGTCCAGAAGGCCGTGGACGACGGCAACGCGGCGGTGTCGAAGGCGGAATCGGTGCGGAAGTTCCGCATTCTGGGCTCCCAGTTCACGGAGGAGTCCGGCCACATCACGCCCTCGCTCAAGCTCAAGCGGAACGTGGTGGCGAAGGACTTCGCGGACGAGATCGAGGCGCTGTACCGGGGCTAGCCTCCGCTCACCTGGGGTCCTCGGCGAGGATCCGGGCCATGGTGCGCTCGGCGAGCGCGGTGATGGTGACGAACGGGTTCACCCCGAGCGAGCCCGGCACCAGCGAGCCGTCGACCACGTACAGCCCCGGGTAGCCCTTGGCGCGCCCGTAGGTGTCGGTGGCCCTGCCGAGCACGCACCCGCCCAGCGGGTGGTAGGTGAAGGTGTCGGCGAAGGGCTTGTTGCCGCCGAACAGGTCGTAGCGGTAGATCGTCACGTTGCACCGGTTGATCCGGTCGAAGAGCTGCTTGGCGGCGGCCACCGCCGGCTGGTTCTGGCTGATGTGCCAGTTCAGCCGGGCCGAGTCGGTGGCCGGGTCGTACGTGAACGTGCCCCGCTCGGGGTTCTTGGTGATGGCCAGGTACATGCTCACCCAGTGCTCGATGCCCATGGGCAGGGGGGCGATCTCGGCGAACACCGGGTTCGCGGCGTTGTCCCAGTCGTCGATGCCGAGGGCCGGCATGGTGGCCTGGTGGGCGCCGACGGTGTCCCAGAGGTGGTTGGCCCGGGCGGTCATGACGTTGCCGTTGGTCCCCCAGCCGGTGCCGACGGCGGGACTGAGGTCGGGCAGGGCGCCGGTCTCGCGGGCGCGCAGCAGGATCTCGGTGGTGCCGAGGCTGCCGGCGCCGAGGAAGAGCTGGCGGCAGGCCAGTTCCCGGGTGCCGACGACCCGCCCGGCCAGGTCGATGCGGCGGACGGTGAGCACGTACCGCCCGTCGGGCTCGCGCCGTACGGCGACCACCCGTTGCAGGGTCTCGATGGTGACGTTGCCGGTGCCGAGGGCGGCGGCGAGGTAGCTCCTGTCGAGGCTGCGCTTGCCGTGGTTGTTCCCGTAGATGACCTCCCCGGCCAGGGCCGACCTGGGCACCTGTCCGGCGGCTTCGCGCTGCATGTAGCCGAAGTCGTAGACGTTGGGCACGAACGTGGTCCGCAGGCCGGTGTTCCGGGCGTGCTTGCGGGAGATCCGGGCGAAGCGGTACCACTCGGTGGACTCGAACCAGGCCGGGTCGATGTCGTTGACGCCGAGCATCTGGCGGGCGCGGGGGAAGTAGGTGCCGTACATCTCGTCGGCGTCGACCTCGGGGAGCACCTCGGAGAAGTACGAGCGGCGGGGCGTGGGCGCCATGCCCCCGTTGACGAGGGAGCCGCCGCCGACGCCGCGGCCGACGTAGACGGACATGTCGCCGAAGTTCACCCGGTCCAGGACGCCGGGGTACGGGCTGATGTCACGGTTGACGACGTCCAGCCAGAGGAAGGTGGCGAGCGGGGCCTCGGTGCGGGTGCGGAACCACATGGAGCGCTGGTCGGGGGCGCTGGTGGAGGGGAAGACCTTGCCGTCGGACCCGGCGGTGTCCCACAGCCGGCCCATCTCGACGACGGTCGTCCGCACCCCGGCCTGCCCGAGCCGGAGCGCCGCCACGGCGGCCCCGTACCCGGAGCCGACGACCACGGCCGGGCTGTAGTCGACGGCGGGCGGCTCGGCGGCTCGGGCCGAGTCCAGGCCGATCCGGGTGAACCCCAGAGCGGCGGCGGTCTGCAGGGCGCCGAGACCCAGGAGGTGACGGCGCGTCAGGTGAGGTGTCATGCGCGCATGATGGGCGGAATCCAGCCGTCCGCCCAGATGCGGTGTTGACAGACATCTGAGTGACAGTCAGACGAGCGTACGCCGGTCGCGCGGGGCGCGGGCCGCCGCGCGGCGGAGTCAGAGCAGGGTGCGCAGGTGCTCGGCCAGGAGGTCCCAGCGCCATTTCTCCTCGACCCAGGCCCGGCCGCGTTCGCCCATGCGGGCGCGCAGGGACGGGTCCTGGAGGAGGGCGGTGATGCGGTCGGCGGAGTCCTCCGGGGAGCCGCCGCGGACCACCCAGCCCGTCTCGCCGTCCAGGACGGCGTCCGGGGCGCCGCCGGAGTCGCCCGCCACCACCGGCAGGCCGGTCGCGGAGGCCTCCAGGTAGACGATGCCCAGACCCTCCACGTCCAGGCCGCCGCGCCGGGTCCGGCACGGCATGGCGAAGACGTCACCGGCGCCGTAGTGCGCGGGCAGCTCCGCCCAGGGGACCGCGCCCGTGAAGACGACCGAGTCCCTCACACCGGTCTGCGCGGCCAGCTTGCGCAGCTCCGCCTCGTACGGGCCGCCGCCCACGATCAGCAGCGCCGCGTCCGGGACCTCCGCCAGGATCCGCGGCATCGCCAGGATCAGCGTGTCCTGGCCCTTGCGCGGCACCAGCCGCGACACGCACACCACGACCGGCCGGTCGGCGAGCCCGAGCCGGGCCCGGACCTCCTCGCCGCCCGAGCCGGGGTGGAAGGTCTTCTCGTCCACGCCGGGCGGCAGCTGCACCATCCGGGCCGCCGCGGCCGGGGTCAGCGCCGAGGCGATCCGGCTGCGGGTGTACTCGCCGAGGTACGTCAGCGTGTCCGTGCCCTCGCCGATCCGCCGCAGCAGCTGCCGCGCGGCGGGCAGCTGGGCCCATCCCGCCTCGTGCCCGTGCGTGGTCGCCACCAGCCGGCGCGCGCCGGCCCGCCGCAGCGCCGGGGCCATCAGCCCGAGCGGCGCCGCCGCGCCGAACCACACCGACTCGCAGCCGTGCTCCCGCAGCAGCTCCACCGCCCGGCGGGTCACCCGCGGGGTCGGCAGCAGCATGGTCGTACGGTCCCGCACCACCGTGAACGGCTGCTCGGCGTCGAACGCGGCCGTGGCCTCGCGGCCCTGCGCACCGTGCTTCCAGGTGGAGGCGTAGACGACGACCCGGTCGGGGTCCAGCCGCAGCGCCATGTTGTGCAGGAAGGCCTGGATCCCGCCGGGGCGCGGGGGGAAGTCGTTGGTGACGATCAGCGTCTTGTGCATCGTCAGCCGACAGTACCCGACGCCCCTGGCACGGACCCGCCCGCGGCCGCCCCGGCCCGGCAGGACCGGGACGACCGGTCGGAGGACCGGCCTAGGCTCCCGGCGGCCCCAGGTCGGTGCGCAGGGCCGTATGCCAGGTGTGGAGCAGGTCGGGCAGGTCCGTGTGCAGGGTCCGGGACACCGCCGCGGGCAGGTCCTGGCCGCCCGCCGCCCCGTACAGCCGGACCAGTGCCGCGTCGCCCCAGCGGGCGGCGATGCTCCGGCAGGCCAGCCAGGCGCCCTCGTAGGCCCGGGCCAGGGCGTCCGGGTCGGCTCCGGTCGCGGAGAACTCCGCGTCGGCGGGCAGTGCGGCCGGGACCCGGCCCCCGCGGACCTCCCGGGCCAGCGCCGGCGCGGCCGCGGCCGGCGGCCGGTCGCCGCCCCGGTACGCCGCCCAGTCCGCGAAGCCCTCCGACAGCCACAGCGGGGTCCGCGCGGTGGTCGCGATCCGGGTGGCGACATGGGTGACCTCGTGGGTGAGCACGATCCGCCGTCCGTCCGGGGAGAGCTGGGCCCAGCCCTCCGGGTTGACCACCACCCGGTCGGCGGGGGCCGCGCCACCGCCGACCTTGGCGGTGGTGACCGCCGCCAGGCCCCGGAACTCCGCGGCCGGCCGGCCCAGCAGCGCCGCCATGGCCTCCAGCGAGCCCGGCACCAGCACCACCACCCGGCCCGGCCACGGGCCCGGCCAGGCCGCCGAGACGTCGGGGACGGCACGGTCGGCGAGCTCGGCGACGGCCTCCAGCAGCGGGCGGTCCTGCCCGGTGCCCAGCACCAGGGCGTGCGCCCCGCGCACCACGGTGACCGGCCCCTGGTCCCACGGCTGGGCGGGGGCGCCCGGCGCGGGCCGGTCGGCGGTCACCCGCCACCGGCCGCCGTCCTCGGCCAGGTCGAGCGCACGGGCGCCGCCGTCCGGTACGGCGTCGTAGCCGGCCAGCCGGTAGCGCAGCCGGGCCGCCGCCACCGCGCCCGGGCCGCTCCGCCGGACCGACGTGACCTCGTACGACCACTCCTCCAGCGGGATCCCGGCCGGCCGCCCGGCCGGGGACGCCGCCCAGTCGGCCACCGCGCGGCGCACGGCCGGCCCGGCGTCGGCGGGCGGGGCGGCGGGCACGGCGCAGCCGGCCACCGCCGCGGCGCACAGCAGCGCCGCGAGCAGCAGCCGTACGCAGGACAGCCGGGCCCGGACCATCAGGCGATGGTACGGCCGCGCGCCGCCGCGCCGCGGCGGCCGGCAGCGGCCGGCGGCGGTCTCAGGGCCGGGTGACCGCCGACACGGGCATCATGCCGACCGGGTCGTAGCGCACCCGCGCCCCGGGGTACGGCGCGTGCACGACCTGGCCGTTGCCGACGTACATGCCGACGTGGCTGGCGTCGGACCGGTAGGTGACCAGGTCCCCGGGCCGGGCCTGGGACAGCGGGACCTGGTGGCCGGCGTGCCGCTGGGCCTGGGAGGTGCGCGGCAGGGCGACCCCGGCGTGCCGGTAGGACCACACCATCAGCCCGGAGCAGTCGAAGCCCGAGGGGCCGGTGGCGCCCCACACGTACGGCCGGCCGACGGCCGACCGGGCCGCCGCGACGGCCGCGGCCGCCCGGCCGGAGACGGGGACGGCGGCGTCGGGCCCGGGCAGCTCGGGCAGGCCGCCGGGGCGGCCGCCCGAGCGGGAGGCCCGTTCGAAGGCGGCCCGCTCCTCGGTGGGCATCGCGTTCAGCAGCCGCCGGGCGGCGGCCAGCTTGGCGGTGACGACCCGCTTGTGCGCGGCCACGTCGGAGCGGAGCACGTCGAGCTCGGCGAGCTTGCGGGAGGCCTCCTGGCGCTGCTGGCCCAGCCGGCGCTGCTCGGCGCGCAGTTCGGCCAGCCGCAGGGTCTGGCGCTCGGTGAGCCGGTTGAGGGTGGCGGCCTGGTCGAGGTAGGCGTCCGGGTCCTCGGAGAGCATGAGCTGGACGGCCGGGTCGAGCCCGCCGGAGCGGTACTGCGCCCCGGCGAAGGCGCCGAGCACCCCGCGCATGGCGTTGATCCGGTCCTGGCCGCGGGCGACCGAGTCCTGGGCCCGGCGCACCTCGTCGCGCAGCTTCGCGGCCCGCTCCCCCGCCTTGTTGAAGGCCTCGGTCGCCTGCTCGGCCTCCTCGAAGAGCCGGTCGACCTGGGCCCGGGCGCCGGAGGGCGGGTCCGCCGGTGCGGCCGGGGCGGCGACGGCGGGGACCGCCGTCATGGCGGCGGCCGCGGTGGCCGCCGCGGCGGTCAGGACCGTGGCCCTGCCGGTCCGTTCGAGGCCCAGGCCCGCCGCCGCGAGCCTGCGATGGGATGCCACGTGACGCCGCTCCCTTCCGCTGCGCGGCGCCCGGGTCCGCCCGGGGTGGAGGACCGCCTGCCGGGGACCGCGCGGGCAGACAGTAGCCGCGCGACGGGGGGCCGACCAACGACCTCCGTAGGGGCGCGCACCGGCACACCCGGCCTCAGACGCAGGTCATCGGCGGGGCGTTCGGTCGTGGACGGTCCGCGCAATTCCCCCGGATGGGCGGTGTGCGGCGCGCCCCGCGCGGGGATCCGGACGGGGGACACGCGGACCTTCGTCCCCCGCGCTCCCCCGCTGACCGCTCGCCTGCTCCCCGGAGCTCAGATGCGCACGCCGAACTGGAACGGCATGTTGTTGATCGACTCGTACTTGACGCCGCCGCGCGGATTGGAGGCGTGCAGCACCATGCCGTTGCCCGCGTAGAGGGCGACGTGGTGCAGATCCCCGTAGAACAGCACCAGGTCACCGGGCTGGAGCTGGCTGCGGCCGATGCGCGTGCCGTCGTTCGCCTGGGTCCAGGTGGTGCGGGAGATGGAGACACCGGCCTGCCGGTACGCCCACTGGGTCAGGCCCGAGCAGTCGAAGGCGCTGGGGCCCTCGGCGCCGGAGATGTAGGCGCTGCCCACCTTGGTCTTGGCGGCGGCCAGCGCGGCGGCGGCGCGGCCGGAGCCCTTCTCGTTGCCGAGGTCGACGCGCTGGCCGTCGGCGCGGCTGGCCCGGGTCTCCTCGTCCTTGAGCTGGGCCCGTTCCTGCGCGGTGAGGGTGTTCAGCAGCCGCTGGGCCTCGGCGAGCTTGTCCTGGGAGGCCTTCTTCTTCTCGGCGAGCTCCTTGCGGGTCGCGGCGAGGTCGGCGAGCTTGACCGAGGCCTGCTGCCGCTGCTGCGCGAGGGTGCGCTGCTTGGCCTGGATCCGCTGGACGGCGTCCACCTGGCGGCCGCTCAGCTGCTGCATCATGGCGGCCTTGGCGAGGTAGTCGTCGGGGTCGTCGGACAGCAGCAGGGCGAGCGAGGGGTCGAGGGCCCCGCTGCGGTACTGGGCGCTGGCCATCGAACCGAGCACCGAGCGCAGCTCGTTGAGTTCCGACTGGCCGCGGGCCACCTGGTCCTGGAGCTGGCCGATCTCCTTCTCCAGCGTGCCCTGGCGGTCCTGGGCCCCGTTGAACTTCTCGGTGGCCTGCTCGGCCTCCTCGTAGAGCTTCTCCACCTGCGCCTTGACCTCGTCCTTGCCCGGCTTGGCCGGGGCGGCGGAGGCGCCCTGCGCGGAGAGGGCGACGGCTGCGGCGGCGGTCGCGGTGAGGACGGTGACGCGCGCGCGGGCCGGCTGCTTGGATCGACGGTGGGACGCCACGGAGACGAGCTCCTTCTTCCTCTGGCCGCCGGGCACCCGGCAGGGCACGCACGGCGGACGGGACCTCCGCCGTCACCCCGAACGGGTGAAGCGCCGAACGAAGGTGTGGCCAGACCCTAGTGACACCGTCATGATCACTTCAAATGTCGGTGGGCAAAAAATCTCGCCGCGACCAGCGTTTTTACCTCCGGTCCACGCTCCGTGGCGGCGACTTGACCCTACGTCCCCCACACGTCCGATCAATTCGGGCATTGCACACAGGAGTTACGAGACGCGCGAAAGCCGCTTCAGCAACAAGGCGGACGCCACCGGCCGGGCCCCGGCCTGGGCCACGCCGTCGGCGACCTCGCGGTCGGTGGAGACCACCACCACCGGCCGGCCCGGCGGCTCGGCGCGCACCAGCTGGCGGATCAGCTCGTCCGCGGTCACCCCCGGCTTGGAGAACAGCACCCGCACCCCGCGCGGCGGCGCGAGCAGCACCGGCGCGGCCAGCTCCGCCCCGTCGAACACACAGGTCATCTCCGCGCCCGTCTGGGCGGCGAGCATCGACAGCCCGCCCAGCAGCCGCAGCCGCTGCTTCTCCAGCGGCATCGTCGGATAGCCCGTCTTGGTGACGTTGTAGCCGTCCACCACCAGGTGGGCCTGCGGGAGCGCCAGGAGCTGGTCCAGCAACGCCGGATCGGTCTCCGACAGCGCCCGGTTGGCGATGTCCTTGGGGGTCATCCGGCCCGGCTCGACCGCGTCCACGGTGTCCGCCGGGCGGGTCGACACCGGCGGCAGCGCCAGCTCCCGGCGCAGCCCCTGGGCCGCGTCCAGCACGGTGTCCAGCAGCAGCCGCAGCCGCATGTCCTCGACGCTGCGGCCCTCGCGGGCAGCCCGGCGGGAGGCCTCCAGCGCCGCCTCGGTCTCCGCCAGGCGGGACTTCAGCCGCCGGCTCTCGCTCTCGGCCGCACCGACCCGCGCCGCCGCCTCCGCCTTGATCCCGTCGATCTCGGCGGTGGTCTTGCGCAGCGCCGCCTCGCCACGCTTGACGTCGTTGAGGGCGCTGCGCAGCTTGCGCTGAAGCGATTCCGCTTCCTTGCGGGCCGCCTCCAGCTCGGTGCGCAACTGCTCGCCGCCGGAGCGCTGCTGCTCCCGTACGTGCGCCAGCTCCTCGCGCAGCCGCTCCAGTTCGCGGCGGCTCTCCTCGCCGATCCGCTCGGCGTCGGCGCGCTGGGCCTCCTCGCCCGCGGCGGCCACCAGCTTGACCCAACCGGCGGGCCGCAGCACGTAGGCCGCGGCCGCCACGTCCAGCGGGTCCGCGGCGGCCGGCGGCGCTCCGGACTCCAGCGCCGCGGTCAGTTCCGGCTGGGCCTCGCGGAGCTTGTCGGCGACCCGGCCGCGGAAGACCGCGTCGGTCTCGACGGCCGCGGCCATCGCGTTGCCCGCGAACTTGGCCCGGCGGGTGGGGGTGAACCGGGCGTACTGGCGCAGCTGCGCCGGGAGGTCCGCGACGGTCAGGCCGCCGAACGCGTCCGAGACGAGCGTGACGACCTTGCGCCGTACGCCTTCCGGCAGCGGGCGGTCGAGCACCTCGGCGGCGTCGCCGGCGTCGGCCGGCTCAGCGCCGCTTGCTGGCTCCACGATCCGTCACCCCTACCGTCAGTTCGATCTGCTTTCAATTAAAGCCTTCACGGCTGGCCAGCAGGTAACCCTACGGCCTGACGGCGCCGCGGTGTCCCGGTCCGTCCCGCTTCCGGGCCCCCGGCGAGGCGAACCGACCGTGTCCCTCCGCTTACGCCATGCTCTGTCCCATGATCGTAAGACCCGCGGACCTCCGGGCGCTGGCCACGGTCACCCATGCGCTGATCGCCGCCTGCGGCCTGGTCTTCCTCCTCGGCCCCGCGTCGGGCCTCGATCCCGGCTACGGCACCGGCGACGCGCTCATGGTCGCCGGCACCGAGTACTTCCGCCGGTGGGGGGTGGTGCCCGCCGAACTGTTCTCGGGCTCGGGCCGCGCCCTGCTCACCCCGTTGACGGCGCTGTTCGTGCACGGGAGCTGGCTGCACCTGCTCGGGAACATGCTGTTCCTGCACGTCTTCGGCACCATGACCGAGGAACGGATGGGCCGGGCCCGGTTCCTCGGCTTCTACGTCACCACCGGCTGCCTGGCCCTGGCGGCGTACGCGGGGGCCAACGCCTCCTCCACCCAGACCCTGGTGGGCGCCTCGGGGGCGGTCTCGGCGGTGCTGGGCGCGTTCCTGTGCCTCTTCCCCCGGGTCCGGGTGACCAGCCTGCTCCCGTTCCTGTTCTTCGTGCCGCTGCGCTTCCCGGCCTGGATCGTGCTGCTGTTCTGGTTCGCGCTCCAGTGGGTCGCCGCCCAGCGCGCCGGCAGCGGCCCCGGCGTGGCCTACCTCGCCCACCTGGTCGGCTTCTCGCTCGGCTTCTGCTACGCCTGGGTCCGCTTCCGCCGTACGACTAGAGTGAGGCGACCAGCGACGGCCACCGAGGGAGACAGCCAGCCGTGATCACCGCGATCGTGCTCATCAAGACCAGCGTGGACCGCATCCCCGAGATCGCCGAGTCGATCGCCGCGCTGGACAACGTCAGCGAGGTCTACTCCGTCACCGGCACCTACGACCTCATCGCCCTGGTCCGCGTGGCCCGCCACGACGACCTGGCGGACATCATCCCGGGCAGCATCAGCAAGATCCCCGGCGTCGAGGCCACCGACACCCACGTGGCGTTCCGCACCTACTCCCAGCACGACCTGGAAGCCGCCTTCGCCATCGGCCTCGACGCCTGACCGTCCTTCCCGTCCGTACCCGGCGGTGTCACACCGCCGGGACGCAGCGGCCCTGCTCCGTGCGGTACTGCCAGCGGGCGCCCTCGGTGACCAGTTCGCGGACCGCGCGGACGAAGCGGTCCACGTGCTCGTCGGGAGTGCCGGCGCCGAAGCTGACGCGGATCGCGTTCAGGCTGCGCTCACCGGGGGCCGCCGGCTCCGGGGCGCCGCACGCGCCCGGCTCCTGGGGCGCGCTGCCCAGCAGGGTGCGCACCAGCGGGTGGGCGCAGAACAGGCCGTCGCGGACGCCGATGCCGTACTCGGCCGAGAGGGCCGCGGCGAAGTGGGAGCTGTTCCAGCCGTCCACGACGAACGAGATCACGCCCACCCGGGGGGCCTCGTCCCCGAACAGGGAGAGGATCCGCACCGCCGGGACCTCGGCCAGGCCGGCGCGGACCTTGGCGATCAGCTCCTGCTCCCGGGCGACCAGGGAGTCGAAGCCGGCCTCGGTGAGGGCCTTGCAGGCGGAGGCGATGGCGTAGACCCCGATGACGTTCGGGGAACCGGCCTCGTGGCGGGCCGCCGTGGCGTGCCACTCCACGTCCACGCCGCCGTCGGCGCGCCGGGACACCGTACGGGAGGCACCGCCGCCCGCCAGGTACGGCTCGGCGCGCCGGAGCCAGTCGGCGCGGCCGGCGAGCACGCCGGAGCCGAAGGGCGCGTACAGCTTGTGGCCGGAGAAGGCCACCCAGTCCACGTCGAGTTCGGTGACCGACACCGGGTGGTGCGGAGCGAGCTGGGCGGCGTCGAGGACGATCCGGGCGCCGTGCGCGTGGGCGGCCGCGGCGAGCTCCCGGACGGGCCACAGCTCGCCCGTGACGTTCGAGGCGCCGGTCACGCACACCAGGGCGTCGCCGTAGGGCTCGCGGGCGGCGAGCGCCCGCTCCAGGGTGGCGACGGCCTCGGCCGGGGTGCGGGGGGCGTCGAGGTAGGTGACGTGGGCGTCCCGCCAGGGCAGCAGGGAGGCGTGGTGCTCGGTCTCGAAGACGAAGACCTGGCAGCCGGCGGGCAGGGCCTGGGCGAGCAGGTTCAGGGAGTCCGTGGTCGAACGGGTGAAGACGACCTGGTCCTCGGGGCGGCAGCCGAGGAACTCGGCGACGGTGGCCCGGCTCTGCTCGAACAGGTCGGTCGAGAGCTGCGAGAGGTAGCCGGCGCCGCGGTGCACGCTGCCGTAGTAGGGCGCGTAGGCCGCCACGTCGTCCCACACCCGCTGCAGGGCCGGGGCGCTGGCCGCGTAGTCGAGCGCCGCGTAGGTCACCTCGCCGCCGGTGACGAGCGGGACGGTGACGTCGCGGCCGAGCACCGCGAGCGGCTCGGCACAGCAGACGCCGTCCTCGGCGGAGGCGGCGGGGGCGGGCGGGGCGGCGGGGGCGGGGGTGTGCGGGTACGCGGACATGGCGGGATCTCCCGGGGGTGACGGAGGAATGGCTTCGTACGACCCGTACGCGCGGGCGGACGCCGGCCGACCGGCACCGGGTGGAGACAGCGGGTGCAGCAGGCACGGCGGGTGCAGCAGGTACGGGAAATGCCTCGACGCGGGCCTCAGGACGGCCGGGCGGAGGGTGAAGAAAGGGCGCTACGCGCCTATCGCATTCGCTTGCTCACGAAAGATCGCTCCTCGAGGACCAGGACCCCTGGCGTTCGAGGGGTCCGCGCTTGCCGCAGACCTCGCTGCCTGCGGCCTGGTCATCACCCGGGGCACCCCGCCACGGACGGAGGGTTGCCGGACAGCAAGCCGGGGCTAGAACGCTGTCACTCGTGACCTGACAGGAATCCTGCCACAAGATCCACCGAACGCACGACCCCGGTCCAGCATCTGGACCGGGGTCGTGCCGTCGTCAGGCGTTGGTGGCCTTCACCCATCGCTCCAGCGCCGCGCGGGCCGCCCCCGAGTCGATGGACTCCGCGGCCCTGGCCATGCCGGTGCGGATCTGCTCCTCCAGCGAGCCCGTACCGGGGTCCAGGGCCACCAGGGCGGCGGCGGAGTTCAGCAGGACGGCGTCCCGGACCGGGCCGGTCTCGCCGGCCAGCAGGCGCCGGGCCACGTCCGCGTTGTACGAGGCGTCCGCGCCGCGCAGGGCGGAGATGTCGATCAGCTCGATGCCGACGTCCCGCGGGTCGAAGGGGTGCTCGGTGACCTTCCCGTCCCGGACCCACCAGACCCGGGAGGTGCCCGTGGTGGTCAGTTCGTCGAGGCCGTCGTCGCCGCGGAAGACCAGCGCGGAGGAACCCCGTTCGGCCAGGACGCCCGCCATGATGGGCGCCATCCGCGCGTCCGCGACCCCGGTGGCCTGGGCGCCGACCCGCGCAGGGTTGGTCAGCGGCCCGAGGAAGTTGAACGAGGTGCGGATACCGACGTCCTTGCGCGCGGACGCGGCGTAGCGCAGGGCCGGGTGGAAGACCACGGCGAAGCAGAAGGTGATGCCCGCCTCCTCGGCCACCTCGGCCACCCGGGCCGGGGTCAGCGCGAGGTTGACCCCGAGCTTCTCCAGCACGTCCGAGGAGCCGGAGGCGGAGGACGCCGCCCGGTTGCCGTGCTTGACCACCTTGGCGCCGGTGCCGGCCACCACGATCGAGGACATGGTGGAGATGTTCACCGTCTTGGCGCCGTCGCCGCCGGTGCCGACGATGTCCACCGTGCGCCCGGGCACCTCGATCAGCTTGGCGTAGGAGTACATCGTCCGGACCAGGCCGGTGTACTCCTCGACGGTCTCGCCCTTGGCCCGCAGGAGCACGGCGAAGGCCGAGATCTGGGCGTCGGTGGCCTCGCCCCGCATGATGCGGTCCATCGCCCACGCCGTGTCCTCGCTGGAGAGGTCCTGCCGGGAGACGAGGGCTTCGAGGACGGCCGGCCAGGACCGGGCCGCCACGCTGTCGCCGCCTGCCGGGGTCACAACGTTCATGGTCCGCTCCAGGGTCCACAGGTTCGGTCAGAGAGGCCCCCAGCCTATCCAGCCCGGAGCACGGCAAAGAGCCCCGTCCAGCGACTGGACGGGGCTCTTGCCGTGGCGATCGTTTTCGGCCGGCCGTGTGGCCGGCGGATCAGGGATCAGTGGTGGCCGTGGCCCGCCTGGATCTCCTTGTACTCCTCGACCGTGGCCTTCGGGATCTGGTTGCCCTCGGCGTAGAAGCCCTTGCTGAGCTTCGCGCGGAGCTTCTCCGTCCGGCCGATCTTGCGCTCGACACCGTTCTCGTCGACGGCCGGGCCCAGCTCCAGCGGCGCGTACTGCTCGTGCGCCGTGAGGGTGTGCAGCTTGCCCTGCGGCAGCGGCTCGTGGACCTCGACGAACTCACCGTGCGGCAGGCGCTTGATGATGCCGGTCTCGCGACCGTGCAGCACCTTGTCCCGGTCCCGGCGCTGGAGGCCGAGGCAGATCCGCTTGGTGACGATGAACGCGAGGACCGGCACGGCGAAGAAGCCGATCCGCACGAACCACGTGATCGAGTTGATCGACAGGTGGAAGTACTGCGCGAACATGTCGTTGCCACCGCCGATGAGGAGCACGATGTACTCCGCGATCCAGGCGACACCGAACGCGGTACGGGTCGGGACGTTGCGCGGGCGGTCCAGGATGTGGTGCTCGCGCTTGTCGCCGGTGACCCAGGACTCGATGAACGGCCACACCGCGATCGCGCCGAGGACCAGCGGGAAGAGCACCAGCGGGATGAACACGCCGAGCACCAGCGTGTGGCCCCACAGGTTGATCTCCCAGCCGGGCATGGCACGGATCAGGCCTTCCGGCATGCCCATGTACCAGTCGGGCTGCGCACCGGTGGACACGTGGTCCGGGCGGTACGGGCCGAGCGCCCAGATCGGGTTGATCGAGGCGATGGCCGCGATGGCCGCGATGACACCGAAGACCAGGAAGAAGAAGCCTCCGGCCTTGGCCATGTAGACCGGCAGCAGCGGCATGCCGACGACGTTGTTGTTCGTCTTGCCGGGACCCGCGAACTGGGTGTGCTTGTGGTAGAAGACCAGGATCAGGTGGGCCACCAGCAGGCCCATCATGATGCCGGGCAGCAGCAGGATGTGGATCGAGTAGAACCGGGCGACGAAGTCGCCGCCGGGGAACTCGCCGCCGAAGAGGAAGAACGACAGGTACGTGCCGACGACCGGCACGGACAGGATCGCGCCCTCCATGAAGCGGACACCGGTGCCCGAGAGCAGGTCGTCCGGCAGGGAGTAACCGGTGAAGCCGGTGAACATGCCGAGGACCAGCAGCAGGAAGCCGAAGACCCAGTTGACCTCACGCGGCTTGCGGAACGCGCCGGTGAAGAAGACGCGCATCATGTGCACGACCATGCCGGCGACGAAGATCAGCGCGGCCCAGTGGTGGATCTGGCGGATCAGCAGACCACCGCGGACGTCGAAGCTGATGTCGAGCGTCGAGGCGAAGGCCTCGGACATCATGACGCCCTGCATCGGCACGTACGAGCCGTGGTAGACGACCTCGTTCATGCTCGGGTGGAAGAACAGCGTCAGGTACACACCCGTGAGGATGATGATGATGAAGCTGTAGAGGCAGATCTCACCCAGCATGAAGGACCAGTGGTCCGGGAAGATCTTGCGCATGTTGGCCTTGGCGAGGCTGTAGATGCCCAGCCGGCCGTCCGCCCAGTCGGCCACGCGCTCGCCGCGCGGGGCCTTGCGCTCGGTGTTGACACTGGTGCTCATCCGCGCTCCCAGAATGCAGGACCGACGGGCTCCTCGAAGTCGCCGAGCGCTTCGAGGAATCCTTCAGCGTTCACGCCGATGCGCAGCTGCGGAAGGGCGTGACCGGCCGGGCCGAAGATGACACGGGCGCCGTCGGAGAGGTCGAAGGTGGACTGGTGGCACGGGCACAGCACGTGGTGCGTCTGCTGCTCGTACAGGCTGATCGGGCAGCCGACGTGGGTGCAGATCTTGGAGTAGGCCACGATGCCCTCGTGGGACCACTCCAGTTCCTTCTTGTCCTTGATGTCGGCCGGCTGGATCCGGACGATCATCAGGGCCGCCTTGGCGATCTGGTTCTGGAAGTCGTGCTGCTCCTCCTCCAGGCCCTCGGGCATGGCGAAGGTCAGCGAACCGACGGCGACGTCCTCGGGACGCAGCGGCTCCATCGTGTTCTGATTGATGAGCAGCTTGCCCTTGGCCCAGACGGTGTGGCGCAGCTTGTCCTCGGGCAGCGGGCCCAGGTCGCGCAGCAGGACCACGCCGGAGAGCGGCACCAGGGCCAGCGCGCCGAACATGGTGTTGCGGATCAGCTTGCGCCGGCCGATGACGGACTCGGCCGCACCGTCGGCGAAGTCCTGCATGACCTTCGCCTTGACCTCCGGCGGAGCGGCGATCGGGTGGCGCTCGTCGGCGACCTCGACGTCGGACATCAGGGTGCGGGCCCAGTGGACCGCGCCCGCGCCGATGCAGAAGAGGGCCGCGCCCAGGGTCAGGCCCAGGGCGAAGTTGAGCGCGCTCACCTTCCCCAGCGGGAAGATGTACACGATCTTGTCGACCGGAATGGTCACGTAGGCGGCGATGAAGCAGACCGTCGCCAGCATCGAGATCGTGAAGAGCATCGCGACGGTGCGCTCGGAGCGCTTGGCCGCCCGCTCGTCGATGTCCTGGATGCGCGGCTTGTGGGCCGGCAGGCCGGGGTCGGCGAACGGGTCGTCCGCGACCGCTACACCACCGTGGTGGGCGTCGCCCTGCTCGCTCGGCAGGTGCTTGTCTTCGGGAATGTCTTGGCTACTCATGACTTCTTGGCCTTAGCGGTGTGGGCCGCGACCCAGACGGCGACAGCGATCAGCGCACCCAGACCGAAGATCCAGCCGAACAGACCCTCGGAGACGGGGCCCAGGCCACCGAGCTTCAGGCCGCCGGGGTTGTCCGAGTACGGGCCGTTCACGTGCTGGAGGTACGCGATGATGTCCTTCTTCTGCTTCTCCGGCATCGTGCTGTCGGGGAAGGAGGGCATGTTCTGCGGGCCGGTGATCATGGCCTCGTAGATGTGCTTCGGCTCGACGTCCTCAAGGTTGGGGGCGTACTTGCCGTGCGTCAGCGCACCGCCCTCACCCGTGAAGTTGTGGCACTGGGCGCAGTTGTTGCGGAACAGCTCGCCACCGTTGGCGACGTCGGCGCCCGCCGGGTCGTACTGCTTGGCGGTCGGCGTGATCGGGCCGGCGCCGAGGGAGGCGATGTACGCGGCCAGCTGGTCGATCTGCGCCTGGTTGTAGACGACCGGCTTCTTCGGCACCTGGGCGCCGGGCTGCTGGGCGGGCATGCGGCCCGTGCTCACCTGGAAGTCGACGGCGGCGGAGCCGACGCCCACCAGGCTCGGGCCGTCAGAGGACCCCTGACCGCCGGTTCCGTGGCAGCTTGCGCAGCCCACGGCGTAGAGCTTCTTGCCCTCCTCGATGGCGAGGGACTGGGCGGTTTCATCGGCCTGCGCCTTGCCCGCGGGGGCGAAGGCGGCGTACAGCCCCCCAGTGGCCGCCAGCGCGAGGAGTAGAACGACGACCGCCGCCAGCGGATGGCGTCGTCGTGCGGAGAGCTTTTTCACGGATTACCCCGGTGTCAGGATCTTCTGCGTCGGTGTTTCTGGATGGAGTGCCGGGCCGGGCCCGGCGACGTGTTCGCTACTTGATCAGGTAGATCGTGGCGAAGAGGCCGATCCAGACGACATCGACGAAGTGCCAGTAGTAGGACACGACGATGGCCGACGTGGCCTGTTCGTGGGTGAACCTCTTGGCCGCGTACGTCCGGCCGAGGACCAGCAGGAAGGCGATGAGACCGCCCGTCACGTGCAGACCGTGGAAGCCGGTGGTCAGGTAGAACACCGTGCCGTACGGGCCGGACGAGAGGGAGATGCCCTCGTGCTTGACCAGCTCGGTGTACTCGAACACCTGGCCGCCGATGAAGATCGCACCCATGACGAACGTGATGATGAACCACGTCCGGAGCTTCTTCACGTCACCGCGCTCGGCGGCGAAGACGCCGAGCTGGCAGGTGAGGGAGGAGAGCACCAGGATCGTGGTGTTCGTCGCCGAGAACGGAAGGTTCAGGAAGTCCGCCTGACTCTTCCAGTACTCGGCGCCCGTCACGGATCGCAGGGTGAAGTACATCGCGAAGAGGGCCGCGAAGAACATCAGCTCGGAACTCAACCAGATGATGGTTCCGACGCTGACGAGGTTCGGCCGGTTGACCGTCGGGTGCGCGTGCCCGGTATCTACTGTCGTTGCTGTCGCCACGACCGACATTATGTCGGTCGCTTATCCCGCCCTCACCCCGGGGGGTGCCGTTCGGAGTGTCCGGGGGGTGTGCACTGCCCGAACGGCCCATCAGCAGGGTGGACGCGAGGGTGGCCGAACCGATGTTGACAGCGCGTCGGGAGGAGTAGCATCCCGCGCAAGATTTCCTGACGCGTGGAGGAAACGATGCGGGCGACGGCGAGGGTTCTGGTCTACAGCGACGACGCGAACACCCGGGAGCAGGTGCGGCTCGCGTCCGGGCGCAGGCCCGCCGCGGACGTGCCGCCGGTGGAGTTCGTGGAGTGCGCGACTCTGCCCGCCGTGCTGAAGGAGCTGGAGCTGGGCGGGATCGACCTGTGCGTGCTGGACGGGGAGGCCGTCCCGGCGGGCGGCATGGGCGTGTGCCGGCAGATCAAGGACGAGGTCTTCCGCTGTCCTCCGGTGCTGCTGCTGATGGGGCGCCCCCAGGACGCCTGGCTGGCCACCTGGAGCCGTGCGGACGCCGCGGTGACCCTTCCGGTGGACCCGGTGGAGTTCGCGGACGCCCTGGCGGGGCTGCTGCGCAAGCGGCTGACGGACGCGGCCTGACCCACCCGGGAAGGGGTACGGGCGCCGGGTACGTACGGGCCGGGCAGAGGGCCCGGTACGGCGCACACGGGCCGGGCGGCCGGGCCGGGGTCTCCCCCGGCCCGGCCGCCCGGGGCCGGCTCAGATCTGCGGGCGCAGCCGGGTGACGTCGACCGGGCTGCGGCCTTCCTGGGTGCCCTTGAGCAGGGCGCTTCCCTCGCGCCAGTCCTTCCAGTCGAGGTTCCAGTCGCCGTAGCCGTTGCCGAACGGGTCCATCTCCTCGCCGATGCTGTTGATCACGGTGACGAGGTCGCCCTCGGTGATGTTCTCGTAGAACCAGGCGGCGTTGCCGGTGCTCATGCCGGTGCAGCCGTGGCTGACGTTCGCGTAGCCGTGGGAGTCGATGGACCAGGGCGCGGCGTGCACGTATTCACCACTCCAGGTGACCCGGGTCGCGTAGTAGACGGGCAGGTTGTAGTACTCGCTGCCGCCGATGCCGACGGTGTCGCCGCGCATCTGGACGTAGTACTGCTTGCCGAGCACCACCTTGACGCCGTTGCGGGTGGAGAAGCCGGGCTTGCCGGTGGTCACCGGAATGGTGTTGATCACTTCTCCGTTCCGCTTGAACGTGAGGTAGTGCGCGGAGGCGTCGGTGATGACCTCGACCCGGTCGCCGATCTCCAGGGTGAGCGGCTTGGCCGCGGCGCCGTAGAGGTGGTCGCCGACCCGGATGCCCTCCAGATTGCTCCGTACGGAGACGGTGGAGTGCGCGGGCCAGTAGTCCTTCGGGCGGAAATGCAGCCGGGTGTCGTCGACCCAGTACCAGGAGCCCTCCACGGGGTTCGGTTTGGCGTCCACCACCAGGGCGCGCTCGACCACCGCGCGGGCGGCCTTGTCGTGGACGGGCTCGTTGAGTTCCGCCGTGAGGGGCTGTCCGACGCCGTATTTGCCCGCGTCCGGGCCGAATTCGACGTTGAGGACCTTGTGGGCCGGGGCGGTCTCGAACGTCAGCGTGCGCTGCCCTGGGGCGCCCCGCTCGTTCTCGGTGCTCACGGTGACGGTGTAGCGGACACCGGCGGCCAGGGGGGCCGTGCTGTGCCAGCGGTCGCCCCGGGCCGAGAGTTCACCTGCCAGGCGCCGTCCGTGGGTGTCCACGGCGGTGACGTCCGTGATACGGGTCCCGGTCCCGGTGCCCTTCACGGAGACTTCCAGCGGCCGGTCGGGGTCGACGGGGCGGGACCCCGCGGCCTGGTTGAAGGCGACCTGATCGGCCGCGTCGTACGGACGGGCGGACAGCGGGTGGTCACCGGACCCGCATGCGGTGGCGCCGGCCCCGAGGGACGCGACCAGCATGGCGCAGCTGAGTACCGTCCAAAGACGCGGAGTGTGCTTCATACGGGCAACGCTAAGAACGTATGACGATTACTGCGCGCGGGGTGACTGCAAACGAGGGGCCCGGACTCCTCCGAAGAGGTGTCCGGGCCCCTGTCTCACTGCTCGGCCGCGGCCGTCCTACTGGTTCTGGTTCTCACCGCGGTAGTACTCGTACACCCAGCCCCACAGGCCGATCAGGATGATCGGGGCCGAGAAGTACATCAGCCACCAGCCGAAGATGACGGCCATGAAGGCGAGCGCGCCACCGACCGCCAGCGAGAGCGGCTGCCAGCTGTGCGGGGAGAAGAACCCCAGCTCGCCCGCCTCGTCGGCGACGTCGGCCTCCAGGTTGTCCTGGGCCATCTCGTCCACACGCGCGGCCGTGAAGGCCAGGTAGTAGCCGATCATGGCGCTCAGGCCGAAGGCCAGCGCGAGCGCGGTGGTTCCGACCGGCTCCTTCGACCAGACGCCGTACACGACGGTCATGATCAGGATGAAGACGGAGAGCCAGAGGAACATCCTGCCCTGGATCTTCACTTGCCGGCCTCCTTGCCACCGGTGACGGCCTGGGTCTCAGCGCCGTGGTCCAACAGGTGGTCCAGCGCGGCGATCTCCGGGTGGTGGAGGTCGAACGCCGGGGATTCCGAACGGATGCGCGGCAGGGTGAGGAAGTTGTGCCGCGGCGGCGGGCAGGACGTCGCCCACTCCAGCGAGCGGCCGTAGCCCCACGGGTCGTCGACCTCGATCTTCTTGCCGTACTTGGCGGTCTTCCACACGTTGTAGAAGAACGGCAGCATCGACAGGCCGAGGAGGAACGAGCTGATCGTGGAGATGGTGTTCAGCGTGGTGAAGCCGTCCGCGGCGAGGTAGTCCGCGTAACGACGCGGCATGCCTTCGACACCCAGCCAGTGCTGCACCAGGAACGTGCCGTGGAAGCCCACGAACAGCGTCCAGAAGGTGATCTTGCCGAGGCGCTCGTCCAGCATCTTGCCCGTCATCTTCGGCCACCAGAAGTGGAAGCCGGAGAACATCGCGAAGACCACGGTGCCGAAGATGACGTAGTGGAAGTGCGCGACGACGAAGTACGAGTCGGAGAC
Source organism: Streptomyces sp. WAC06614 (assembly GCF_003949795.1). Lineage (GTDB taxonomy): Bacteria > Actinomycetota > Actinomycetes > Streptomycetales > Streptomycetaceae > Streptomyces. The sequence continues at coordinate 26,096 of NZ_RPRY01000014.1, forward strand.
GTGGAAGTCCAGCGGGGGCGAGGCCAGGATGACGCCGGTCAGACCACCGAAGGTGAAGGTGATCAGGAAGCCGACGGCCCAGAGCATCGGGGTCTCGAAGGACAGCGAGCCCTTCCACATGGTGCCGATCCAGTTGAAGAACTTCACACCGGTCGGGACCGCGATCAGGAAGGTCATGAAGGAGAAGAACGGCAGCAGCACACCACCGGTGACGTACATGTGGTGGGCCCACACGGTCACGGAGAGGCCGGCGATCGAGATCGTCGCGGCGATCAGACCGATGTAACCGAACATCGGCTTGCGCGAGAAGACCGGGATGACCTCGGAGATGATGCCGAAGAACGGTAGCGCGATGATGTACACCTCTGGGTGTCCGAAGAACCAGAAGAGGTGTTGCCAGAGCAGCGCTCCACCGTTGGCCGCGTCGAAGACGTGGGCACCGAACTTGCGGTCGGCCTCCAGCGCGAAGAGCGCGGCGGCGAGCACCGGGAAGGCGAGCAGGACCAGGACACCGGTCAGCAGCACGTTCCAGGTGAAGATCGGCATGCGGAACATCGTCATGCCCGGAGCGCGCATGCAGATGATCGTGGTGATGAAGTTGACCGAGCCGAGGATCGTACCGAAGCCCGAGAAGGCCAGACCCATGATCCACATGTCGGCGCCGATGCCCGGCGAACGGACCGCGTCCGACAGCGGGGAGTAGGCGAACCAGCCGAAGTCGGCGGCACCGTTCGGCGTCACGAAGCCGGCCACCGCGATGGTCGAGCCGAAGAGGTACAGCCAGTACGCGAACATGTTCAGCCGCGGGAACGCCACGTCGGGCGCGCCGATCTGCAGCGGCATGATCCAGTTCGCGAATCCGGCGAACAGCGGCGTCGCGAACATCAGCAGCATGACGGTGCCGTGCATCGTGAACGCCTGGTTGAACTGCTCGTTCGACATGATCTGCGTGCCCGGACGGGCAAGCTCGGCGCGCATGAACAGAGCCATGATGCCGCCGATGATGAAGAACACGAACGAGGTGACCAGGTAGAGCGTGCCGATCGTCTTGTGGTCGGTGGTGGTCAGCCACTTCACGACCACGTTGCCGGGCTGCTTGCGCCGTACCGGCAGCTCGTTCTCGTAAGAGGCTTCAGCTGCCGCGGCACCCTGAGGTTCGTTGAGGATGCTCACAGTTTGTTCGTCTCCGCGTTACGGGCCGGGTCGGTCTGCTTGATGCCGGCCGGGAGGAAGCCGGTCTGCCCCTTCTCGGCCAGCTCCTTGAGGTGCTTCTGGTACTCCTCGGGAGAGACGACCTTGACGTTGAAGAGCATCCGGGAGTGGTCCACGCCGCACAGCTCGGCGCACTTGCCCATGAAGACGCCTTCTTCGTTCGGGGTGACCTCGAAGACGTTGGTGTGGCCCGGGATGACGTCCTGCTTGAACAGGAAGGGGACCACCCAGAAGGAGTGGATGACGTCGTTGGACGACAGGATGAAGCGGACCTTCTCCCCCTTGGGGAGGTAGAGGGTCGGGCCGGGCCAGCCCTTCTCGGCGTTCACATCGGCCGGGGTGCCCTTCTCGTAGACGCCCTCGGCGCCCGCCGGGAAGTCCTTGGTGAACCGGTCCGGGATGGACTCCAGACCCTTCGGGGCCGCGCCGGCCTTCGGGGTCGCCGCGTCACCGTCGACGTTCTCGATGTAGTTGAAGCCCCAGCTCCACTGGAAGCCCACCACGTTGATGGTGTGCTGCGGCTTCGCGGAGAGGGACAGCAGCTTCGACTCGTCGCGCGCGGTGAAGTAGAAGAGCACCGAGACGATGATGAGCGGGACCACGGTGTACAGCGCCTCGATGGGCATGTTGTACCGGGTCTGCGGAGGGACCTCCACCTTCGTGCGGCTGCGCCGGTGGAAGATGACGCTCCAGATGATCAGGCCCCAGACCAGGATGCCCGTGACCAGGGCGGCAGCCCACGACCCCTGCCACAGGGAGAGGATGCGCGGCGCCTCCTCGGTGACCGGGTCGGGCATTCCGAGGCGGGGGAAGTCTTTATATGTGCAACCAGTGGCGGTCGCCAGGACCGCGCCCGCAGTCAGCGCCTGCAGCAGCTTCCGCCGCATCGGGCGCCGCGGCGAGCGGTCGGAGCCGTAGGGACTCACGTAGCGCCTTCCCGAGAGTCTCGGCCCGCGCGACCGGCTGCGGCCGTCTTGCGTGTCGGTCGCCGGCCCTGACGCGGGCAGGGGTTTGGATGTTTATGCGGACCAAACCCTACTGGACGCTATTTGGGGCCGCGCGGGGAGGGTGCCCAACGCGCCGCTACTGCCCCCGAAGGGGTGGCTCGGCCGTACGGGGGACGGCCCGACCGCCCCGGAACGGCGGGCTCCGGCAGCCGTCTGACGCCCCCTGACCTGCCGTACGGCGCAGGCCCGGAGAGCCCGCGGCGGTGGCCGGCCGCGGGCCGCCCGGCGGTCCCGGGCCGGGGGTGCCCTACGGTGACGGGATGCCGTACTTCGACGTCGCGTCCGCCGCCCCGCTCCACCCGGTCGCCCGACAGGCGCTGCTCGCCTCGCTGGACGAGGGCTGGGCCGACCCCGTACGGCTCTACCGGGAGGGCCGGCGGGCCCGGCTGCTGCTGGACGCGGCGCGGGAGGCGGCGGCGGAGGCGGTGGGCTGCCGTCCGGACGAACTCGTCTTCACTCCTTCGGGGACGCACGCGGTTCACTCCGGCATCGCCGGGGCGCTGGCGGGGCGCCGGCGGGTGGGCGGCCACCTGGTGGTCTCGGCCGTCGAACACAGTGCGGTGCTGCACGCGGCCGAGGCCCACGCGGCGGCCGGCGGGAGCGTGAGCACGGTCGGGGTGTCCCGGGCGGGCGCCGTCTCGGCCGAGGACTGGCAGGAGGCACTGCGGGAGGACACCGCCCTGGCCTGCCTGCAGTCGGCCAACCACGAGGTGGGCACCGTCCAGCCGGTGGCGGAGGTGGCCGCGGTGTGCGCGGCGGCCGGGGTGCCGCTGCTGGTGGACGCGGCGCAGTCGCTGCCGTGGGAGCGGGTGCCGGAAGGCTGGTCGCTGGCGACGGCCAGCGCCCACAAGTGGGGCGGCCCGCCCGGGGTCGGGCTGCTGGCGGTCCGCAAGGGCGTCCGGTTCTCCCCCCAAGGCCCCGCCGACGAGAGGGAGTCGGGCCGCTCCCCCGGCTTCCCCAACCTGCCGGCCGTGGTCGCCGCGGCGGCCTCGCTGCGGGCGGTACGGGCCGAGGCGGAGGAGGAGGCGCGCCGGCTGCGGGTCCTGGTGGACCGGTTGCGGCGGCGGGTGGCCCGCCTGGTCCCGGACGTGGAGGTGGTCGGCGACCCGGACCGGCGGCTGCCGCACCTGATGACGTTCTCCTGCCTGTACGTGGACGGCGAGACCCTGCTGCACGAACTGGACCGGGCGGGCTTCTCGGTCTCCTCCGGCTCCTCGTGCACGAGCTCGACGCTGACGCCGAGCCATGTGCTGCGGGCGATGGGGGTGCTGTCGGAGGGGAACGTCCGGGTGTCCCTGCCGACGGGCACGACGGCGGCGGAGGTGAACGCGTTCCTGGAGGTACTGCCGGGGGTGGTGGCCGGGGTACGCGAACGCCTGGGCGTCCACCCGGCCCCGCAGGTGGCCCCGGTGGCGGAGTCGGTGGAGGTCGACGCGGTGGGGCTGCGGTGCCCGCAGCCGGTGATCGAGCTGGCGAAGGCGATCGGCACCGTGGCGGTGGGCGGCGTGGTCACGGTCCTGTCGGACGACGAGGTGGCCCGCCTGGACATCCCGGCGTGGTGCACCCTGCGGGGCCACGAGTACCTCGGCGAGGCGGAGGCGGAAGCGGGCGGCGGGGCCGTGGCCTACCGGGTACGCCGGGCGGCGTGAGCGGCTTATCGCTCAGCTCCGCCGGGGATGCGGGGGCGCAGCCCCCGTCAAGAGGGGGTCAGCCTCGGACGCCGATCAGGTGGAGGAGGGCGGCCACGCCGCGGTACGGGTCGGTGCGTCCGGCCCGTTCCTCGGCGGCCAGCAGCCGCTCCAGCTCCTGCTCCGGCGGCAGCTCGCGGCCGGCCTCGGTGCCGTCCGTGAACACCCGCACCCCGTACCAGGTGTGCAGCGGCGCCCCGATGCCCGACAGCGTCGAGGTCAGGTCGGCGAGCCGGTCCGCGCGGACGTCCAGGCCCAGCCGGTTGCGGTAGGCCACGGTGTCGAACGCCGCCAGCGTCGACGACCAGTCCCCGGCCAGGCCGGGCCGCATGGCCAGGGCGTCACCGTTGCGCACGAGCAGCGACAGCAGGCCTCCGGGCGCCAGCATCCGGGCCAGGCCGGCGAGCATGGCGTCCGGTTCGGGGACGTACATCAGCACGCCGTGGCACAGCACCACGTCGAAGCTGCCCGGCGTGAAGTGGGCGCCGGTCTCGCGGCCGTCGCCCTCCAGCAGCCGGACCCGGTCCTGGATGCCGGCCGGCTCCCGCTCCAGCGCCTCGCGCGCCACGGTGAGCATGCCCGCGTCGACCTCCAGGCCGGTCACCTGGTGCCCGGCCCGTGCCAGCCGAAGGGCCTGGGTGCCCTGGCCCATGCCGACGTCGAGCACCCTCAGCCGCTGTCCCACCGGGAAGCGGTGGGCGATCTGCTCCTCGACCTGGCGGCCGACGAGCTCCTGCCGGACGGCGTTCCGCAGCCCTCCCAGCCCCTCCAGCCAGAGCCGGGCGCCCCCCGCGAAGCTCTCGGTCAGGGCCGTTCCCCGCGCTTGACCTGCGGCTTCGGCAGGCGCAGCCGGCGCATCTGGAGGGTGCGCATCAGGCCGTACGCGACGGCGCCGCGCTTGGGCTGGTCCGGGAACCGCTCGTTCAGGGCCTTGCGCAGGCGGATGAACAGGCCGATCGAGTCGAGGATGATCAGCGCGATGACACCGAGCCAGAGCAGCAGCGCGACGTTCTGGATGGCCGGCTGGCGGATCATGCTCAGCACCAGGATGACCACCGCGAGCGGCAGGAACATCTCGGCGACCGAGAAACGGGAGTCCACGTAGTCGCGGACGAACTTGCGCACGGGGCCCTTGTCCCGGGCCGGCAGGTAGCGCTCGTCGCCGTTGGCCAGCGCCTCGCGCTGCTTGGCGAGCTCCACACGGCGGCGCTCGCGCGCCCGCTTGGCGTCCTCCTTGCGGTCGCCCGTCGAGGCCACCACGGCCTTGCGCTGCGACTGGGCGACGGCGCGCTTCGGCGTCGGGCGGCCCTTGGGGGCCTGGGGGTCACGGGGCTGCTTCGAGGCCTCGGCGCTCACCTTGTCGGCAGCGGCCGGCTTCTCTTCCTTGGAGGAACGGCTACCAAACACAGACGCAAGCCTACGTGCTCACCGGCATGCGCCCCACCCCGGCGGGGAACGATCCGGCAACGGCGGGCGTCTTGCTGGGTGACAGGTTTTCCACAGGATCCGGCCCTCGGGGTCCTCTCCTGGGACCACCTACTCCTCAGGCCTGACCGGGGCGCGGGTGTAGTCGTCCTGGAGGAGGAGCGCATCCGCACTCGAACAGTGCGGTAATGGAAGCAGGGCCCTTACTGTGGGTCCTGAGGTCGACCTGGAGTCGTAGTCCGTCAGAAGGGGGCGCGCGAAGCCCATGAGCGGTGTCATGAAGCGTATGGGGATGATCTTCCGCGCGAAGGCGAACAAGGCCCTTGACCGGGCCGAGGACCCGCGCGAGACCCTCGACTACTCGTACCAGAAGCAGCTGGAGCTGCTGCAGAAGGTCCGCCGGGGGGTCGCCGACGTCGCGACCTCCCGCAAGCGCCTGGAGCTCCAGCTCAACCAGCTCCAGGGCCAGTCCGCCAAGCTGGAGGAGCAGGGCCGCAAGGCGCTGGCGCTGGGCCGGGAGGACCTGGCCCGCGAGGCGCTGACCCGCCGGGCCTCGCTCCAGCAGCAGGTCAGCGACCTGGAGGTGCAGCACCAGACCCTCCAGGGCGAGGAGGAGAAGCTCACCCTCGCCGCGCAGCGGCTCCAGGCCAAGGTCGACGCCTTCCGGACGAAGAAGGAGACCATCAAGGCCACCTACACCGCCGCCCAGGCCCAGACCCGGATCGCGGAGTCCTTCTCCGGCATCTCGGAGGAGATGAGCGACGTCGGCCTGGCCATCCAGCGGGCCGAGGACAGGACGGCCCAGCTCCAGGCCCGTGCCGGTGCCATCGACGAGCTGCTGGCCTCCGGCGCGCTCGACGACCAGTCGGGCCTGGCCAAGGACGACATCCAGGCCGAGCTGGACCGGCTCTCCGGCGGCACGGACGTGGAGCTGGAGCTCCAGCGGATGAAGGCCGAGCTGGCCGGCGGCCCGTCGGCGCAGCAGCAGGCGATCGAGGGCGGCACCCCGGGCGCCGCGCAGCCGCAGCAGCAGACCCAGCACCGGTTCGACAAGCAGTAGGACGAGGACAGGGGCCCGTCATGATTGTCCGCATCATGGGGGAAGGCCAGGTCGAGCTGGCCGACAGCTACTTCGCCGAGCTGAACGGCCTGGACGACGAGCTCCTGGCCGAGCTGGAGGCCGGCGACGGGCCCGGCTTCCGCCGGACGCTGGGCGCTCTGCTGGACGCCGTACGGCGTCTGGGGACGCCCCTTCCCGACGATGCGCTGGAGCCGAGCGAGCTGATCCTGCCGGGGCCGGACGCCACCCTGGAGGAGGTCAGGGAGCTGCTCGGCGACGACGGGCTCATTCCCGGCTGACCGGCCGACGTCCCCGCCCCCGGCCCCGGCCCTACGTCAGCGGGGGCCGGGGCCGGGGGCGGTGTCGTCCTCCGGCGCCGTGCCCGGCCCGGGCGGCGGCGCCGTCGCCGGCGCCCCGGCCGGGTCCGGGGCGCCACCGATCCAGTCCTGGAACTTGCGCCGGGGCACCGCCCACCGCCGGTCGTGGTGGAAGGCACGCAGCCCGGCCTTGGCCCGGGCCTTGGGGCGGTTGGCGTAGAAGCGGCGGGCGTACGGGGAGCCGGGCCGGGCCAGCCGGACCGCCCCGATCAGGGCCACGAACGGGATCACCGTGCCCAGCAGGGCGGTGCGCGGTTTGCCCTTCCACAGGGCGACCAGGGCGATGAAGAAGTTGAGGGCGGTGTTGATGACCACCAGGCCCCGGTTCTGCCGTTCCTCCAGGGTCAGGTCGTTGACCCCGAAGGGCAGGAAGCCGCCGAGGACGAGCGCCACCAGGGCGGCGGTGAGCACCACGATCTCCACGCTCTTGCGGCCCTGCTCGCTCCAGTAGACGTCGTCCAGGTGCAGGATCAGCGCGAACTCGTCCAGCACCAGGCCCGCGCCGAGCCCGAACAGGACGGCCGAGATCAGCCCGCCGATGCTGTGATTGGTGCTGCCGATGGCGCCGAAGCCGCCGACGATCACCAGGACCACGCCGGGGACGACGTGGTGGACGTGGACGCCGCCGGGGGTGACGTTCCGGAAGGGGCCCCGGCCGGCCCGGATCAGCCGGGTGATGGTCCGGGTGACCAGGAACGACAGGACGAACGAGATCAGGGCGAGCAGCATCGGGAGCTTCCCGGGCTCCACGATGTTCCGGTACCACCAGTGACCCATAACGCCATCTCCCCATTGGGCAGGATATGGGTAATTTACCGGTACGGATGATCTGCTGATCGGCCCGACCCGGTACCGTTCGCGGCGATGACCGCCACACCCTCCGCCCCGACCCCGGACCCGAGCGACGACCCGGCCCCGGGCCCGGGCCCGGATCCGGCCCCGGACCCGAGCTCCGGCGGCGCCCTCGCGGCCCCGCTCGCCGACGGTCTGCGCTTCGCCTTCGGCACCCTCACCGTGCTGCCGGTGCGGCTCACGCGCTGGGACCGCCCGGCCGCGCGCACGGGCATGCTCTGCGCCCCGCTGGCCGGCCTGGTCGTGGGGCTGACCGCCGCGGCCCTCGGCGCGGCCCTGCTCCTGCTGGGCGCCGGGCCGCTGCTGGCCGCCGTCGCCACCGTGTCCGTGCCGGCCGCCCTCACCCGGGGCCTGCACCTGGACGGGCTGGCCGACACCGCCGACGGGCTGGGCAGCGGCAAACCGGCCGAGGCCGCGCTGCGGATCATGAAGCAGTCGGACATCGGCCCCTTCGGGGTGCTGGTGCTGCTGCTCTCGCTGCTGGCCCAGGTGGCCGCCCTCGCCGACGCCTGGGCCACCGGCTGGGCCCACGGCGCCCTGGCCGCCGTCACCGCCGCGGCCACCGCCCGGCTGGCCATGACCCTGGCCTCCCGTACCGGCGTCCCCCCGGCCCGGCCCGACGGCCTCGGCGCCGCCGTGGCCGGGGTGGTCCCGCGCCCCGGCGCACTCACCGTCGCCGTGCTCGCCCTCGCCGTGGCCGCCGGGCTCGCCGCGTCCGAACTGCTGCTGCGCCGCTGCGTCCGCCGGTTCGGCGGTGTCACCGGGGACGTGTTCGGCGCCCTCGCCGAGGTGTCCGCGGGCACCGTCCTGGTCGTCCTCGCCCTCGGCTGACCGCCGGGACCGCCCGCCCCGGGCCGGGACCGGGGTCGTACGCTCTGGTGCCGTGGAAGGGACCTCCGTGGAACAGACGGCCGAGGCCGGGGCGCCGGCGCCCATCAGGGTGCTGCTCGCCGACGACCAGGCGCTGCTGCGCAGTGCCTTCAAGGTGCTGGTCGACTCCGAGCCCGACATGCAGGTCGTCGGGGAGGCCTCCGACGGTGCGCAGGCGCTGGTGCTGGCGCGGGAGCGGCGGGCCGACGTGGTGCTCATGGACATCCGGATGCCCGGCACCGACGGCCTGGCCGCCACCCGGCTGATCAGCGCCGATCCGGAACTGGCCGGGGTCCGCGTGGTGATGCTGACGACCTTCGAGGTGGACGAGTACGTCGTCCAGGCGCTGCGTGCCGGGGCGTCCGGGTTCCTCGGCAAGGGCGCCGAGCCGGAGGAGCTGCTGAACGCCATCCGGATCGCGGCGGCCGGCGACGCACTGCTCTCCCCGGCCGCCACCAAGGGCCTGATCGCCAGCTTCCTCGCCCAGGGCGGCGGCGGGGCCGAGGACGGGCCGGTGGCCGGGGCCCTGCACGCCGAGCGGCTGGCCGGCCTGACCGGCCGGGAGCGCGAGGTGCTCGTCCTGGTGGCCGCCGGGCTGTCCAACGACGAGATCGCCGGCCGGCTGGAGGTCAGCCCGCTCACGGTCAAGACGCACGTGAACCGGGCCATGGCCAAGCTCGGCGCCCGCGACCGGGCGCAATTGGTGGTCATCGCCTACGAATCGGGACTGGTGCGCCCGCGCGGGGAGGACGGGCGGGCCCGCGCGCAGTAGTCCGGGCCCCTGCGGCGTACTGCGAACGCGGTATGCGCCGCGTGAGGACGGGACCTGGGGGCGAGGACCCGGCGGTGCCCGGTGGGATGGGATGGCGGGGCCACCATTTCCAGCCACAGCAGAGAGATCCCGCCCATGTCCTGGCTGTCTCGATTCAGCCTCGCCCAACGGGCCCTGATCGGCCTGGTGTCGATCGTCGCGCTCCTCTTCGGCGCCATAGCCGTCCCCCAGCTCAAGCAGCAGCTCTTCCCCTCGCTGGAACTGCCCATGGTCTCGGTGCTCGCGCCGTACCCGGGGGCCTCGCCCGACGTGGTCGAGAAGCAGGTCGTCGAACCGATCGAGGCCATGCTCAAGGGAGTGGACGGCATCACCGGCGTCACCTCCACCGCGACCGAGGGCAACGCGCTGATCCGCGCCGGCTTCGACTACGGCGACGCCGGCACCGAGCAGCTCGTCGCCGACGTCCAGCAGGCCGTCAACCGGGCCCGGGCGAAGCTGCCCGCCGAGGTCGACCCGCAGGTCGTGGCCGGCTCCACCGACGACATGCCCACCGTCGTCCTCGCCGTGACCGCCGACAAGGACCAGCAGGCCCTGGCCGACCAGCTCCGGCGCACCGTGGTCCCGGTCCTGGAGGGCATCGACGGCGTCGGCCGGGTGAGCGTCGACGGCGTCCAGGAGCTCCAGGTCACCGTCACCCCGGACGAGGCCGCGCTCGCCTCGGCCGGCCTGGACACCGGCAAGCTCGGTGAGGCCCTCAAGGCGGGCGGCGTCACCCTGCCGGCCGGCGCCTTCGACGAGGGCGGCAAGAACCGGACCGTCCGCGTCGGCGGCGGCTACACCTCCCTCGCCCAGATCCAGGACCTGCGCCTGAGCTCCGGCCCGGGCCGCCCGGTGGTCCGCCTGGGCGACGTCGCGGCCGTGGAGCAGAAGCCGGCCAGGCCGGTCTCGCTCACCCGCACCGACGGCAGGCCCAGCCTGGCCGTGGTCGTGACCATGGACAAGGACGGCAGCGCCGTCGCCATCTCGGACGCCGTCCAGGACAAGCTGCCGCAGCTGCGGGCCGACCTCGGCTCCGGCGCCCGGCTGACCGTGGTCAGCGACCAGGGCCCGGCCGTGGCCACCGCCATCTCCAGCCTCACCACCGAGGGCCTGCTGGGCCTGGCCTTCGCGGTGATCGTGATCCTGGTCTTCCTGGCCTCCCTGCGCTCCACGCTGGTCACCGCGGTCTCCATCCCGCTCTCGGTGGTCCTCGCGCTGATCGTGCTGTGGACCCGTGACCTGTCGCTGAACATGCTCACCCTCGGCGCGCTCACCATCGCCGTCGGCCGGGTCGTCGACGACTCGATCGTGGTGCTGGAGAACATCGAGCGCCACCTCGGCTACGGCGAGGAGCGCGAGGCCGCGATCCTGACCGCGGTCAAGGAGGTCGCCGGCGCGGTCACCTCCTCCACCCTGACCACCGTCGCCGTCTTCCTGCCGATCGGCCTGGTCGGCGGCATGGTGGGCGAGCTGTTCGGCTCGTTCTCGCTGACCGTCACCGCCGCCCTGCTGGCGTCGCTGCTGGTCTCGCTGACCGTCGTACCCGTCCTGTCGTACTGGTTCCTGCGCGCGCCCGAGGGCACCGCGCGGGACCCGGAGCAGGTGCGGCGGGGGGCCGAGGAGAAGGAGGCCCGCAGCCGGCTCCAGCGCGGCTACGTCCGTGTGCTGGGCTTCGCCACCCGGCGCCGCCTGACCAGTGTGGGCGTCGCGGTGGTGGTGCTGCTGGGCACCTTCGGGATGACCCCGCTGCTGAAGACCAACTTCTTCGACCCGGGCGAGCAGAAGGTCCTCACCCTCAAGCAGCAGCTGGCCCCCGGCACCTCGCTGGGTGCGACCGACGCCGCGGCCCGCAAGGTGGAGGCCGTCCTGGCCGGGGCGGACGGGGTCAAGGACTACCAGGTCACCGTCGGCTCCCAGGGCTTCCTCGCGGCCTTCGGCGGCGGTACGGGCGCGAACCAGGCCACGTACCAGATCACCCTGGACGACTCCGCGGACGCCGACAGGACCCGCAAGGGCATCGAGGCGGGCCTGGCCGGCCTGGACGGCATCGGCGAGACCCATGTCGTGGTCGGCGCCGCATTCGGCAACCAGGACCTCAGCGTGGTCGTCAAGGCCGGCGACGCCCAGGTGCTGGCCCGGGCCGCCGAGCAGGTGCGGGCCGAGGTCGCGAAGCTCAAGGACGTCTCCGACGTCCGGAGCGACCTGTCGCAGTCCGTGCCGCGGATCTCCGTCACGGCCACGCCGAAGGCCGCCGAGCTGGGCCTGAACCAGGCCGCCCTCGGCGGGATCGTCGCCGGGTCCGTGCACGGCGTGCCCGCCGGCAAGGCGGTCCTGGACAACACCGAGCGGGACGTCCTGGTCACCTCCGCCCACCCGGCCACCACCCTGGCCGAGCTCCGGGCGCTGAAGGTCGGCCCGGTCCGGCTCGGTGACATCGCCGAGGTCGAGGTCGTGCCCGGCCCGGTCGGGACGACCCGGATCGACGGCGCCCGCGCCGCGACGATCACGGCCAAGCCGGTCGGCGACAACACCGGTGCGGTCAGCTCGGCCCTGCAGACCACGCTGAAGTCCCTGGACCTGCCCACCGGGGCCACCGCCACCGTCGGCGGGGTCTCGCAGGACCAGGACGAGGCCTTCGGCAACCTGGGGCTGGCCATGCTCGCGGCCCTCGCGATCGTGTTCATGCTGCTGGTGGCGACCTTCCGGTCGCTGGTCCAGCCGCTGATCCTGCTGGTGTCCGTCCCGTTCGCGGCGACGGGTGCGCTGGGCCTGCTCATCGCCACCGGCACCCCGATGGGCGTGCCCGCGATGATCGGCATGCTGATGCTGATCGGCATCGTGGTGACCAACGCGATCGTCCTGATCGACCTGGTCAACCAGTACCGGGCGCAGGGGCTCGGGGTGGTCGAGGCCGTGATCGAGGGGGGCCGGCACCGGCTGCGCCCGATCCTGATGACGGCCCTGGCGACGATCTTCGCGCTGCTGCCGATGGCCCTCGGGGTCACCGGTGAGGGCGGTTTCATCTCGCAGCCGCTGGCCGTGGTGGTGATCGGCGGCCTGGTCTCCTCGACCCTGCTGACGCTGCTGCTGGTGCCGACGCTGTACACGATGGTCGAACTCCGCAAGGAGCGCCGCCGCGCCCGGCGCGCGGCCAAGCGCTCCACCGCTCCCCTGACCGTGGTCCCGCCCCGGCCGGACCAGGACCAGGCGCCGGCGGAGGTCTGACCCCTGGCGTGCAAAGGGCCCGGTGGGCGCCCCCTCGGGGGCGCCCACCGGGCCCGGCCTCTCGTCGGCCTCTTGCCGGTCTCGCGCCGGCGTTCCGCCTGGTCCCCTACGGGAGGGCCAGCATCCGTTCCAGGGCCAGCTTGGCGAAGGCCTCGGTCTCCTTGTCGACCTGGATCTGGTTGACCAGGGTGCCCTCGGCGAGGGACTCCAGGGTCCAGACGAGGTGGGGGAGGTCGATGCGGTTCATGGTCGAGCAGAAGCAGACCGTGCGGTCGAGGAAGACCACTTCCTTGTCCTCGGCAGCGAAACGATTCGCCAGCCGCTTGACCAGGTTCAGCTCGGTGCCGATGGCCCACTTCGAGCCGGCCGGGGCCGCCTCCAGCGTCTTGATGATGTACTCGGTCGAGCCGACGTAGTCCGCGGCGGCGACCACCTCGTGCTTGCACTCGGGGTGCACCAGCACGTTGACGCCCGGGATCCGCTCGCGCACGTCGTTGACCGAGTCCAGGTTGAACCGGCCGTGCACCGAGCAGTGGCCCCGCCACAGGATCATCTTCGCGCCGCGCAGCTGCTCCGCGGTCAGGCCGCCGTCGGGCTTGTGCGGGTTGTAGACCACGCAGTCGTCCAGGGACATGCCCATGTCGCGCACCGCGGTGTTGCGGCCCAGGTGCTGGTCCGGCAGGAAGAGCACCTTCTCGCCCTGCTCGAAGGCCCAGTCCAGGGCCTTCTTCGCGTTGGACGACGTACAGATCGTGCCGCCGTGCTTGCCGGTGAAGGCCTTGATGTCGGCGGAGGAGTTCATGTACGAGACGGGCACGGTGACGTCGGCGATGCCGGCCTCGGCCAGGACGTCCCAGCACTCGGCGACCTGCTCGGCGGTGGCCATGTCGGCCATCGAGCAGCCGGCGGCCAGGTCGGGCAGGACCACCTTCTGGTCGTCGGAGGTCAGGATGTCCGCCGACTCGGCCATGAAGTGCACACCGCAGAAGACGATGTACTCGGCCTCGGGCCGGGCGGCGGCGTCCCGGGCGAGCTTGAAGGAGTCACCGGTGACGTCCGCGAACTCGATGACCTCGTCGCGCTGGTAGTGGTGGCCCAGGATGAAGACCTTGTCCCCGAGCTTCTCCTTGGCCGCACGGGCGCGCGCCACCAGGTCCGGGTCGGACGGCGAGGGCAGGTCGCCGGGGCACTCCACGCCCCGCTCGCTCTTGGGGTCGGCCTCCCGGCCGAGCAGCAGCAGGGCGAGGGGCGTCGGCTGGACGTCCAAAGGCTGGGCGGTGGTCACGACACGCACCCTTTCTGTTCCGCGACTACGAGACTTCGGTCCTGGCCGGTCCAGGAAGAGGTCGACTTCTCGTCTATTTGACGTTATCTATGATAGCCGCTTCACGTCAGTTTGACGATGCCCGATCGTGTCGATGTGACGAATTCGCCCGCCCTCCCAGCGAGGCTCCACCGCCCCGCCCCGGTGTGCGAGCATGAATGTCTGAAACAAGCGTCAGGCCCGGAATGAATCCGCGGCCGCGTCGGTTGCAGCCGACGGCAAGAGTCCGACGTTTCCCTGCCCCGGCGGGGAGCCGCCCCACTTCGGGAGTGAATGCAGATGTCCGTTCAGGACGACAAGACCACTGTGAGCGACGGCATCCTCCTGTCCGACGCCGCCGCCGCCAAGGTCAAGGCCCTGCTGGAGCAGGAGGGCCGGGACGACCTGGCGCTGCGTGTCGCCGTTCAGCCCGGCGGCTGCTCGGGCCTGCGCTACCAGCTCTTCTTCGACGAGCGGTCCCTCGACGGTGACGTGGTCAAGGACTTCGACGGCGTGAAGGTCGTCACCGACCGGATGAGCGCCCCGTACCTGGGCGGCGCCTCGATCGACTTCGTCGACACCATCGAGAAGCAGGGCTTCACCATCGACAACCCGAACGCCACGGGCTCCTGCGCCTGCGGCGACTCCTTCAGCTGAGCCGTAGCCGGGGCCGCAGCGGGTACTGACCGCCCGGCGGCCACCGGGCACGGCAGAGGGGCCCCGACCGGACGACACCGTCCGGCCGGGGCCCCTCGCGCGTCCCGGAGGCCCTCGCTCGTCCCGGGCCCCTTTGCGGGCGCCTACGACTGCCGGGGCAGCTCCTGCCCGCTCTTGACGTCGATCACCTTCCGGTCGCCCAACGGCTGCTCCAGCTTGGCCGTCAGGGACATGTCCTCGGCGATCAGGATGCACGCCCGGCCCGGCTGCCGCGGGGTGTCAATGATCTTGACGAGCACCGACTGCGCGCTCTCCCGCACCTCCAGGCCGTAGTCGCTGCACGCCCCGCCCCAGAAGTTCACCGTCAGTTTCCGGTCACCTTCGCTGTACGAGAACCCGGGCACGGTCCCCGCCCCGCCGTCCCCCTTTGGCTCCTCGACCGCCGGCTGCGCCACGGTGTGCGCCGGGCCGCCGCCCTTGCCCGCCACCTCGAACAGCCAAGCCGGCACCAGACCGCGGACCCCGTCCACGGTCCCCGGGGCCAGGCCCACCACCGCCGCACGCACCTGCTCGGTCCGCGGCGGCTTGATCGGACGCGGCTCCGGGTTGCAGGGCAGCGGGTCGCCGGAGTGCACCGGGGTGTCCGGCTCCAGCGGCACCGAGGTCGCACAGCCGCTCGGCGCGGGGCTCCGACCCGGGCCGGAGCGGGCGTTCAGCCGCTTCAGCGCCTCCTCGGCCGGGACGATCACGGCCTCGCCGGCCTGGACCGGGGCCTTCAACTCGCCGCTGCCGCCCACCACCTGGCCGTCCGCGCCCACGTTCACCTTGGTGGTCCAGCCCTGCGTGGGCAGGCCGCCGACCACCGGGTCCGCCGCGACCACCCGGACCGCGCCCTGGGTGAGCCGGGCGTCCAGTGCCGCGCCGTTCTGCCCGACCGCGGCCAGCACCGGGCCGGCGGCCTTCTTGGCGGCCTCCTCCGACACCGCCTTGCCGGGGTCACCTTCCGGCGGCGCGATCGCCCCGCAACTGTCCTTGCCCTTCTGGCAGTTGTCCCCGCCGCCGAGCTGGAAGTGGGTGTACGTCCAGGTGCCCGGCGCCTTGCGGGTCACCGTCAGGCGCGGCCCCGAGGAGTCCCGTACCTCGCCGGCCTGCCACTGCTCGCCCGACAGCCGCGGCTCGCCCTCGATCCCGAGCGCCGCCGCGAGCCGGGCCACCTCCTCCTTGGTGACCTCCCCGTCCGCCTTGAACCGCGGGGAGCTCTTCGGCCCCTGCGGGAGCGGCCCGGTCGCCTCGTACGTCACCCCGCCGCCGGACGGGTCGGGCTCGCCCGGCGCGATCCCGGGCGCCGAGGGCTCCGTGGACTGCGGGCTCCCGGGCGCGCGCAACGAGGCCGAGGCCCGGTCGGCGTCCGTACGCCCGCCGCCGCTGCCGCCGTACGCCGAGGACGCCCAGTACGCCGTACCGCCCCCGGCCAACAGCACGGCCGCCGCGATCGAGCCGACCGCCCAGTTCCGCCGCCGCCGGTGGTGGGGATGGGGGCTGGTGTGCTGCTGCTCGCTGGTCACCGCATCGCTCCTTCGCTGCCTCGCCCGTTGTGCGTGACGCGGGTGTGACGTGGCGACGGCGCGACCGGTTCCCCCCGGACCGACGCGAGCTAGCCGACACCCCCCTGACCGTCCTTCTGACCGTCCTGGTCGCCGTACTGCGCCGTGCCCGCGATCAACCGGACCGAGGCCGCGGGAACGCGGACCCCGTGGATCTGCGAGGGCTCCACACGGGGCGGGCGGGGGCCGGCCGGGACCGTCCAGTGGGGTGCCATGCGGGCGCAGTCACCGAGAAGTCCCTGGAACCCTGAGTAGCCGAAACCGTCGGTATAGGTCATGAGGGCACCGTAGGCAGCGGGGAGGTGCGAAGAAAGACCTACTACGGGGTAGTTTCTGGTGGTCGGACGAAGGGCCCCGGACCGGGTAGCGTGGAATGTCCTTTCGCCGCCCCTCGCAGGAGCATCCACGCCGTGCGTATCGCAGTCACCGGCTCCATCGCCACCGACCACCTCATGACCTTCCCCGGCCGCTTCGCCGACCAGCTGGTCGCGGACCAGCTGCACACGGTCTCCCTCTCCTTCCTGGTCGACAACCTCGACGTGCGCCGGGGCGGTGTCGGCCCGAACATCTGCTTCGGCATGGGCCAGCTCGGCGTCCGGCCCATCCTGGTCGGCGCGGCCGGCTACGACTTCGACGAGTACCGCGCCTGGCTGGACCGGCACGGCGTGGACACCGCGTCCGTGCGGATCTCCGAGGTGCTGCACACCGCCCGGTTCGTGTGCACCACCGACCGGGACCACAACCAGATCGGCTCCTTCTACACCGGCGCCATGAGCGAGGCCCGGCTGATCGAGCTGAAGGCGGTCGCGGACCGGGTCGGCGGGCTGGACCTCGTCCTGATCGGCGCGGACGACCCCGAGGCGATGCTGCGCCACACGGAGGAGTGCCGGACGCGGGGCATCCCGTTCGCCGCCGACTTCTCGCAGCAGATCGCCCGCATGGACGGCGACAACATCCGCACCCTGATGGAGGGCGCGACGTACCTCTTCTCGAACGAGTACGAGAAGGGCCTGATCGAGACGAAGTCCGGCTGGACCGACGAGGAGATCCTCGGCAAGGTCGGCACCCGGGTGACCACGCTGGGCTCGCGCGGCGTGAAGATCGAGCGGCAGGGCGAGGAGCCGATCGTGGTCGGCTGCCCGGAGGAGACCGCGAAGGTCGACCCGACCGGTGTCGGCGACGCGTTCCGCGCCGGCTTCCTGACCGGCCTGGGCTGGGGCGTCGGCCTGGAGCGGGCCGCGCAGGTCGGCTGCATGCTGGCGACCCTGGTCATCGAGACCCTGGGCACCCAGGAGTACACCCTGGCCCGCGCCCACTTCATGGAGCGCTTCACCAAGGCCTACGGCGACACCGCCGCGGCCGAGGTCCAGTCCCACCTCCCGGCCTGACCCACGGGGGCCCCGCCCCCGCACCCCGGCACACGAAACCCCGGCGGGGCCGGCGCGTCCGGCCCCGCCGGGGTGTGCCACGCGCGGGGGCCCGGCCCGGGTGGGTCGGGCCCTCCGCCCGGGTCAGGCGTCCAGGGCCTCGCGCAAGCTCATTGCGTACAGTTCCGTGCCGGTGTCGTCCGAGAGCTTCACCCGCTCCGCGCCGCCCTCCAGCAGGTCGCGCCAGTACTCGCCGATCCAGGACTCGGCATCGCCCTGGGTGGTGAACTCCTCCGGGGTCACCGCCGGGGCCACCTCGGTGCCGTCCGCCTGCTCGAACCGCCACGTCCACGCCATGTCCGCCTCCGCTGCTCGTCCGGTGTTCCCTGGTGAGTCTGCCCCGCAGACTAGCCGGGCGCGCACCACTCGCGGTGGCGCGGGAGGATCTTCCTGTGGAACTGACTCTCCTGGGCACCGGAACGCCCGAAGGACTGCCCCGCCCCGGCTGTCCCTGCGCCGCCTGCGCGGTCTCCGTCGGCACCCGTGCCCGGGCCGCGACCGCGGTGCTCGTCGACGGGGCGCTGCTGCTGGACCTCACGCCCGGGGCGGTGTTCGCCGCGGCCCGGGCCGGGCGTTCGCTGAGCGGGGTGCGGCAGGTGCTGCTGACCCATCCGCACGACGGGCCGGCCCTGGAGCTGCCGCCAGGGCTGCCGGCGGCCGGGCGGGTGCCCGACGGGCGGGAGCTCGCCGTGATCAGCGGCCACCGGGTGCGGGCCGTGGCGATGGACGCGCCCGGGACCGGGTACGAGGTGACCGGGCCGGACGGGGAACGGGTGCTGTACCTGCCGCCCGGCGGGGCGCCCGCCGGGGTCGACGGCCACCGGACGGGGCAGCCCCCGTACGACGTGGTGCTCGCGGACGTGCTCGGCCGGCCCGAGGCGCTGGCCCGGCTCCGGGCCTCCGGCGCGGTCGGCCCGGCCACCGACGTGATCGTCGTGCACCTGGACCACGACACCGCGCCCGGCAAGGAGCTGCGGCGCCGCTGCGCCGCGGCCGGGGCCCGGGCGGTGCCGGACGGGACCACGGTGGTGGTGGGCGACGCCCGGTCGGTGCCGGACGTGCCGCGCCGCACCCTGGTGCTCGGCGGGGCCCGCTCGGGCAAGTCCGTCGAGGCCGAGCGCCGGCTGGAGTCGTTCCCCGCGGTGCACTACGTGGCTACCGGCGGGACCCGCGACGGGGACCAGGAGTGGGCGCAGCGGGTGGGGCTGCACCGGGAGCGGCGGCCGGCCGGCTGGCGGACGCTGGAGACCTGCGACCTGGTGCCGCTGCTCGCCGAGGACGGGCCGCCGCTGCTGATCGACTGTCTGGCGCTGTGGCTGACCGACGCCATGGACCAGGTCGGGGCCTGGGACGACGAGGTCTGGGCGAACGGCGGGCAGAAGGAGCTGCGGGAGCGGACCGGCGCCCTCACCGCGGCCCTGCGGGCGAGCCGGCGCACGGTGGTGGCGGTGAGCAACGAGGTCGGTTCCGGGGTCGTGCCGGCCACCGCCGCGGGGCGGCGGTTCCGGGACGAACTGGGGCGGCTCAACGCCGGTGTCGCCGACGAGTGCGAGCACGTCCTGCTCGTCGTCGCCGGGCAGGCGCTCCCCCTCAAGGGATGAGCCGTTCCCCCGTTGCCGGGGCGGCTGCGGCCGTGCCCTTGCCGCTCGTCCGGCGCCTGTACCCTTCGGCAGATGACCACGCTGAATCTCGACGACTTCTCCGATCTGATCGAGCGCCCCGACGGCGGCGTCCGGCGGGACGCCGAGGACCGCCGTCAGCGGCTGACCGTGCCGCCGGGCGCGCTCGGCCGGCTCGACGAGCTCGCCGAGTGGCTGGCGGCGGCCCAGGGGCAGGTCCCGGTCCGGCCGATCGAGCGCCCCAAGGTGGTGCTGTTCGCCGCCGACCACGGCGTGGCCGGGATCGGGGTGTCGGCCCGGCCCGCCGGGGGTGCGCACGCGCTCGTGCGGGAGGTGCTCGACGGGCGCAGCCCGGTGTCGATCCTCGCGGACCGGCTGGGCGCCGGGATCCGGGTGGTCGACGCGGGCCTGGACTGCGCGCCGGAGCTGCTGCCCGAGGACGTGGTACGCCACCGGGTGCGGCGCGGCAGCGGCCGGATCGACGTCGAGGACGCGCTGACGCCGCAGGAGGCGGAGGCCGCGCTGCGCCTGGGCATCGCGGTCGCCGACGAGGAGGCCGACGCCGGCACCGACCTGGTGGTGCTCGGTGACCTCAGCGTCGGCGGGACCACGGTCGCCGCGACCCTGGTGGCCGCGCTGTGCGGCACGGACGCCTCGGTCGTCACCGGCCGGGGCGGGGTGCCCATCGACGACCTGACCTGGATGCGCAAGTGCGCGGCGATCCGTGACGCGCTGCGCCGGGCCCGCCCGGTGCTGGGCGACCAGGTGGCCCTGCTGGCGGCGGTCGGCGGTGCGGACGTGGCCGCGATCACCGGTTTCCTCCTGCAGTGCGCGGTCCGCCGTACCCCGGTCATCCTCGACGGGATCGTCTCGGCCGCGTGCGGCCTGGTCGCGCAGCGGGCCGCGTTCCGGGCGCCGGACTGGTGGCTGGCGGGACAGGCGAGCGGGGAGCCGGGTCAGGCCAAGGCACTTGACCGAATGGCACTCAACCCCGTCCTCGATCACGGCGTCACAGTAGGTGAAGGTACCGGGGCATTGCTGGCCCTTCCGCTGGTCCAGGCGGCCGCCGCGCTCGCGGCGGACCTCCCGGAGCGGGCGGAGGAGCCGACGGGGTGAGCTGCGGTGGACGACGGCCCTGACCAGGTCGTCGTTCCCCACTCCGTACGAGAAGCGATGCCCCATATGATCGCTTTTCATGGGAGAGGTCCTTTTGGCCAGCGCAGAGACCGACCGCAGGACCGACCGCACGCCGGTCGCGGGAACGGGCGGAAACAAGAGGGGGAGTGCCGGCCGGGGCAGCGCGCGCTCGCGCCGCGCCGCCGGGTTCGCGGTCTGGTACCTGCGCCTCGTCACCTTCGTCAACTTCCTCAGCGCCGTGTGGGTGTCGCTCGGGCAGGACCTGCGGGCCCACAACACCGACGACTACTACACGCCGTACCTGCTCACCGCGGGCTTCGGCTCCGGCCTGTTCACGCTGCTGCTGGCGGTCACCATGGGCCGCCGCAAGCGGGCCGCCTGGATCCTGAACCTGGCGCTGAGCGGCATGATGCTGGTGCTGTTCCTCGCCGCGTTCTGCCTCCCGCACGGCGGTGACATCCGCGCCCACGCCCAGAACTGGGTCTCGCTGGTGCTCACGGCCGCCTTCGTCGGCGCCCTGCTGCTGGGCCGCCACGAGTTCTACGCCAAGGGCGACCGCTCCAACCCCAAGCTGGCCACCGCCGTGGCCGGTGTCGGGCTGCTGGTGACCTCGCTGGTCGCGGCGCTGCTGGTCGGGCTCACCAACAGCGCGCCCGACGCCGCCGAGGTCTCGTTCCCGACCCGCTGGCGCTACGGCGTGATGCGTCTGATCACGCTCGACGAGAGCGGCTCCCTGGGCATCGTCACCCCCGGCTGGGTGGACGTGTTCATCAACGTCATGTCGTTCGTGCTGCTGCTGGCGGTGCTGCTCGCGGCGTTCCGTTCCCGGCGCGCCGTCGACCCGCTGACCGAGGAGGACGAGGAGCGGCTGCGCGCCCTGCTCGACCGGCAGGGCGACCGGGACTCCCTGGGCTACTTCGCGCTGCGCCGCGAGAAGAGCGTCGTGTGGTCCCCCACCGGCAAGGCCGCCATCGCCTACCGCGTCGTCGGCGGGGTCTCGCTGGCCTCCGGCGACCCGATCGGCGACCCCGAGGCCTGGCCCGGCGCCATCGAGCCGTGGCTGGCCGAGGCCCGCGAGCACGGCTGGGTGCCCGCGGTCATGGGCGCCGGCGAGGAGGCCGGCACCGTCTACGCCCGGCACGGCCTGGACGCCCTGGAACTGGGCGACGAGGCGATCGTGGAGACCGCCGAGTTCACGCTGGAGGGCCGCGCCATGCGCACCGTCCGGCAGGCCTACAACCGGATCGGACGCGCCGGGTACCAGGTCCGCATCCGCCGGCACGCCGACATCCCGGCCGAGGAGATGGACGAGCTGCTGCGGCGCGCCGACGACTGGCGCGACGGCGCCACCGAGCGCGGCTTCTCGATGGCCCTGGGCCGCCTCGGCGACCCGGCCGACGGCCGGTGCGTGATGCTGGAGTGCACCGACGCCCAGGGTGAACTGCGCGCCCTGCTGTCCTTCGTCCCGTGGGGCGCCAAGGGCCTGTCGCTGGACCTGATGCGCCGTGACCGGGACTCCGACAACGGCCTGATGGAGTTCATGGTCATCGAACTCCTCCAGCGCGCCGAGGAGATCGGGGTCACCCAGGTCTCGCTGAACTTCGCCATGTTCCGGTCCGTCTTCGAACGCGGCTCCCGGCTCGGCGCCGGCCCGGTGCTGCGGATGTGGCGTTCGCTGCTGAGCTTCTTCTCCCGCTGGTGGCAGATCGAGTCCCTCTACCGCGCCAACGCCAAGTACCGGCCCATCTGGGAACCGCGGTTCATGCTCTTCGAGAAGAGCTCCGACCTGCTGCGCATCGGTATCGCGGCCGGCCGGGCCGAGGGCTTCCTGGAGGCGCCCGGGCTGCCGAAGTGGGTGCACCGCAGACACCTGGAGAGCAAGCGTTGACGCGACCCGCACTGCGGCGGTTCGCCCGCCGCGAATGGGGGCCGCTCCACTGGACCGTGCGGGACGCGCTCGTCGGGAAGGGGTGGCGGGCCGTCCCGATGACCCTGGGCGCGGTCTGCCTCACCTCGGTGTTCCAGATCGTGCAGAACCAGCCGTGGGGGTTCCAGCCGGTGCAGGACCTCGGGTCGGTGAAGGCCGCCGACCCGCTGTGGCTGGCACTGCTGCGCACCCCGCTGTCGCTGTTCGTCCCCGCCCTGGACCTGCCGGTCTGGGGCGCGCTGGCGCAGATCCTGCTGGTGTTCGGCATCGCCGAGATCTGCATCGGCTGGTGGCGCACGCTGCTGATCGGCTACGTCGCGACCGTCGCCGGCACCAGCTACGCCCGGATCGGCCTGGCCCTGAGCCCGGACCATCCGTTCGGCCTGCCCCTGTCGGACCGGGTGGTCAACGACACCGGGCCGTCGGCGGCGGTGGTGGGCCTGGCCGTGTACGTGTGCTGGCGCTACCGGGCGTACCTCACCGGCTGTCTGGTCGTCGTCGTGATGATCGTGGAAGTGCTGGTCAAGAACAATCTCGCGGGCAAGGAGCACCTGGCCGCCATGGCGGCGGTGATGGCCGTCTGCGCGGTCCGGGCCAAGTGGGGCCCGCAGCGCTCCCGGGAGCCGCTGGGCCGCAGGCCCCCTCCCCCTCCCCCGCCGTCGCCCGGAGCT
>NZ_RPRY01000152.1 GCF_003949795.1 Streptomyces sp. WAC06614
GGACTCAGGCGCCGGGGCGGGGCGGGCAGGGCCAGGGGCGGACGAGAGCGGGACGCGGCGCGGTCATGGCCGGCGAACGGTGCCGTACGGAGCGCAGGCCGGCCCGGTGCAGGGCCGCGGTGACCGCGTCGTGGAGGAGCCGGTCCCCGGGGCGGCGGCCGTCGTTCGCGGCGAACCGCGCGGACGGCCAGGTGACGGTCGCGGCGCTCCCGTCGAGGCGGACGCGCAGGCAGCCGTCCGACCCGGGCGACCACACGCCCGCCGCCAGCGCCCGGCGGATGGCCTCCGTGACGGGCCGGCGCCCTCCCGGGCGGCCCGCCCCCAGCCGCACCGCGCAGTCCGTGGCCCGGACCAGCCGGTGCACGGGCCCGGAGAGGGCGGTGACGGACAGGGTGCGTCCCATGGTCCCGGCCGCCTCGCGGAGGTCGAGCAGCAGGTGCAGCCCGGCGATGTCGCAGAAGGTCACCTGGGACAGGTCCAGGTCCAGGCCGCGGGCGGAGGACCGCAGCGCGGTCAGCAGGCCGGGCCGCAGCGAGTCCACGGCGGCCTCGGTGATCTCGCCCACGACCACGGCCGTCACACGGTCGGGGGTCAGTCCTTCGACGATCATCAGGAGCTGGGCGGACGGCCGGTCGGCGAAGGCGTCGTGGGGCGACGGTACGACGGTCAAACGAGGCCTCACCTCCGCGGCGCCGGGGACATCACTTCATCCTCCCGGGCGGTGCGGAGAACCGCAGCTCCGTGAACGAAGAGTTGTCGCGTTCCGTCCGCGGAACGAACCCGCTGGCCGCAGGAGCAGCGTCCACGGCCGTTTCCGGGGATCGCCGGGCGTTTTGGACCCGGGGACGAGGACAGACGCGGACTGCGACGGGGCACGTGAAGCGGCCGGCCACGACGGGCGGGACGGGTGGGGGGTCCCCGAGCACCTCATCACGCGGTACGGCGGAAGGAACGGGTATGGAACCGCGAGCCGTCGGCGGTCTGACGTGCGAGCAGGCCCGGGGAGCCACCCGGGCCGTGCTGGCCGCCCACGGTGTCACGGGGACGGACGCCGACGACGCCCTGCTGGTGGTGACCGAACTGGTCGCCAACGCCCGCCGGCACGCGGGCGGGGTCACCGGCTTCCACGTCAGCTGCCACCCTCCCCGCGCGGTCATCGAGGTCGCCGACGCCAGCCCGGCCGATCCCGTCGACCGGCCCACCCCGCCGAGCGTCCCCGGACGCTTCGGCTGGGTCATGATCAACCAGCTGACGGAGCACGTGAACGTGGACAGCGGGCCCGACGGGAAGACCATCAGCGTGGTGGTCGTCGCGCGCACCGCAGAGCAGGCCGCAGCCCGGCCCGGCGGGGCCACCGGGGACGGCCGGCGGTGACGCGTACGGCGTCGGACACGGGGTAGCCGCCGCACATGAGCCGTTCGCGCCCGGAGCAGGACGTACCGGAGATGGCGACCATCAGGTCGCTCGACGAGCTGGTGGGCGTGCTCGCCTCCACCGCGGGCCTGTACGTGCGCTGGTCGTCGGGCCCGGGCGTCGACCTGCCCGAACCCTCCAGCCGCGACGACCTGACCGGTGCCCCGCTGCCCGGGCTGTCGGCCAATCCCTTGGACACCGAGCCGTGGTGGGGTACCCGGTCCCTACGGACCTGGGCGGCCCGCCGCCTGTACGACTACGCGCACCTGCCGCACGTCAAGGACCGGCGGGTGCGCCCGTGGCTCCTGCGCGGCACCGAGGTGGGCCGCGGGCCGGACAACGAGCCCCTGGTCCACGAGGTGGAACCGCTCGGCTGGATCGACGTCGGCGTGATCGCCGAGGCCGATGCCGAGGTACGCCGGCAGGAGGGCCGGTGGGGACCGCTGGACCGGTACGGAGGACGGCAGACATGGCCTACGTGACGCACGGCAAGGCGTACGACCGCGACAGCCGGTACCTCACCACACGGATCACCGCCGACGGGCGCGAGGGCTTCCCGGTGGAGCCCGGCCGCTACCGGCTGGTCGTCAGCCGGGCCTGTCCGTGGGCGAGCAGGGCGGTGATCGTCCGGCGGCTGCTGGGGCTGGAGGAGGCGCTGCCGATGGCCGTCGCCGGGCCGGTCCACGACGAACGCAGCTGGACCTTCGACCTCGACCCGGGCGGCCGGGACCCGGTGCTCGGCATCGAGCGGCTGCAGGAGGCCTACCTGGCGCGGGACCCCGGCTACGACCGCGGTATCACGGTGCCGGCCGTGGTGGACGTGCCGACCGGCAAGGTGGTGACCAACGACTTCGCCCGGATCACCCTCGACATGTCACTGGAGTGGCGCGCCCACCACCGCCCCGGCGCCCCCGACCTGTACCCGTCGGCGCTGCGACCGGAGATCGACGCGGTGAACGAGACGGTCTACCGGGACGTCAACAACGGCGTCTACCGGGCCGGCTTCGCCGGCTCCCAGGAGGCCTACACCGACGCGTACGAGCGGCTGTTCGACCGGCTCGACCAGCTGTCGGACCGGCTCGCCGGGACCCGTTACCTGGTGGGTGACACGCTGACCGAGGCGGACGTACGGCTGTTCACCACGCTCGTCCGCTTCGACGCCGTCTACCACGGCCACTTCAAGTGCAACCGGAACAAGCTGAGCGAGATGCCGGTGCTGTGGGCGTACGCCCGGGACCTGTTCCAGACCCCCGGTTTCGGGGACACCGTCCACTTCGGCCACATCAAACAGCACTACTACCTGGTGCACTCCGACATCAACCCCACCGGCATCGTCCCGTCCGGGCCCGACCTGTCGGGCTGGCCGGCCCCCCACGGCCGGGAGGCCCTGGGGGGACGGCCGTTCGGCGAGGGGACCCCGCCCGGGCCGGTGCCGCCCGGGGAGCGGGTGCCGGCGCCACCCGCCCCGTCGTGACGGCCGCCGCTGGGGCGAGGCGTCATCGGCTCGTGGGGCGTCATCGGCTGCGGGCGTGGGTGCGGCTGCGGCTGCGGGTCCTGGAGCTTCCGGAGCGGGAGCGGCGTCCGGAGGGCCGGTCCTCGTCCTCCTCGTCCTCCTCGTCCTCGTCCTCTTCGTCCTGGTCCTCTTCCTCGTCCGCGTCGGCGTCCTCGTCCTCGTACTCCTCGTCCGCGTCCTCGTAGTCCGCGTCGTCCTCCTGGTCCGCGGCTTCGTCCGCGTCCTGGTCCTCCTCCGCCGGCGCTTCCTCGCCCTCCTCGTCCTCGTACTCGTCCGTCTCCTCGTCCGGCTCCTCGTCCGAGGACTCCTCCTCGACCGCCTCCTCGTGGGAGCGGACCACTTCGCCGTCGCGGATCTCGCCGCGCCAGCCGTCGGGCTCCTCGTCCGTGAGGGTCACATGGCGGGCGAAGTGCTTGAGGTCCAGGCGCAGCCGACGGCCCTGGGCCCGCCAGAGGTTGCCCGTCCGCTCGAACAGGCCGGAGGGGTAGTACTCGACGACGACGAGGACGCGGGTCAGGGAGGGGGCGAGTTCGTGGAAGGTGACGCACCCGCGCGTCGAGCCCTTGGCGCCTTCGGAGGTCCACACGATCCGCTCGTCGGGGACCTGCTCCTGCACGGTGGCCTTCCAACTACGCGTCGACGGGCCGACCTTGACCTTCCAGTCGGTGGTGGTGTCGTCCCCCTGGGAGACGCTGCGCACCCCCTTGGCGAAGCTGCTGAACTCCTCGTAGCGCGTCCAGTGGTCGTAGACGGTGCGCAGGGGCACGCCGATGTCCACCGATTCGAAGATGTGGGTGGACTTGGTGCCGCCCTTGCGTCCCTTGCCGCCGCCGGCCGAACCGCCGACCAGTTCCTTCGCCTTGTCCTTGATGCCGCTGAAGGCGTTGCCGGCGACGGCCTTGAGCGGCGAGTCGCCCTTCAGGAGGCGGCCGCCGATGTCGGCGAGGGAGCCGCCGTTCTCGGCGACGTCGGAGAGCTGGTCCGTGAAGTCGCCGAGCTTGTCGGACGCCTTGTCGGCCAGCTGGTCCGCCTGGGCCGAGAGGTAGCCGCCGAGTTCTTCGAGCAACTGGTCCACGGGGGACCCGGACCGGTCCTTCTTGGCCGAACGGTCTCGTTGTGTGGTGGCCATGGTGCTGCTACCTCCGCGTCGACGACGTGCGCGCCGTGGTCTTCTTCGCCGACGACGCGGTCTTCTTGGCGCCGCCGCCCCGGGCCGAACGGCTCGCCGTGCTCTTCTTCGGCGGGGAGGTCCGCTTCGCCGCCGTCTTCTTGGCCGGGGGCTTGGCGGACGCGGACTTCTTCGCCGCCGCCGTCCGCCCCGAGGCGGTCTTCCTCGCCGAGGAGGAGCTGCCGGCCGAGGCCGACGCGCGGGCCGGCGCGGACGTGCGGGCCGACGCCGTCTTCTTGGCCGGGGCGGACTTCGTGGACGCCGACTTCGTGGCCGACGCCGACTTCGTGGCCGGGGCGGACTTCCTGCTCGTGGTGGACTTCGAGGCGGGCTTCGTCCCCGAAGCCGGCTTCTTGGCCGCGGCCGACTTCGTGCCCGACGTGGACTTCGTAGCGGTGCCGGAGCGGCTGCTGCTCGTGGCCTTGCGGGCCGAGGAGCTCTTCGCAGCCGTGCCGCCCGCCTTCCCGGCCGAGGGCGCCGCCTTCTTCCGCGGGGCGGCCGTCTTCTTCGCCGGCGGGCTGCTGCGGGCCGCGGGCTTCCTGGCCGGCGGTGCGCGGCGGGTCCTGCGAGGAGGCTCCTCGGGCTCCTCCTGGTCCTCCTCCGCCTCCCGCGGCTCTTCGTCCTCCTCCGCTTCCTCGGGCTCCTCGGGCTCTTCGACCTCCTCGGGCTCCTCCTGATCCTCGTCCTCCTCGCCCTCGGCCTCCTCCTCGTCCTCGTACGGCTCCTCGTCCTGCTCGTCCTCGTACGGTTCCTCGTCCTCGTAGGGCTCGTCCTCGTAGGCCTCGTCCTCGTCCTCGTACTCCCCCTCGTCCGCGTCCTGGTCCTCGTCCCGGTCGTCCTCCGGCTCCTCGCGTGCCTGCGTCAGCTCCAGGGTGCGCTGGTGGAGGGTGTCGGCCAGGTTCCGCAGCTGGTGGTCGGCCGCCGCGGAGAGGGCCTTGCGGCCCGCTTCGAGGGCCTCGCCACGGACCTGGTCGCCCAGCTCGGCGACCTGAGGCATCTCGCCGAGCTTCTGCAGCCCAGCGGTCAGCAGCTGGCCCGGCTGGAGCCCGAATCTGCGGCCGGCGAGGTACGTCGCCAGGGACAGGGCCATGCGGCCCTTCTTGGTCCGGCCCAGGAGGTAGCCGCCCGCGACGGCGGCCGCCAGGGCGATCTTGCTCGTGTCCTGCATCAGCCTGGTCCCTTCGAACGGCACTGGTATCTACAGGGGCTGCTCAGCCTGACGAAGGTTATGCGGCATATGCCCAGAAAGTTTCTGTTTGAAGGTGTCGTCCCTGCGTCTGCTGGGGAGACGCAGAGGTCCATGGAGATCTGGTTCGAGGGGAGCAGATGACCGCATCGGAACCGGCCCGGCGCCGGAGCCGTCCGGCTCCGGGGCCGGCGGACGCCCTGCGGGCCGCCGCCCAGCAGCTCTCGGAGCTGCTCGGCCGGCGCCCCGAGTCGGTCTCGTCCCTGAAGCCCACCGAGGACGGCTGGGAGGCGGTGGTGGAAGTGGTGGAGCTCGAACGCATCCCGGACACCACCAGTGTCATGGGCAGCTACCGGGTCGCCCTGGACCACCGGGGCGGGCTGATCTCCTACGAACGGACCCGGAGGTACAGCCGGGGAATGATCGACCGGCCGGGCGGCTGAGCCGTACCGGCCCGGAAGGGACACGCCATGACCATGGTGCCGCAAGGAGCGGGCCCGGGCCTCAGCCGCACGGGCGGAGGCAACACGAGCAGCCTGTACGACGTCCTGGAACTGATCCTCGACCGGGGGCTGGTCATCGACGTGTTCGTCCGTGTCTCCGTCGTCGGGATCGAGCTGATCAAGATCGACGCGCGGATCGTGGTGGCCAGTGTCGACACCTACCTCCGCTTCGCGGAGGCGTGCAACCGCCTCGACCTGGAAGCGGGCCGCAACGCCCCGGCACAGCTGCCGGACGTGGCCGAGAAGATCATCGAGGGCGGCAGCCGGGGCAAGTCCAAGGGCGCCCTGGGCGGCGCGATGGACGCGGTGACGCAGGCACTGGGCGGCGGCAAGGGCCGCGACGAGGAGGAACCGGAGGAGGCCGACGAGGTCGAGGACGACGAGGAGGAGCGCGAGGAGGAGGAAGTGGAACCTCCCCGACGGCGCAGGCCCGCCCGGCGTCCGGTGCGGCGCGAGAGGAAGTGACCCATGGCCGTCTACGTCTACGCCATCACGGCCCGCGACCACCCGTGCCGGCTCGACGGGGCCACCGGGGTCGGCGCGCGCGCCGCCCCGGTACGGGTGCTGTCGACACCGCAGCTGCGGGCCGTCGTCAGCGACATCGACGAGCAGATCCGCCCCAAGCGGCGCGACGTGACCGCCCACCAGGAGGTCCAGAACCGCCTGATGGCCGACGGGACCGCCCTGCCCCTGCAGTTCGGCTACACGGCGCCGGACGACGACACCGTCCTCCAGGTCCTCACGGAGCGGGAGGCGGAGTACCGGACCGCGCTGGACCGCGTACAGGGGTGTGCGGAGTACAACGTGAAGGCCGCCCGCGACGAGGAGAGCATCCTGCGCGACGTCCTGGCCGACACCCCGCAGGCGCGCAGGCTGAACGACGAGATCCGCGCAGGCTCGCAGGACCCTCGACTGCCCTTGGAACTGGGTCGGTTGGTCGCCGACGAGGTCCAGGTGCGGCGCGCGGACGCGGCCGCCCGCCTGGTGCAGGAGCTGGCGCCGCTGGCCCGGGAGCATTCCGTCCACCAGCCGGTCGGGGAGACGGACTTCCTCAACCTGTCGCTCCTGGTGGCCCGGGAGGACGAGGAGGCCCTGCGCACGGCCCACGCCCGGCTCTCCCGTGACGACGGGTCCGGGGTCGAGCTGCGGCTGACCGGGCCGCTGCCCCCGTACAGCTTCGTGCCGTAGGCGGGACCGGAACGAGAGGAGCGTGTGCGATGGGGCTGCTGCAGAAGCTGATCGGACTGCCGCTGCTGCCGGTCCAGGGCGTGCTCTGGGTCGCCCAGCGGGTGGCGGACAAGGCCACCGCCGAGTACTACGACCCGGCCCCCGTATGGGCGGAACTGGCCGCGCTGGAACGCCGTTTCGACGCCGGCGAGATCGACCGCGAGACCTTCGAGCGCGAGGAGGACCGGCTGATCGACCGGCTGACGGAGATCGAACGGTTCCGCGCCCAGGGACCGTGACCGGCCGGGCGGCCCGGCGGCCGGTCCGGCGGGCCGGGCCAGGACGAGGAGGCGAACGTTCGTGACGGATCCCCTGGAGCGCAGGTTCGGTACGGGTCCCGCCATGGCGGGCTACCCGTCGAGCTCCTCGGCCAGTCTGGCGGACATCCTCGAACGCGTGCTGGACAAGGGCATCGTGATCGCCGGGGACATCCGCATCAACCTGCTCGACATCGAGCTCCTCACGATCAAGCTCCGGATCCTCATCGCTTCCGTGGACAAGGCCAAGGAGATGGGGATCGACTGGTGGGAGCACGACGCGTCGCTGTCCTCCGGGGCCGCGCGCCGCGAGGACCACGAGCTGGCCGCCGAGAACGAGCGACTGCGGGCCGAGCTGGCGCAACTGCGCCGCGAAGGCATCGCCGACGCGGCACCGGTGGCCGATCTGCCCGGCCGTGAGCAGCGGCAGCGGACGGCCCGGCGGGAGCGGAGGGACGAGCGATGACCCCCGCCCCGACCGGCCCCGAGGGCCCGACGCTCGTCTACGTCTACGCCGTCACGGGCACGCCCCCGGGCCCCCCACCGGACGACCTGGTGGCCGGCCTCGTCGGCGTCGCGGGCCGGCCGGTCGCGCTCCTGGCCGCTCCGGGCGCCGGGCCCGTCGCGTTCGTCGTCAGCGACGTCCCCCGCTCGGGGTGGACGCAGGAGGCGCTCCGGTCGCACTTCGAGGACCTGCGCTGGGTCGAGGCCACGGCACGCGCCCACCACCAGGTGATCGACTCCCTGGCCGCCCGCGCCACCGTCCTGCCGCTGCGCCTGGCGACCCTGTACGAGGACCGGGCCCGGGCGCTCCAGGCCCTGGCCGCCCGGGGCGAGGAGTTCGCCGCCCGGCTGGAACGGCTGCGCGGGTACACGGAGTTCGGCGTCAAGGTCTACGTGAGCCGGGTGCCCGAACCGGCGGCCGAACCGGCGCAGGGGCCCGCGCCCGGGCCGGCCGGCACCACGGCCGGCGCTCCCCCGGTGAGCCCGGGCAAGGCGTACCTGCGGGCGCGACGCGCACAGCACCACGCCCACGAGGACCGCTACCGCCACGCGCAGCTCGCCGCGGAGCGGATCGCCGCGGTGGCCGGCCGCTACGCGGCCGAGCAGGTACGGCACCCGGTGCAGCGCGGCCCGCTCGCCGCCGCGGCGGACGGGGAGAACGTGCTCAACGACGCCTTCCTGGTGGCCGCCGCCGAGGCCGGTGCCTTCCGTACCGAGGTGGTGGCCGCCGCCGAGGACCTGCCGGGCATCCGCGTCGAGGTGACCGGGCCGTGGGCCCCGTACTCGTTCGCCGCCGCACCGGCCTCCCCCGGCCCGACCCTCGCGACGGACGGGCCATGAGCACCGCCGACCGGGATCCGGCCCTGCCCGGGCGGCAGGTCGCCCTCGTGGACCTCCTCGACCGGCTGCTGGCGGGCGGCGTGGTGATCACCGGGGACCTGGTCCTGTCCATCGCCGACATCGATCTCGTACGGATCTCGCTGCGCGCCCTCGTCAGCTCGGTCAGCACGGCCGGGGCCCCGTGGCCGGAGGCCCGGCAGGCGCAGGGACCGGCGGTCACGGTCCGGGAAGGGCGGGCACCCCGTGACCGGTGACACCCCCGGCGACCGTCCCGGCCGGCCCCCCGACCTGCGGGCCGTCGGTGACGCGATGGCCGACACCCTGCGGGTGCGGACCGGTCCGGACACGGTCCAGGAGGATCTGGTCAAGCTGGTCCTGACCGTCGTCGAACTGCTGCGGCAGCTCATCGAACGCCAGGCGTTGCGGCGTGTGGAGACCGGGGACCTCACGGAGGCCCAGGAGGAGGAGCTGGGGGCCACGCTGCTCGCCCTGCACGACCGCATGACCGAGCTGTGCGCCCAGCACGGGCTCACCCTGGCCGACCTGAACCTGGACCTCGGCCCCCTGGGCCCGCTGCTGCCGCCCCCGTGACCGCGTACGGCGCCACGGCCGCCGGGGGCGGCGGCCGGCCGGTCGGGCTCAGCCGGCCGGGGCGGGGAAGCGGTCCCAGACCCGGTGCTGTTCCAGCGCCCCGGCGAGCGCGTCGAGGACGGCCGGGCCCGAGTCGCCGATGATGATCCCGGGGCCGTCGGCCGCGATCCCGGCGGCTGCCAGGGCCTGTTCGCCGCCGTTCCAGCCGGCGATGGCCTTGCCGTGCCGGTAGGCCTCGGTGAGCAGCAGCACCAGGCGCGGGTCGAGGTCCGCCGTCGTGGGCAGGCCCGCCTCGGCGTCGCGCGCGCCCACGGCGTCGGCCGCGGGGCGGGGGGCGCCGGTGAGGACGACGGCGTCGTACTCCACCGACCGTGCGGTGGCGAACGTCCGCTGGACGGCGACCGGTTCGCCGTGGCCGTCCCCGTCGAGCGCGGCTCCGGTCGGGGCGATCACGAGCGGGAGCAGGCCCTGGGCGAGGGCGGCCTGCTGCACCGCACGGACGTCGCCGGGGTCCCCGGCCGGGTCGGCGACGATGCCGACGACCCGGCCGTCGACCGGCCAGGTCCGTCCCATCTGGGACAGCGCCGGGCTGGGCGTGACCTCGGCGGGCGGGACGGTGGGTTCGGGGGCGGGCAGGCCGAGGGCGGCCGCCACCTGGGCGCACAGGTCGGTGTCGATGTTCGCGAGGACGCCCAGCATCCGTTCCCGGACGACCGGTTCGTAGCACTTGCCCAGTTCGAAGGAGTACGCGGCGACGATGTGCTCCTGCTCGGGCGGGCTCATGCTCCGCCAGAACAGGCGGGGTTGGCTGAAGTGGTCGGAGAACGAGGCGGCCGCCTCACGGCTCTTGGGCGCGGCGGCCACCTGCACCGGCGCCTCGATGTAGGCGGCCGATCCGGCGTCCGCGAGGAACGGGCATCCGCCGTCGAGGCTGTTGGGCCGGTACGGGGCCACGCCGGTGTGCACGGCGGTCTGGTGCATGCCGTCGCGCAGCATGTCGTTGACCGGGGCGTGCGGCCGGTTGATCGGGATCTGGGCGAAGTTGGGTCCGCCGAGGCGGGAGATCTGGGTGTCCAGGTACGAGAACAGCCGGCCGGCGAGGAGCGGGTCGTCGGTGACGTCGATGCCCGGGACCAGGTGGCCGGGGTGGAAGGCCACCTGTTCGGTCTCGGCGAAGAAGTTCTTGGTGTTGGCGGTCAGCGTGAGGAGCCCGACCGGCTGCACGGGGGTCAGTTCCTCGGGCACGATCTTCGTGGGGTCGAGGAGGTCGATCCCCTCGAAGGTCTGCTCGGGGGTGTCGGGGAACACCTGGACGCCCAGCTCCCACGAGGGGAAGGCGCCGGACTCGATGGCGTCGAAGAGGTCGCGGCGGTGGAAGTCGGGATCCGTCCCCGCGATCATCTGCGCCTCCTCCCAGGTCAGGGAGTGCACGCCGAGCCGGGGCTTCCAGTGGAACTTGCACAGGGCCGTCTCCCCCGCCGCGTTGACCAGGCGGAAGGTGTGGACCCCGAAGCCCTCCATCATCCGGTAGGAGCGCGGGATGCCCCGGTCGGACATGTTCCACAGGGTGTGGTGCGTGGCCTCGGTGTGCAGGGAGACGAAGTCCCAGAAGGTGTCGTGCGCGCTCTGGGCCTGCGGGATCTCGCGGTCGGGGTGCGGTTTGGCGGCGTGCACGATGTCGGGGAACTTGATCGCGTCCTGGATGAAGAACACCGGGATGTTGTTGCCGACCAGGTCGAAGGTGCCTTCCTCGGTGTAGAACTTCGTGGCGAAGCCCCGGGTGTCGCGTACGGTGTCGGCGGAGCCGCGCGAGCCCAGCACCGTGGAGAACCGCACGAAGACGGGCGTCTCCACGTCCGCGCCGAGGAAGGCCGCCTTGCAGACCTCCCCCGCGGTGCCGTAGCCGCGGAAGACGCCGTGCGCGGCCGCGCCGCGGGCGTGGACCACGCGTTCCGGGATCCGTTCGTGGTCGAAGTGCGTGATCTTCTCGCGCAGGTGGTGGTCCTGGAGCAGGACCGGCCCCCTGGGGCCCGCCTTCAGCGAGTGGTCGGTCTCGTACAGGCGGGTGCCCTGGGCGTTCGTCAGGTACGCGCCGCTCTGTGCCTCACGCGCCTGTTCCGCTCCGGTGGGCTGGCCGGTGGGGCTGACCGTCTCCGGGCCTTCCTGGTCGGGTTTGGGCGGCAGGGGTGTGTGCGGCCGGGTCGGCTCGTCCGGTCCGGGGGGCACGGCGGCCGGCCTGCCGGGGGTCTCGGGCTCGTGGTGGTCGGACATGACGTTCTCCAAGGTTTTGGGGACGCGGATTCCGTCGGCGCGCCTACCCCGGGCGGCGCCGGGCGAACGGGGTGGCCGCCAGTTCCTCCAGGAACCGGGACAGCGCCCGGACCCCCAGCCCCAGGGCGTCGGTCTCGGCGCGCTCGTCGGGGCCGTGCCAGCGGTCCGAGGGCAGGCCCGTGCCGAAGAAGAGCACGGGGGCGGAGCAGGCCCGGGCGAGCTGGGCGGCGGGCGCGGCCCCGCCGTTGCCCACGAAGCCGGGCCGGGCGCCGTAGGCGTGGCCGACGGCGCGGACGAGGGCCCCGAGGGCGGGGTGGTCCTCGGGTGTCCGGTACGGGTCGGAGATGGTCGGGGAGATGTCCAGCCGGTACGAGAAACCGGGCCGGCGGCGGGCGTCGAGCCAGGCCCGCAGCTGCTCGGCGACCTGGTCGGCGCGCTGCTCGGGCACCAGCCGGAAGAGCAGGTCGGCGGCCGCCTCGGCCGGGATGAGGCCGAGGGCCGGCATGCCGGTGGGGCCCGCGGTGAGCCGGGCGACCTCGGCGGACGGGCGGGTCCACAGCCGTTCGGGAACGGTGAACCCGGCCTCGCCGGCGGCCCCGAAGGTGCCGGTGTCGGCCAGCCAGGTCCCCGGGTCGAAGGCGAGGCCGTCCAGCGAGGCGCGCAGGCCGGGGGCGGGGGCGGCGACCGGCTCGTAGAACCGCGGCAGGGTGATCCGGCCGTGCCGGTCGTGCAGGTCGCCGACGAGGCGGCACAGTTCGACCGCGGGATTGGCGGCGGCGCCCGAGACCGCTCCGCTGTGCAGGTCGCGGTGCGCGCCGCGGACGGTGAGGGTGGCGGTGACGGACCCGCGGACCGCCGTACAGACCGCGGCCCGGTCCAGCGACCAGAGCATGGTGTCGGAGATCATGACCACGTCGGCGGAGAGGGCCCGGGAGTGCTCGGCCAGCAGGTCGGCCAGGTGCCGTGAGCCGGTCTCCTCCTCCCCCTCGATCAGGTACTTCACCGTGACCCCGGGGGCGCCCCGCCGGGCGCGCAGGGCCCACAGGTGGCACAGGATCTGCCCCTTGGCGTCGGAGGCCCCGCGGCCGTAGAGCCGGCCGTCGACCCGGCTCGCGGCGAACGGCGAGGTCAGCTGCCAGCCGTCGGGGTCCGCCGCGTGCACGTCGTGGTGGCTGTAGACCAGCAGGACGGGCGCGTCGGGATCGGCGGCCGGCCAGCAGCCGTGGACCGCGGGCAGCCCGTCCGTCTCCCAGATCTCGGCCAGGGGGAAACCGGTGCGGCGCATGCGGTCGACGAGCCAGCGGGCGGAGCGCCGGACGTCCGCGGTCCGTTCGGGGTCGGCGGAGACGGACGGGAGCGCCACCCATTCCATGAGGGCGTCCAGCAGCGCGTCCGGGGCCGGGGACCCGCGGTGCGGTGCGCCGGTGTCCCGGGCGTCGGTGTCCCGAGCGGTCATGAGGGGCGGCTGCCCGCGGGGCGCCGCTTCACACCGCGGCCGCGGGGAGAACGTGGCCGGACCGGAGGGCCGGAAGGGCCACCACGGGAGGGGCGGCCGGGGCCCGGCCCGCCGGCCGTTCACGTCGTCGGATCGCTCAGGTCGTCACGTCACTCGGGTCGTCACGTCACTCGGGTCGTCAGGTCACCCGGGCCGTCAGGTCACCCGGGTCGTCCAGGTCGCTCAGGCCGTTCAGGTCGTCAGACGGCTGTTGGGTCCCTCGCGGCCGTCGGCGTCGTGCTCGTCGAACCAGTGGCCGTCCGTGCCGAGGTAGCGGAACTGGTGGACCCGGGCGGGCTCCAGGGCCACCGTCACCGCCCGGGTGCCGTCGGGCCGGGGGGTCAGCGGGTGGACCCCGGGGGTCCAGTCGTTGAAGTCGCCGACCACGCTGACCTCGCCGGAGGGCTCCTCCGCCGGCAGGACGAAGGTCACCTCCGTACGGTTCTTGCGAATGCTGCGCTGGAGCACGAGCGTTCCTCCTCGTGAGGCTGGGTGGACCTCAGGTGTACCGCGCTCCGGCCCGCGCCCCGTGCACCGCCGGTCCCGGCCGGGGGGCGCGCTGCCTTCGCTCCGTGGACGGTGCCCCACCGGCCGCCGTGCCGCCCGGCGGCCCGGGCCGCGCACCGTCCGCGGAACGAAGCCCGCGACGTTTCACCCGTGCGGCGGCGCGCGGCTGGGGCCTCAGCGGGCGGCTCCGCCCAGGGCGGGGAGGACCTTGGTGCGGTAGTTCTCGAAGAACGCCTCCTGGTCGGGCCCGATCTGGCCGATGTAGACCTCGTCGAAGCCCGCGTCCACGTAGGCGCGGACCGCTTCGACGTGGGCCTCCGGGTCGTCGCCGCAGGTCGTGTTCTGCGCCACCTGTTCGCGGGTGACGAGTTCGCACGCCTGCTCGAAATGGGCCGGGGTGGGCAGGATCTGGGCGAGTTCGCCGGGCAGCAGCTGGTTGGGCCAGAGCCGGTGGACGGTGTCGACGGCCCGGTCGCGGTCCTCGTCCCAGCAGACCTTCAGCCCTCCGACGACGGGTTTGCCGGCCCCGCCGGCGTCCCGGAACGTGTCGACCAGCTCCTGGCCGGGCCCCATGAGGACGAAGCCGTCACCGATCCGTCCGGCGAGTTCGGCCGCGTTCGGGCCGAAGCCCGAGACGTACACCGGCGGCGGCTCGTCCGGCACCGTGTACAGGCGGGCGTTCTCCACCGTGTAGTGGTGGCCCCGGTGGCTGACGAGCTCACCGGTGAAGAGCCGGCGCATGACCTCGACGGCCTCCTCCAGCATGGCGGCCCGGTCGGCGAACGGCGGCCAGCGGTCGCCGTGGACGTGTTCGTTGAGGGCCTCACCCGTGCCGACACCGAAGCGGAAGCGGCCGTCCAGCAGCACGCTGGAGGTGGCGGCGGCCTGGGCGGTGACCGCGGGGTGGAGACGGACCGTGGGGCAGGTGACCAGGGTGGTGACGGGCAGGTCGACGGTCTGCGACAGCGCACCGATCATCGACCAGACCAGGGGGCTGTTGCCCTGGGCGTCGTTCCAGGGGTGGAAGTGGTCGGAGATGGCCAGCCGGGTGAACCCCGCCTGCTCGGCCCGGCGGGCCTGGTCGAGCAGCTGCGCCGGGGTGAACTCCTCGCACGCCAGGAAGTAGCCGAACGAAGTCATCGACAGCTCCTTTCGCGGTCTCGGTGGCGGTGCCCCGCGTCTGCCCCGCTCCGCCACCCGGCACACGCGGGTACCGTCCCGGGCATGCTCGCCCGGATTGTGGGGACACGCCGGACATGAGTACCAACACTCCGGATCCTGATCCCCGCAACACCCCTGGTCTGGAGCCCGGCGGCTCGGTGCCCCCGGGCGAGACCCCGCCCGGCGAGGCCAGTACCACGTCCGGCGCCGGACCCTACCGACCGCTGGAGCGGGGCTGGGGCAAGGGGCCGCTCGTGGCCATCGTGGCCCTGGCCGTCCTGGTGGCCCTGTTCTTCCTCGCCTACGGCATCATGCTCGCCCTGTAGGACCCCTGGAGGACCCGGGGGGTCCGAGCATCCCGACCCGCAGCGCCGTCCGCCGGGCAGCGGAAAGCGGGTGGCGCCGTACGGTGTACCGCGCCACCCGCCGTGCGGGCGGGGCTGCCGGCCCGATGTGCAGTCCCGCCCGGCCTCGGGGGACCTGAGGTTCAGTCGTCCCCGCGGACGAGGTTGACCTCGTGACCGGCCGCCTCCTCGCGGGGCTCGGCCGGCTCCAGACAGCAGTCCTGGCGGAGCCTGGCCGGGCGGCACGTCCTGACCCGTTCCTCGGGCGCGATGCTCCGGCTGATCGGCTGGGTGTCCACCTGGCT
The DNA here is from genome assembly GCF_003949795.1 of Streptomyces sp. WAC06614. Lineage (GTDB taxonomy): Bacteria > Actinomycetota > Actinomycetes > Streptomycetales > Streptomycetaceae > Streptomyces. Next base: position 15,286 of record NZ_RPRY01000152.1, read on the forward strand.
CTTCACGGCCGACACCTCCCTTGGTCTCAACTGCGGGTGCTGCACCCGCCTCTACCCGGCCCGCACCGAGGCATGCCAGCCGTGCCGAAACCTCGCACCGTTCGCTCCATCTCCGGTGCACCGCAGGCGAGTTGGTGGCGAGCGGGTGCCCGTGCGAGGCCTGGGCATGGAAGGCGGCGGTCCGGGAAGGGGTGTCGGCGAAGGACGTCGGCCCCTCCGCACCCGCGGGCGAGGACGGCGTCACTCGGCGCGTGAGGTCAGGCGGTGCCTGTCATGGAGCAACAGCTGACGGCCCAGCTCTCCTTCGACTGCCTTCTGGAACCGGAGGAACTGCTGGAGATCGCATACGAGGTCGGCCGCGACTACGCCCGCTGGCGGACCCGGCTGGCGGAGCCGGACGGCGAAGGAAGCTGGACCCGGCTGTTCCGGGCGGGCCGGCTCGGCGTCTGGGCCATCGGCTGGCACCGGATGCCCCCGGGCACCGGCTACCTGGACCACGAGCAGGTCCGCGGCGCGGTCTACGTCGCCCGCGGGGCCATCACCCACGAGCGGGCCCGCCTCGGCAGTCCCCCGCACGTGGTGGAGGTGTGCGCGGGCAGGGGATTCTGCTTCGACGAGACCTTCTACCACCGCATCCACGCGGTCCGCGACGCCGGTCCGACGGTCACCGTGCACGTCTTCGCGACGGCGTTCCCGCCCACGTCCGTGCCCGAGGACGTGGGACCGGCGCTCCGCCTGGGCCTGCCGTGACGGCTCCGGCGCCCGGCGGACCGCGTCCCTTCGATCCGCGCGCCGCCGTCGTCACCGGCGCCGATTCCGGGATCGGCCGGGCGATCGCGGTGGCCCTCGCCCGCGACGCGCGGATGGACGTCGGCATCACCTGGCACTCCGACGAGGCCGGCGCCCGGCAGACCGCGCGCGAGGTCGTCCGGCAGGGGCGGCGCGCCGCCGTCGCCCGGATGGACCTGGCGCAACTCCCGTACGCCGCGCGGGTGGTGGACGTCCTCGCCACCGAACTCGGGGGTCTGGACGTGCTGGTCAACTGCGCCGGTACCGGAGTCGCTGCGCCCTTCCTGGACCTGGACCTGGACACGGTGCGCCGGGTCCTGGACGTGGACCTCCTCGGCCCGCTGCTCTGCGCCCAGCGGGCCGCCCGCTGGATGATCGCGCAGGGGCACGGTGGCCGCATCGTCAACATCACCTCGGTGCACGAGCACCAGCCGCGCGTGGGCACGGCCCCGTACTGCGCCGCCAAGGGCGGACTGGGGCTGCTCACCCAGGTGATGGCCCTCGAACTCGCCGAGCACGCCGTCACGGTGAACTCCGTGGCCCCGGGGGAGATCGCCACCCCCATGACCGGCCAGGAGGACGTCGACGTCACGACCGTCAGCCGCCCCGGGATCCCGTTGGGGCGCCCGGGGGACGCCCGGGAGGTGGCGGCGGTCGTCGCCTTCCTCGCCGGGCCCGGGTCCGGCTATGTGACGGGAGCCTCGTGGGCCGTGGACGGCGGCATGCTCCGCATGGGCCCCATGGCGGGCTCGCACCTCGCCGGCGGAGCCTGGCGCAGGCCCTGAGCCCGCCCCTTCCCCCGCCGCCCCGCCCTTCCGTTC
>NZ_RPRY01000153.1 GCF_003949795.1 Streptomyces sp. WAC06614
CCGCTCCACCAACAACACCCCGACCGCCTCCACCACCTCGGCCCGCACCCGGGCACTACGGCCGCCGTACCGGCGGCCGTAGTGCCCGGGTGCGGGCCGAGGTGGTGGAGGCGGTCGGGGTGTTGTTGGTGGAGCGGGGGTACGACGGGCTGACCGTCGATGCCGTGGCCGAACGGGCCGGGGTGCACCGTACGACCGTCTACCGGCGGTGGCGGGACGTGGGCGGCCTGTTGGCCGACGTGCTCGACGCCGCGGCGGCGGACGACACCTGGAGCCCGCCCGACACGGGCTCGCTGGAGGACGACCTGACGGTCCTCGGCCAGGAGGTGCTCGACGCGCTCGCCGCCGCCCCCTCGCTCACCACCGCCCTGATCGCCGCCTCCTTCCGGTCCCCGGAGGCCGCGGCCGCACTGAGCCGCTTCTGGGCGGACCGCTACGACCGCTGCGCCGTGGTGGTGGAGCGCGCCGTCGCGCGCGGCGACGTACCGGCGGACACCAACGCCCGGGCCCTGCTCGTCGCCGCCACCGCCCCGCTGTACCACGAGCTGCTCCTGCTGCGGGCGGCCCCGGACCCGGCCCTGCCACGCCGTACGGCCCGGGCGGCGGCGGTCGCCGCCCGGGCCGGGGCGTGGGGGCTCAGCGCGGGCGCGGGCGGATGCTGATCGCCGCCACCGGGCACGCCCGGGCGGCCTCCCGGACGAGGGCGCTGCCGCTGCCGTCCTCCCGCCCCGGCAGCAGCTCGCTGAAACCGTCGTCGTCCTGGGTGAACACCTCCGGCGCGGTCAGGGCGCACTGGCCCGCCCCGATGCACCGCTCCCGGTCGATCTCGATCCGCACCGGCCCGGCCGGTGCCGCCGCGGTCACCAGGCCACCGGGAGCTCGACCATCCCCTGGATGGTGTCGCCCGGCTTGAACGGGATCTCCTCCGGCGGCGCCGCCAGCCGCAGCCCGGGCAGCCGGGCGAACAGCGTGCCGAGGGCGATCTCCAGCTCCGCGCGGGCCAGGTTCTGGCCCAGGCACTGGTGGATGCCGAACCCGAACGCCACGTGGTGGCGCGCCGAACGGTGCCAGTCCAGCGTGTCCGGAGCGGCGTAGACGGACTCGTCCCGGTTGATCACCGAGGTGGGGAACACCACCCCGTCGTCCTTGCGGATGACGGACCCGCCGACCTCGATGTCCGCCGTGGCCACCCGCAGCATCCCGTCCGCGATCGACAGGAACCGCATCAGCTCCTCCACGGCCGTCGGCAGCAGCGTCGGATCGGCCCTCAGCTCGGCGAGCTGCTCCGGGTGCCGCAGCAGGGTGAACGTGCCCAGCGAAATCATGTTCGCGGTCGTCTCGTGCCCGGCGACGAGCAGGATCGCCGCCAGCGACACCAGCTCCTCCACGTCCACCTCGCCCGTCTCCAGGCGCTGCTCGACCAGCTCGTCCAGCAGTCCGTCCCCGGGCGCGGCCCGTTTGCGTACGATCAGGTCCCGCAGGTATCCGTCGAGCCGTTCGCGCGCCTGCTCCACGTCGGAGGTCTCGGGCCCACGCAGCAGCCGCCGGGACTGCTCCTGGAAGAACGCGTGGTCCTCGTACGGCACGCCCAGCAGGCCGCAGATCACCATCGACGGCACCGGCAGGGCGAACGCCTCGACCAGCTCGGCCGAGCCGCCCCGGGCCGTCATGTCGTCGATCAGCCGGTCCACGGTCTGCTGGATCCACGGCCGCAGGGCCGCCGTCCGCTTGACCGAGAAGCTCGGGATCAGCATCCGGCGCTGGACGTTGTGCTCCGGATCGTCGACGCCGAGCAGGGCCGCGCGCCGGCTGCGCAGGCCCTTGAAGCGCCGGCTGGGCGTCGGGAAGCTGTCGTTCTGCCGGTCGGAGGACAGCCGGTCGTCGCTCAGCAGCGCGCGGGCCTCGGCATGGCCCGTCACCACCCACACCGGGCGCCCGTCGAAGAGGGTGACCCGGGACAGCGGGCGGGACTCGCGCAGCGGCTGATAGGCCTGTGGGGGGTGGTAGGGACAGCTGCGGCTCTGGGGAAAGGCAACGGCTTCAGTCATCAAGCACCTCGCAAGCGATGGTTCCGTGTTGCCGCCCCCCATTACATGCCCAAGGCATCTATCTTGCGCACGCCTTATTCGGCCAAACGTCACACCTGTCCCTCCCGGTCCCGGCGCGGCGCGCCCTCCCGCTGCCTTCCCGGCGTCTCCCGCTGCCTCCCGGCCCCTCCCGTTGCCTTCCGGCCCCTCCCGCTGGCTCACCACCGCTCTCCGGTGGAGGTGCGGGCCCGGCTCCCGCATCCTGGGAGGGGAAGGACCTCCGTCATGACCGATCTGAACGAAGCGGTCGAGGCCGACCGCGCACTGAAGGCCAAGCACCGCACCCTGTGGTCGCTCGGCGACTACCCGGCCGTGGCCGCCACGGTCGTCTCCGCCCTCGGCCCCCGCCTGGTCCAGGCCTGCGGGGTGCAGCGCGGGGACCGGGTGCTCGACGTCGCCGCGGGCTCGGGCAACGCCGCGATCCCGGCGGCCCTCACCGGCGCCGACGTGGTGGCCTCCGACCTGACGCCGGCTCTGCTCGACGCGGGCCGGGTCCTGGCGGAGGAGCGCGGCGCGCAGCTCGCGTGGCGCGAGGCCGACGCCGAGGCGTTGCCCTTCGAGGACGGCGAGTTCGACGTCGTCATGTCCTGCCTCGGTGTGATGTTCGCCCCGCACCACCAGACCGCCGCGGACGAACTGGTCCGCGTCTGCCGGGACGGCGGAACGGTCGGCGTCCTCCACTGGACCCCGGAAGGGTTCATCGGCCGGATGTTCTCCGTCATGAGGCCCTACGCCCCGCCCCCGCCGCCCGGTGCCGGGCCGCCGCCGCTGTGGGGCGACGAGGAACACGTGGCCACGCTGCTCGGCGACCGGGTCACCGACCTCGACGCGCGGCGCGAGACCGTCCGCGTGGACCGGTTCGCCACGCCGGAGGAGTTCGTGGACTTCTTCAAGGCCGTCTACGGGCCCACCATCGCCACGTACAAGTTCATCGGCGACGACCCCGACCGGGTCGCGGCCCTCGACCGCGACCTCGTGGCGCTCGCGCGCGACGCGATGACGGCCGACGGCGCGATGGAGTGGGAGTACCTCCTGCTCACCGCCCACCGCCGCGTCGGCTGACGACGCGCCGGGCCGACGCCGGCCGATTGCGCGGCCGCCGAACCGCCGAACCGCCGACCGCCGACCGCTACGGCAAGGCGAGCAACCGGTGCAGCCGCAGCGCCAGTTGGTTCTCCAGGGCCCGCGCCGGTGCGTTCCAGTCCGCGCCGAGCAGCAGCGCCACCCGCTCCAGCCGCTGCACCACCGTGTTCACGTGCACGTGCAGGGCCTCCTTGGCCCGGGACAGGCTGGCGCCCTGCGCGTAGTACGTCTCCAGGGTCCGTACGAGCTCGGTCCCGCGCGCGGCGTCGTAGTCGAGCACCGGCCCCAGCACCCGTCGTACGTAGCCGCCGACGTCGGCCCCGTCCCCCAGCAGCACCCCCGCGAACCCGAGGTCGGGCAGGGCCGCGCCCTGTCCGCCGCGGCCCAGCGCGAGCAGGGCCTCCAGGCAGCGCACCGCCTCGGCGTGCACGGCGGGCAGCCGCTCCGGTCCGTCGGCCGGCCCGGCCGAGCCCACCGTGACGGGCCCGCCCACGGCCCGACCCCACTCCTCGGCGAGCGACGCCGCGAGCGGGCCGGGCGCCCCGCAGGGCACGACCAGGACGACCCGACCGCCGTGCGGCCCGGCCAGGCCGCCCAGGCTCCGGGCCCGCCGGGCGGCCTCCGCCGCCAGCCGGGCCCGGCCCTCGGGCGCGCAGTGCAGCACCAGCACCGCGTGCGGGCGCCCCAGGTCGACCCCTACCCGACGGGCGCGCAACACCAGTCCGGCGCCACCCCGGTGTCCGTCACGGTCGCCCTCCCCGTGCGGGGAGCGCGGCCGCCCGGGCTGAAAGGTGATCAGATCGTCGAGGAGTTCCCCGCGCACCCGGTCCTCGGCCTCGGCCACCGACCGCCCCATCAGCAGCAGCAACGCCGTCACCAGGCCCGCCCGTTCGAACAGCCGACGGTCGGCGTCGTCGAGCACCGGGCGTCCGGTCAGCGCCATCCCGCCCAGCAGCTCCGGACCGGCCAGCACCGCGCACACCCACACCCCGTCCGCCACGGCCACCGCCCGGCCGTCCCGGCGGGCGACGGCGACCGCCGCCGGGTCCGGGGCGACGCCGCCCTCGCCGACCCGCGCGAGCTCCTGCCCGTCGGCGCCGTGCACCACCAGCGCCCCGCCCAGGATCCCGGCGACGTCCCGGACCAGGTGCCCGACCGTGCCGCCGCGCAGCACCAGGTCCGTGAGCCGGTCGTGGGTCTCCGCGGCCCGGCTGATGGCCGCACTCTGCGCCCGGGCCGTGCGGTTGGCCGCGTCCAGTTCGGCGAGCGCGGCCCGGGTCTCCTCCAGCCGGCGGGCGCTGTCGATGGCGATCGCGGCGTGGTCGGCGAGCGAGGCCAACAGCGCGATGGCCTCCGGCGCGAACCCGCGCGGCGCCCGGTCCGCCGCGAACAGCACCCCGATCACCCGGTTGCCGAGGGCCAGCGGCACCCCGAGGATCCCGCGCAGCCCCTCCTCGGCCACCCCCTTGTCGATGGCCGGGACGTGCCGGAACCGGGTGTCCGTACGGTAGTCCGCGCTCGCGTACGGCCGGGCCGTCTGCGCCACCAGCCCGCCCAGCCCGTCCCCCATGGCCAGCCGCAACTGCTGGAACGCCGCCGAGGTGGAGCCGTCGGTGACCCGCATGTACGTGTCCCCGGCGGCCGGGTCGTGCAGGGTGAGGTACGCGACGTCGGAGTGCAGCAGCTTGCGGGCCCGCCGTACGATCGCACGTAGTACGGAGTCCAGGTCGCGCAGCGCCGCGAGGTCCCCGGCCGTGTCGAACAGCGCCTCCAACTCCGCCTCGCGGCGCCGGTGCTGACCCAGTGTCCGGTGCACCCCGAGCGCGACCTCGGTCATCCCCGCGACGAACGCCAGCTCCTCGCCCGACACCCCGTCGGCCCGCACCCCGTCCACCACCCGCCCGAACTCCTCGGCGGCCCCGCCCCCGGCGAGCAGGTCCAGCAGCCGTGCGGCGGCGCGGGCGGCGGGTCCGGTCGGGGAATGCACCGTGGGTTCCTCCGGGACGGTGGTCGGGGGAAGGCCGGGGAAGGCCGGTCAGACCGCTCCGGCCGAGCCGACAGCATGGCCGGTGGACGCCGCATTGGCAAGATCGCGGCCACGGGTCTCGCGGGCCAGGAGCACGGTCACGGTGGTGACGAGCGCGGCCCCGCACAGGTACACCGACACCGGCATCGAGGAGTCGTAGTCCTTGAGCAGCTCGACGGCGACGATCGGCGCCAGCGCCCCGGCCACGATCGACGCCAGCTGCGAGCCGATGGACGCCCCCGAGTAGCGGACCTCGGTGTCGAACAGCTCCGAGATGAAGGCCGCCTGCGGCCCGTACATCGCCCCGTGCAGCAGCAGCCCGGCGGTGACGGCGAGGGCGATGACCGGGAATGACCGGCTGTCGAGCATCGCGAAGAACACGAACGCCCACACCGCCATGCCGACCGAACCGACGAGCGTGACCGTCCGCCGGCCGAGCCGGTCGGAGAGCGCACCCCACAGCGGGATGGTGACGAAGTGGACGGTGGAGCCGATCAGCACGGCGTTGAGGGCGCTGCTCTTGGGCAGGCCCAGGTGGACGGTGACGTAGACGAGCAGGAAGGAGGTGAGCACGTAGTAGGAGATGTTCTCCCCGAACCGGGTCCCGATCGCCGTGAGCACCTCACGCCAGCTCGTGCGGAACACCCTGACCACCGGCGGCCGTTCCTGCGCACCCCGGGCCGCCGCGGCCTCGGCCTGGGCACGGGCCTCCAGGAACACGGGGGACTCGGCGACCGACAGCCGGATCCACAGTCCGACCACCACCAGCACACCGGACAGCAGGAACGGGATCCGCCAGCCCCAGGCGAGGAAGTCCGCGTCGGACTGCACGGCCGCGAGCAGCGCCAGCACCCCGGTGGCCAGCAGGTTCCCGCCGGGCGCCCCGGCCTGCGGCCAGGAGGCCCAGAACCCCCGGTGCCGCTCCCCACCGTGCTCGGCGACGATCAGCACGGCCCCGCCCCACTCCCCACCGAGCGCAAACCCCTGCACCAGCCGCAGCACGGTCAACAACACCGGCGCGGCGACCCCGACGGAGCCGTAGGTGGGCAACAGCCCCATGGCGAAGGTGGCCCCACCCATCATGAGCAGACTCACCACGAGCAACTTCTTCCGCCCGAGCCGATCCCCGAAGTGTCCGAACACCACCCCGCCGAGCGGCCGGGCGAGAAACCCGATCGCGTACGTGACGAAGGCGATCAGGGTCCCGACGAGCGGGTCGGCGGCGGGAAAGAACAGCGTGTTGAACACGAGCGCGGCGGCGGACCCGTAGAGGAAGAAGTCGTACCACTCCACGGTGGTCCCGACGAGACTGGCGGCGACGACTCTTCTGATGTTCCCGACGCGGGCTGACGGTGCGGCAGAGACGGCCATGGATACCACTTCCGGAGGGGGACGGGGACGTTTCCGTGTCGCCACACCATAGGAACGCCCAGGTCAAGGGCACATGGTGCCCACCACCACACTTCCCGCCCACCAGGTGTGCACCGCCGCCATACCGGCCGCGGGGCGCGCCGGCAAGGGAGAGGGCGCTCGATTCGTGCGGATCTCGGGTCCGGTGGTGAGGTTCGGCCTGGGGCGCTCAAGCGGGTGCCGGTTGGGGCCGAAGAGATCACCATGGATCTTGGACTGGAAGGTCGCGTGGCCGTGGTCACGGGTGCGAGCCGCGGCATCGGCCTCGCGATCGTGCGGGCCTTGGCGGCCGAGGGCGCCCTGGTGGTGGCCGGTGCGCGCCACTCCTCCGACGAACTGGACGCGCTGGTCGAGCGCGGAGGTGTCCGCCTGGTGCAGGTGGATCTGGCCGAGCCGGAGGGAGCCAGGCAGCTCATCGGGGCGGCCGGGGACCGGATCGACGTCCTCGTGAACAACGTGGGCGCCGCTCCCGCCCGGCCGGGCGGGTTCCTCAGTGTCACCGACGAGCAGTGGCAACAGGCGATGAACCTCAACCTGTTCACGGCGGTCCGCGTCACCCGGGAGGCCCTGCCGCTGATGCTGGAGCGGGGCAGTGGGTCGATCGTCAACGTCTGCTCGGTCAACGCTGTGTACCCCGACCCGATGGTGATCGACTACTCCGCGGGAAAGGCGGCGCTGGCGAGCTTCTCCAAGGGCGTGTCCAAGGAGGTGGGTGGTCGCGGGATTCGCGTGAACACGGTCAGTCCCGGCCCGGTCGAGACCGATTTGTGGCTGGCTGCAGACGGGGTGGCCGCCACCGTGTCCCGCGCGACCGGGATGACGCCGGAGGAGGTGAAGGCCCGGGCCGCGGGTGCCATGGTCACGGGACGCTTCTCGAAGCCCGCCGAGGTCGCGGACGTCGTGCTGATGCTGGCGAGTGACCGGACGGGCAATGTCACGGGGTCCGACATCACCATCGACGGCGGGTTCCTGACGACGTGGTAGCGGTTCGGCTCTCCGCTCCGCCGCCGGCGTGGTCGACGCGCAGGACGACCTTGCCGCGCGGGTGCTCCGTCACAGGGCAGGATCGGTCGTCTTGCGGCGGACGGCGACGACGACGCGGGCCTGTAGCAGGTTCCGCGATGTCCCGCAGGGTCAGGCGCGCGGGGTCGGTTTGCGAACGCGGGCCAGTGCGCCGCCGCCGGTGTGGAGGCCTTCGCGTGGCTTGGGGCCGGTGAACGGGGTGGTGTCCGGCTGGCAGGTCGTGCCGGACGACGGGAGGACGCCGTCGATGAAGTAGCGGCTCTCGTACGCGCTGACGCAACTGCTCGGGTTCAGCAGTGCGGTGTGTCCGTAGCTGTTGAGCGTGAGCAGGCGCGCATCGGCGAGCTCGCGAGCCATGGCCTGTGCCGCCGAGTAGGGGGTGGCGGGGTCGTAGGTGGGGTTGACCAGCAGGATGGGGTGTGCCGTGGGGCGGTTCCACGGGCCTGTGTAGGGGTGGGCGGCTGTCGCCGGCCACGTGGCACACGGCTCCGGGACCCATGCCCATTCGTGTGCGGTGTCGCCGGACCGGGCGACGGCGGTCCGCTCCTGTTGCTCGTAGCTGCGCGGGTCGCGCGGGTTGGGGCTCTCGGGGCAGAGCACCGCGTACAGGGCGGTGTCGGTGGGCGGTGCCTCATCCGCAGGGGTACGCCGTTGCCACAGGTCCTGCAAGGCCGTGGCGAGGCCGTCCCACTCCGTCTGGAAGTAGAGGCGGGTCACCACGTTGTGGATGGTCTTGCCGTAGGTCCAGGTGCCCTGCGGTTGCTTCTGGATCCGCCCCATGAGCTCGTGGAACTTGGTGAGGGTGGCCCCCGGGGTGCCCGCGGAGAAGGGGCATCGTTCGGCCGTGGCACGGCCGCACAGGGTCAGGAACTGCTTCAGTGTCGCGGCCGAACCGAGGTCGGAGCCGACTCGCAGGAAGGTGCCCAGGCGGGGTTCGCTCCTGGAGCCGCCGTCCACCCAGCTCGACGGGGTGGCGTTGCCGTCCAGGACCATGGCCCGGACCCTGCCGGGGAAGAGGTTGGCGTAGGTGGCGCCCAGGAACGTCCCGTAGGAGATCCCGAGGTAGGTGAGCTGCGGGTCGCCGACGGCCTGCCGGAGCCGGTCCAGGTCGCGGGCCGTGTCGGCAGTGGAGACATGCCGCAGCAGCTGTGCATCGCGCTGCTCGCAACGCCGGCCGAGCTCGGCGTACGCCTCGGTCCAGGTCTGTCTCTGCCTCTCGCCGACCGGGAAGCCCGCAGGGATCCGTTCCTGCCACTTGGCGGCTTCCTCCGGACTGGCGAAGCAGCGCACGGGCGTGCTGTCACCCACTCCACGCGGATCCCAGCTGACGATGTCGAAGCGCTCGCGGACTTCGCGGGGGAACAGCTTGTACCAGAGTGGCAGCTCCTTCGTCCCGGGCCCACCGGGGCCGCCGGGATTGAAGAAGAGTGTGCCGATGCGCCGTCCCGGCCCGGTCGCCTTCCGTTTGACGACCGCCAGCTCGATCGTACGTTCCCGGGGGCTGCGGTAGTCCAGCGGAACCTTCGCGGTCGCGCAGTCGAAACCTTCGGCCTCACGGCAGGATTTCCAATCCAACGGCGGTGCGGAGGCTGAATGAGGTTGTCTGCCGGCCGGGGCGGGACCCGGGACGGTGAACATCGTCATGCAGATCACCGCCGCGACGGTGGCCCCGGCGTAACGACCACGGAGCGCACTGGACCCAGGTATGTGCATGTCTGCCCTTCGGTCGGCGCGGCTGCGGACGCCCGTTCGGCGTCACAGGCATTCCCCTCGATCTCAGTGCGGCCCGACCGAGAGGGCAACCGGTCGGCGGCTGAATGGCGGACGGCGACGCGGTGCACCGAGGCGATCCGGCCCAGGGTCGAGCAATGCTCAGGACCTGTGGATCGGCTCGGGGAGGACGTACCTTCCCGAGCGCCGCTTTGCGCAGCAAGGTGATGACTCTGGACGCCGGGGGTCCGTCAGGCGAGGTCGGGGAGGGGGCGCCGGGCGACCTCGTGGGCGTCGTCCGGTGGTACGCCCAGCATGCGCAGGACCATCTCGGCGAGGTTCACCGCGGCGTCGTCGCCGTCCACGTCGGGACGGGCGAATCTCAGCTCCACCAGGGACAGCAGGGTTCCACCCAGTGCGGACAGGGCCACTGCCGGGTCGACGGCGGTGAAGCGGCCGGAGGCCATGCCGACCTCGAGGTCCCGCTGTGCCCGCCGGGACAGGCCGTTGTCCGCATGGATGTGGCCCAGGCCGCGACGGCGCAGCACCTGCATCAGCTCCGGGTGCGACTCGGCCATGCGGGCGCTGAGCCGGAACCCCGTCGCGACGAGCTCAGCGGGGTCGTCGATGCCGGCCAGGTGCGCGTCGAAGGTCTGGCCGAACTCCTCCAGTGCGTCCTGCACCGCGGCCTCGAACAGCTCCGTCTTGGAGTCGAAGTGGTTGTAGAACGAGCCGAAGCCGACGTCGGCGCGCTCGGCGATCACCTGGATGCTCACGCTGGTGTCCCCGGTCTCGGCGAGTATCCGGCGGGCCGCCCGGACGAGAGCTCCGCGGGTCTCGGCGCGACGCCGCTCGAATCGGTTGCTGGGCGGGGCTGACGTAGGCATACGCAGAGTCTAACCGTGGAGACGATGACGATCGCAGACCTGATGAATTCATCAGCTCTTGCACCGAGTGCCTTGACGATGGAACTCTCATACTTGATGATTTCCTCAGTGCAGCGAATGTGGCTTGGAGGGCACCATGTCCGAAACCCGCGTCACCGCAGGCGGCGTCCCGCACGTCAGGACGGCTCATCAGGACCTCCACAGCGCGCAGGGAGCCCTGCGCGGCGAACATCCCGGGCGGTCCCGCAGCCCCGTGATCAAGGTGGCCGACCTGGCATGGCTGGAGTTCGAGAAGCCTGACCTGGACCGGGCCGAGGTCTTCGCCCGGGACTTCGGCTTCGGCATCGCGGCCCGGAGCGAGAGCGAGCTGTGGCTGCGGGGCACCTTCGCCGGCTCGCCGTGCATGGTGATCCGGCGCGGCCGGACCTCCCGTTTCATCGGCCCGGCGTTCCGCGCCGCCGAGCGGGCCGACCTGGACCGGCTGGCCCGCGCCACGGGCACGTCCGTACGGGACGCGGACGTGCCCGGCGGCGGCAAGGTGGTCGACCTGCTCGACCCCTCCGGCTTCCCGGTCCGGGTCGTGCACTGCGGGGAGGAACTGCCGGCGCTGCCCGAGCAGCAGCCGCTTCTGCTCAACTTCGGCACCGGTCACCGTCGCACGAACGTCGCCCAGCGCCCGCCGCGTGAACCCTCCCGCATCCAGCGCCTGGGGCATGTGGTCCTGGAGACAAGGGTGTTCGGGCGCGCCCTGGACTGGTACCTGGACACCCTCGGGATGATCGTGTCCGACTTCCTGTTCCTGGACGGCCAGCGCGGCCGTGGCCCGACGATGGCGTTCATCCGCTGTGATCAGGGCAGCCGGGCCGTTGACCACCACACGCTGGCCATGCACCTGGGCCCGGGCAACGGCTACGTCCACTCCGCCTACCAGGTGACCGACCTCGACTCGATCGCCGCAGGCGGCGAGTACCTGGCCGAGCGCGGCTACCGGCGCAGCTGGGGCATCGGCCGGCACATCCAGGGCAGCCAGCTCTTCGACTACTGGCGCGACCCCGACCGCTTCATGCTGGAGCACTTCGCCGACGGCGACCTGTTCTCCTGCGACCTGGAGCCCGGCTGGGCACCCATGTCGACCACCGGCCTCGCCCAGTGGGGGCCTCCTGCCACCCGTGACTTCCTCGGCGCGAGCCCCTCCCCGCAGCGGGTCCGCGACGTCATCGAAGCCCTGCGAGGCGACAACGAGATGGACCCGGCCCGCCTGCTGGGCCTGCTCAGAGCCGCCAAGTCCTGAACCCCGACCCCTCATGAAGGTACTGATATGAGCACCAACGTCCTGCGCACCGCCGACGGATGGTGGGTCCTCCGGGGCGAGCGCGCCGTCCCCGTCGACACCAGGGCCGCCACCACCGCCGAGCTGATCGCCGACCGGGCGGCCATGCGCGAGGCCGCCCTCTCCGGCGAGGCGGGCACGCCCGTCGCCGACCTGGTCGCCCTCTCGCCGGTGACCACTCCCTGCCGGGTGGTCGCACAGATGGTCAACTACCGCAGCCATGCCCGCGACTCGGGCTTCACCGGCGACATTCCGCCCGCCTTCTTCCGCAAGGCGTCCGGGTCGGTGAGCGGCCCGGGTGAGGCGGTCGTCCGGCCGTCGCACGTGAAGTTCCTCGACTACGAGATCGAGCTCGGGCTCGTCATGGGCGCACCCCTGCCCGTGGGCACCGTGGTCGAGGAGCGTGACCTGCCGTCGTACGTCGCCGGGCTGGTGATCACGAACGACGTCAGCGCCCGTGAGGTGCAGCTGACCAGGACGCAGTTCTACGAGAGCAAGTCGTACCCGACCTTCACACCGACCGGGCCCTACCTGGCGCTGCTGGAGCCCGAGGACTTCGCCCACCTCCTCGATCTGCGGCTGCGGCTGTCGGTCAACGGCGAGCTGCGTCAGGACCGCACCCTCGCCGACATGATCGTCCGCCCGGCACAGGCGCTGACCTTGCTGGCCCGCTTCCAGACCCTCGACCCCGGCGACCTGCTGCTCACCGGAACCCCCGGCGGCACGGCCCTCAAGGCCCCGCCCAAGGCCGTCGAGAAGATCGGCGCGCTGCTGCCGCCCGCCGTGAAGTGGAAGGCGTTCTTCAAGAGCCAGGCCCGTAACCCGCACTACCTGCACTCGGGCGACGTGATCACGGCGACGATCTCGACCGCGGACGGGCGGATCGACCTCGGCGAGCAGCGCACGCCCGTCACGGACGCCGGGGGTACCCCCTGCTCGAAGAGCTTGGGGGAAGGACCCGAGGTGAGCCGCACATGACCGCCGGCCAGGCCGCACCCCGGGACACCGCACCCGGGCCCACACAGACAGACCCCGCACCCGTCGTGATCATCGGCGCCGGGCCGGTGGGCGTGACCGCCGCCCTCCTCCTCGCCCGGCGCGGTATCCGCACCGTCATCCTGGAACGCCACCAGGACGTCTACCCGCTCCCGCGCGCCGTCGCCACCGACGACGAGGTGCGCCGCATCCTCCAGGCCGCGGGGGTGGGCGAGGAGTTCGCCGCGATCGCCCGCCCCGCGAACGGACTTCGGCTGCTGGACGCCCGCCACCGGGTCATGGCCGAGTTCCGGCGCTCCGAGCACGGCCGTCACGGCTATCCGCAGACCAGCATGTTCGACCAGCCGGAACTGGAGCGACTGCTGCGCGCCGCCCTCGCCCGCCGCCCGGAGTGCGAACTGCGGGGCGGTGTCGAGGTCACCGGCGTCGGCCCGGACCCGGCCGGCCCCGTGCGCGTGACCTACCGCGACGACGACGGTGAGCATCATCTGTGGGCCGAGGCGGTCCTCGGCTGCGACGGCGCGGGCAGCCTCACCCGTGCCGCCATCGGCGCCGCCTGGGAAGACCTGCGCTTCGAGGAACGCTGGACCGTCATCGACGTCCGCACCAAGGCCGACGTCCGCTGCTGGGGAGGCGTCGACCAGGTCTGCGACCCGCACCGCCCGGCGACGTTCATGCGCGTCGGGGAGGACCGCTACCGCTGGGAGTTCCGGCTGCAAGAAAGGCAGCGACCGGTCCGCGAACTGATCGCCCCGTGGCTGCCGCCCTCGTACGACGGGGACTTCGACATCGTCCGGGAGACGCAGTACACCTTCCGGGCGCGGGTGGCCGACCGGTGGCGCAGCGGACGGATCTTCCTCCTCGGTGACGCCGCCCACCTCACCCCTCCGTTCGTCGGGCAGGGGCTGTGCTCGGGCCTGCGCGACGCCTACAACCTCAGCTGGAAGCTGGCCCGCGTCCTCGGCCAGGGCGCCGACGAGCGGCTGCTGGACACCTACGAGAGCGAGCGCAAGCCGCACGCACGGCATGCGATCCGGCTCGCGGTCGCCATGGGCTGGGCCATGACCGGCGGCCAGGACGGCGCCGCCGCACTACGTCGCAGGATCCTGGCCGCGGCCTGCCGCATCCCCGGCCTCACCGCGGCGGCGGGACGCGACCTCAGCCCACCCCTGACCGCCGGGCCCCTGGTCCGGCGCCGTATGCGCAGCAGCCTCACGGGCACCCACTGCCCGCAACCATGGGTGGTGGGACCCGACGGCCGGCGCACCCGCTTCGACGAACTGCTCGGCGACACCTTCACCGTCCTGACCGCCGCCGAACCCTCGCCCACGCTGCGCGCCCTGGCCCACGGGCTCGGCGTCCCGGCGATCTCCGTGACCGACCTCCGTGACGACGGGACCCTCGGCGCCTGGCTGCGCGCCGGCCGCGCGGACGCCGTCCTGCTGCGCCCCGACCGCGTCGTCATGGACGTCGTCCCGGCCGGGAGGCACGACTTCACGGACACCGCCGCCTGGGCATCTCTCCTGCACACCACGCGCGGCCCCCACCCTTCCCCACGGACCGTCGAGCAGAGCCTGCGGAGGGCGTCTGGGTGGTGATGACGCGATGGCTGGTGAGTGCGGCGATCACACCGTCGACGTCCTGGCGATCGCTGGGCGAGACCCCCGGGCCGTCGCCGGCCGCCTGCAAGCTCTGGCCGCGGGCCGAGCAGCAGCCCTGAGCGGGCAGGCAGCAGATGCCGACCCCGTCGTCGGGGCGGTGGGTCAGCGCTTGGAGATGCGGACCACTCCGGTCTCGGTGCCCTGGTAGAGGGTGCCGTCCGGGGCGGCCGTCCCCCGCATCTGCAGCGGGTTGTAGACCAGCCCGATGCCCAGGAACGAGCTGCTCAGCTGCGCGCCGGTGGCCGGGTCGACGACCGCGTGGTGGTACTGGGCGAAGGTGTTCAGGCCGGCGCTGCCCGTCGGCCCGGTCACGGAGACCGTGTAGATCTTCCCGTCGGCCAGGGAGAGCCGGGGCAGTGCGGCGGACTTCACCGGGCTGTTCCACACCACCGAGCATCCCGTCCCCTCGGCGTTGACGTCGACCCGGCTGAGACCGCCGTCGAAGTTCGCGGAGGACGGCCGGCTGGCCGGGGCGCCCTCGGGCAGGGCCGGGTAGGGGTAGCCGTAGGTGTTGGTGACGAAGACGCTGCGCCCGGAGGCGATGACGGCGTCCTCGGTGCCGCTGCGGGCGTACCGGGTGAGGACGGGGATCCTGCAGATCGGGTCCGGTCCGCCGGTCACCCCGTAGACGAGCAGGTTCCCGTGCGGGTCGGCGTTGTCGACGATGGTGACGTACTCGGTGCCGTTGCCCGGCCCGAAGAAGCTCGGAGTGGTGCCCGTGCCCCAGCTGAGCTGGCCCGGCTTGCGGGCCGGACCCCGGTCGTAGGGGGCCCGCCAGTCCACGACGGGGGTGCCGTCGGAGGCTGCCGACAGGAGGTAGAGGGCGTGGTCGGTGGCGACGGCGGTGTGGCCGGGGACGGTGGAGATGCTGTTCTGGACGCCTTCGCCGGTGCGGATGCTGC
This sequence comes from Streptomyces sp. WAC06614, assembly GCF_003949795.1. Lineage (GTDB taxonomy): Bacteria > Actinomycetota > Actinomycetes > Streptomycetales > Streptomycetaceae > Streptomyces. The sequence goes on from NZ_RPRY01000153.1 coordinate 15,116, forward strand.
GTACCGCCCCGGTGCCGGTGTCGACGGTCCCGATCACGCCGCCGCTGGTGGCGAACCAGATCCGGCCGTCCCAGGCGGGGGTCAGGCCGACGATGTTGTCTCCTGCGGGGACGGCGTCGCCGAGGGGGGTGGACTGGTCGACGAGCAGCGCCCAGCCGGATCCGCTGCGGTGGTGGCCGATGCGGACGAGGTTGTTGTTCCCGTCGACGACGACCAGCCGGTCGGTGTGGTCGAGGTAGGCGTAGACGCCGCCGAAGAGACTGCCCTTGGGCAGGGCGAGCGAGGCGAGGTCGGCGCCGGTGGCGGGGTCGAGCAGGTGGACGGTCGGAGTCTGCCCGAAGATGGTGGTGCAGAGGGCGATGACGTAGCCGTCGCTGCCCACGACCACGGTCGGGCAGGCCGAAGCCAGCGCGGTACGGGAGTAGGTGATGGCGCCCGTTCCCGGCCCCGGGTAGGGCGTGGTGCCGCTGGAAGCGCTGTCGCCGTGCATGGTCGCGGCGCCGTTGGCCGCGGTGGCCGGGTTCTGCGGCGCTTGCGGGCCGTACGGGGACACCGGATCGGCGGCCGAGGCGGGAGCGCCGAGGCCGGTGGCACCGAGGGCAACGGCGAGGGACAGGGCGATCATGGCGAAGCGCCCGCCCGCGGGCAGGGAGAACGGCATCAGGGGTCCTCGGAACTGAAGGGTCAAGGAGCAGCGGGGGAGCGCTGCGGCACAGGGGGGATCGGCCGGCGGGGCGGGAGCCGATGGTGCGGCCCGGCCCTCGGTTCCGGGTGGGGGTTGCTCCTCGGAACGGCTCTGACGAGACGTTAGCCGCTGCCCGCGCGCTGTGGATCTTTCCGCAGCAGCTCGCCACAGCTTGTTCACGCTGTTCATCGTCCCGCAGCACACGGGCAACACGGGGCCGGGAAGCGCCGGCCCCGTGCGCGTACCCGTCATTCGAAGGCGGCGGCTGCCTCCTCCAGCGCACGGGCCACGACCGCCGGGTCGTAGGGCGCCTGCGCGCCGGGGCCGTAGGTCACCGAGTGCAGGCGGCCGGTGCAGCGGAAGCTGCGGTGGCGTGCGTAGACCGGACAGCTGCTGCCTCCGGAGTATCCCGCAGTGGCCGCGCCCGAGGCGGTCCTCGCCCTCGCGAGGGCGGCCCGCGAGGCATCCGCCCCCACCACCGGGGCATCGTCTGGACCCGCGCCGCGTTCCAGCCCGGCCTGCTCCCCGTCACGGACTACGGGAAGGCCGGCGTCGCCGCGATCGAGAGGGAACTCTCCGCGCTGCCGGTGACCGCCTCCCTGCGCGGACCGACCGCGGGCGGCGTACTGGTGGTGGACGGGACGAACGCCGACGACCTCGTGGACGTGGAAGCCACCGGCGGCTACGACCCGCACCGCCAAGTGGTCGCGGACGGCGTCGCGCGGGCCGCCGCCGTGGCCCTGGAAGCGCTGCGGCTGCCGGCCGAGGACACGAGGTGAGCCGGGCCCGTCCGCCGGCAGCCCCCGCTGCCGCCCATCCGCCCCGGGCGGCGGCGACGGTGCGCCGGATGCCTCCGGACGTCGGTGCGGGTGCGGGTGCGGGTGTGGCGGAGGCGGCCATGGATACCGTGCCCGCCGAGGACGGTGGTGGGCTCGCCCGCTACCGGATGACCACGGCGCAGGTGCTCCGCCCGGCATGAGCCGTACGGGCCGGGTCCGGCGGAGTCACCCCCGCCGGCCCCGGCCCGTACGGCTCATGC
>NZ_RPRY01000154.1 GCF_003949795.1 Streptomyces sp. WAC06614
GCGGTCCGGTAATCGTCCGGTGGGGCCGACGAGTTGTCGGGTCCTCGCGCCCCGCGGGCCGCTGCCGGGGCGCGAGGACCCGACAACTCGTCGGCCCCACCGGACGATTACCGGACCGCATGCCGATTGTGGGCTGCGTCACGTGCCACCAGAGTTGCCCGCCACACGTCGGGTAACGCAGCACGAACGGAAGAGGACGACATGTCCAACGGTTCCACCGGCACCCCCCGATCCACCCCAGAGGCCCGACCGCCCCGGGCGGCCCGGCCCGCCGGCGAGGTCCAGCGCCTCAAGGCGAACTCCGTCGGCCTGGTCGGCGTCGTCTTCATGGCCGTCGCCACGGCCGCGCCCATCACGGCCATGACCGGCAACCTCCCCATCGCGGTCGGCTTCGGCAACGGCACCGGAGCCCCCGCCGGTTACCTCTTCGCCACCGTCGTCCTGACCGTCTTCGCGGTCGGCTACGTGGCCATGGCCAAGCGCATCACCGCCGCCGGCGCCTTCTACGGGTACATCTCCCACGGCCTGGGCCGGATCGCCGGCATGGCCTCGGGCATGCTCGCCGTCCTCGCGTACATCGTCTTCGAGGCCTCGATCGTCGGCGTCTTCTCGTACTTCGCCCGCACCACCGTGAAGGACCAGCTCGGGGTCGACCTCCCGTGGGTCCTGTACGCGGCCGCGATGCTCGCCGTCACCGCCGTCCTCGCGCACTTCGACATCAACCTGACCGCCAAGGCCCTCGGCGTGATGCTGGTGGCCGAGATCGCGGTCCTGTTCGCCGTCGCCACCGCCGTGCTGGTCGCGGGCGGCGGGCCCGACGGGATCCCCGTCGAGCCGGTGAACCCCAAGAACGCCTTCACCGGCACCTCCGCCGGACTCGGACTCTTCTTCGCCTTCTGGTCCTGGGTCGGCTTCGAGTCCACCGCCATGTACGGCGAGGAGTCCCGCGACCCCAAGCGGGTCATTCCCAAGGCCACGCTGATCTCCGTGGTCGGCGTCGGCCTCTTCTACATCTACGTCTCCTGGATGACCATCGCCGGCAACGGCCTGGCCGCGTCCGTGGAGCTGTCCGCCTCCACCGGCCCGCTCGACCTGTTCTTCGCCCCCACCCGGCACTTCATCGGCGCCTGGGCCGTCGACGCCTTCCAGTGGCTGCTGCTCACCGGCTCGTTCGCCTGCGGGATGGCCTTCCACCAGTGCGCCGCCCGCTACCTGTACGCCATCGGCCGCGAGGGCTTCCTGCACCCGGCGCTCGGCCGGACCCACGCGCGGCACGGCTCCCCCTACGTCGCCTCGGTCGTGCAGACGGTCATCGCGGTGGCCCTGGTCGCCGGCTTCTGGCTCACCGGCCAGGACCCGTACCTGCACCTGTACACGCTGCTGGCGATCCTGGGCACCATGGCGATCCTGATCGTCCAGACCCTGTGCTCCTTCGCCGTCATCGGCTACTTCCGCCGCAACCACCCCGAGGACCGGCACTGGTTCCGGACCTTCACCGCGCCGCTGCTCGGCGGGATCGGGATGACCGCCGTCGTGGTCCTGCTCGTCGTCAACATGGAGACCGCGGCCGGGGCCGCCGCCGATTCCCTCTTCTTCAAGCTGATCCCGTGGATCGTCGGCACGGTCTTCTTCGGCGGACTGGGCCTGGGCCTCTGGCTGCGGGCCAAGGCGCCCGAGCGCTACGAGGTCATCGGCCGGATCGTCCTGGAGGACGCCGCCGAGCGCGCCGACGCCGGTACGCCGCCCGGTACCGACGGCACCCCCGGCCTCTCCCCGTCCCCCGCGAACGCCTGATCCGCGAAGGAGTCCCGCCATGGCCCGAACGCCCCTGATGCACGCACTGCGCCGGCTCGCCGCCGATCACGCCACCGCCCACCGCCTGCGCCTGCCCGTCGCCGACGTGCGCGGCCTCGACCGCCGCGAGCTGATGCGGCGGGCGGCCGCCCTCGGCCTCGGCGCCGCCGTGGCGGGTGCGGCCGCCGCTCCGGCCCACGCCGCCCCCGCACCCGCGCCCGACGGCAAGAGACCCCTGGGGGCCCGCGTCGCCGTGGTCGGCGCGGGCATCGCCGGACTCACCGCCGCGCTGACCCTCCAGGACGCCGGCATCCCCTGTACCGTCTACGAGGCCAACCCCGACCGGGTCGGCGGCCGGATGTGGACGCAGCGCGGCCACTGGGCGTACGGGCAGACCTCCGAGATCGGCGGCGAGCTGATCGACACCAGCCACAAGAAGATCCTGGAGCTGTGCCGCCGCTTCGGCCTGCCCACCGAGGACTTCCTCGGCGGCGGCCCCAACGGTGCCGAGGAAGTCCTGTGGTTCGACGGGACCTACTACTCCCGCACCCAGGCCGACGACGACTTCAAGGCCGTCTACCAGCAACTGCGCCGCGACGTACAGGAGTCCGGCGAGGTGTCCTGGAACTCCACCACTCCCGCCGGCACGGCCCTGGACAACATGACCCTGTACGAGTGGATCGAGAGCCGGGTCCCCGGCGGACATTCCTCGCGGCTCGGCCGCTTCATCGACGTGGCCTACAACGTCGAGTACGGGGCCGACACCACCGACCAATCGGCCCTCGCACTGGTCCTGCTGATGGGCTATCAGCCCAACCCGGGGAACTTCAACGTGTGGGGCCTGTCCAACGAGCGCTACCACATCGTCGGCGGCAACGACCGGCTGCCGAACGCCATCGCCGCCGCCCTGCCGGCCGGTTCGATCGTCATGGGCCGCCGCCTGGTCGCCGTACGCGCCAACGCCGACGGCACCCAGACCCTCACCTTCGACGACTCCGGCGCCACCCGCACCGTCGTGGCCGACCACACCGTCCTGTGCCTGCCGCTGCCGGTCCTCCAGGGCATCGACACCTCCGCGGCCGGTTTCGACCCGCTCATGAAGAACCTGCTGCGCGACGCCCGGATGGGCGCCTGCACCAAGCTCAACATGCAGTTCACCGCCCGTCCGTGGCGCGGCACCGGCTCGTGGCCGGGGGTGTCGGCGGGCGACTGCTTCACCGATACCGAGGTGCAGCAGACCTGGGACACCACCAAGGTCCAGCCCGGCACCGGCGGCATCCTGCTCCAGTACGGCGGCGGGACCCTGGCGCGCTCCCTGGCCCCCGCCACCCCGTTCGCCACCGAGTCCGACCCGTACGTCCGCGCCCTCGCCGGCCGCATGCTCACCGGCATCGACGCCTTCTTCCCCGGCACCAAGGCCGCCTGGACCGGCCGGGCCCAGCTCTCCGCCTGGCACCGCAACCCGTACTCGCTGGGCGCGTACTCGTACTGGCCGACGGGCTACCTGCACCGGTACGCGAAGTACGAGGGCACCGCGCAGGGCAACGTGCACCTGTCGGGCGAGCACTGCAGCTACGACTTCCAGGGCTTCATGGAGGGCGGGGCCACCGAGGGCGAGCGGGCGGCCCGGGAGGTGATCGCCGCCCTGACCTGATCCCCCGGCACCGGTCCGCCCCGCGCCGGCCCGGGCTGCTCAGCCCGGGCCGTCCGCGCCGCGCCTCCTGCGCCCCCGGCCCCACCACCGCCGGCCGGCCAGGCGGCGGAGTCGGCCCGGGCGGAGGGCGGCGGCATGGTGGTCGAGCTCCTGCATCAGCCGTTCGGAGCGTTTCTCGACGTCCAGCTCGTCGAGGACCCGGTCGATCTCGGCGAGGAGCGCGCCCTGGAGCTGCCACTGCGCCGGGCTCTCGCGGGTGGCGGCGAGCAGCAGGTCCGCCAGCCGGTCGCGGTGGGCCCGGGCCACGGCCAGCTCCGCGGTGAGCCGGGCCTCCGCCTCCTGCGCGTTGGCGCTGACCTGCGCGGTGATCAGCTGGGCGAAGCTCTCGACGGCGACGCCCGTGTGGTGCAGGACGTGCCGCAGGACGGTCGCGGTCCCGTCCTCGAAGAGCGGGGCGTCGGGGCGTGCCTTGGCCAGGTCGGTCAGGGTCCGGCAGGCGACCCGGAGCACGACCGCGCAGATCTCCAGCGTGTCCAGGCCGGTGCGCAGCACCAGCCGGAACAGCAGGCCCTCCTTGACCCGCGGGTTGAGCCGGAGGCTGTCCTCGGCCTGCCGCAGCGCGGCGTCGACCTGGGCGATGTCGTTGTCGAGCCGTCGGGCCTCGTGCAGCCGGGCCGCGGCCTGCGCCACCTTGGCGGGGCCGACGGGCTCCTCGCCGAGGTGGTGCAGCAGCCGGCTCATGCGTTGCGCCAGGTCGGTGATCGCCGCGCCGGCCGGGCCCACCCACACGGGCGGTGCCATGAGCAGGTTGACCAGCAGTCCCACGACCGCGCCGATGAGGGTCTCCAGTACGCGGTCCCAGGCGGTGTCGGCGACCTGGGTGACGCCGAGCACGAGCATGGCGCTGATCGCGACCTCGGGCACGAACTCGTCGACGCGGACCAGATGGCCGACCACCAGGGAGGCCAGGATCAGCAGGCCCAGGCTCCACCAGGTCAGGCCCACCAGCACGCTGAACCCGATCGCGATCAGGACCCCCACGACCACGGAGTTCACTCTGCGGATGCTGGTGGTGAGCGTGGAGTACAGGGTGACCTGGACGACGAGCAGGGCCGTCAGCGGGGCGGTCAGCGGGCTGGGCTCGCTGCTGAGCCGGAGCGCCACGACGTAGCTGATGACGGCCGCGGCGGTGGACCGCAGAGCCTGTACGGCGACCGGTTCGCGGCGGCGCCGGGCGACCCGGGTGGCGAGGGTGCTGATCGTTTCGGGCATATCGGGGCGCTTTCCCCGGGCGGCGCCGGATGACGCCTGGTGGGGCCGGGTTTTCGCCGGAGCGGACCGGGCCGGTGGGCCGGGTGCCGCTCGGTCGGGCGGACGGACCGCCCGGATGCGGGCCTGCGGGAGGCGCCGCACCATGACCGTGGGCGTGCTGGCGCGTCCCGCGTACCCGTGTCTCCCGAGTCCCCGAGTCCCCGAGTCCCCGGCGAGAGGTGACGGCCATGTCGGTGCTGGTGCTGGTACGCCATGCCAAGGCCGTGCCGAAGGACGAACCCGTCGAGGACTTCGACCGGCCCCTGAGCAGCCGCGGCCAGGCCGATGCGCCGCTGACCGGCCGGTGGCTGGCGGAATCCGGCGTGGAGGCGACCCTGGCGCTGTGCTCACCCTCGCTCAGGACCCGGGAGACCTGGCAGCTGATCGCCCCGGCCCTGGCCGAGGCGCCGCCCGTGGTCTACGACGAGCGGCTCTACAACGCGCCCCCGCAGCGGCTGGTCACCGTATTGGCCGAGCGCGGCGGACAGCTGGGGTCCCTGCTGCTGGTCGGGCACAATCCGGGGCTGCACGAGCTGGCCTCGGCGCTGTGCGGGACCGGCCCGAAGAAGCTGGTCGAGCGGCTGCGGTCCGGGTTCCCGACCTCGGGTGCGGCGGTGCTGGAGCTGACCGGCGGCTGGGACGCCCTCAAGCCGGGGGCGGGGCGGCTGACGGAGTTCTGGTCGCCGTAGGGCCCCGGGGGCGCCGAGGTGTGGCGGGCCGCGGGGTGGGCAGACATCGCGTACGGGGCGTGAGCGACGGAGCCGCGCCCCGGCCAGCTGCCCGCCTCCCGCCGGGGCACCGGTCCGCCGGAACGGCTCAGCCCTGCCCGTCGGGGTGGCCGTCGGGGCCGATCCGGGAGCGGACCGTGGCGAGCAGGAGGGCGGGGTCCACCGGCTTGGTCACGTAGTCGGTCGCTCCGGCGGCCAGGGCGTCCTCGCGGTCGCCCGGCATGGCCTTGGCGGTGACCACGACGACCGGGAGGTCGGCGTGGCGGGGCATGGCCCGGATCGCCCGGGTGGCGGCGAAGCCGTCGAGGCCCGCCATCATCAGGTCCATGATCACCAGCGCGATGTCGGAGCGGGCGGCGAGGAGCTCGACCCCGTCCTTGCCGTTGTCGGCGGTCAGCACGCGGACGCCGTCGGCCTCCAGGATCTCGCAGAGGGCGAAGACGTTGCGCGCGTCGTCGTCGATGACGAGGACGGTCCGGCCGTACAGACCCGCCGACGGGCCGGCCTGCGGGGCCCGGGAGGGTTCGTCGGCACCGATGAGGAGACGGCGTTCCGGCGCGGCCGCCGACTTCTCCGGTGCCACGCGCTCGGGGAGGTACAGCGTGAAGAGGCTTCCCTCGCCCATCGTGCTCCGTACGGTGATCGCGCCCCCGAGCAGGCGGGCCACCTCCCGGCTGATGGACAGGCCGAGGCCGGTGCCGCCGTAGGCGCGGGCCGTGCCGCTGTCGCCCTGCTGGAAGGCGCCGAAGACGGACTCCAGCCGGTCCTCGGGGATGCCGATGCCGGTGTCCGTGACCCGGAAGGCGAGCACCGTGCCGACGGCGTCGCGCAGCGCGGTGGGGATCTCCTCCGCCGCCGCCTCGTCCACGCGGACCCGGACGCTGCCGGACTCGGTGAACTTCAGCGCGTTGGACACCAGGTTGCGCAGCACCTGGCGCAGTCGGCCCTCGTCCGTCGTGAGGTGCTCCCCGGTCCGGGGTGCGGCGTCGACGACGAACTCCAGCTTGCGCTGGTCCGCGACCGGCCGGAAGGTGGCGTCGACGTAGTCCAGGACGCGGTGCAGCATCACCGGTTCGGGGTGCACGTCCATCTTGCCGGCCTCGACCTTCGACAGGTCGAGGATGTCGTTGATGAGCTGGAGCAGGTCGGAGCCCGCCGAGTGGATGACGGTCGCGTAGTCCACCTGCTTCTCGGTGAGGTTGCCCTCCGCGTTCTGCGACAGCAACTGGGCGAGGATGAGCAGGCTGTTGAGCGGGGTGCGCAGCTCGTGGCTCATGTTGGCGAGGAACTCGGACTTGTACACCGAGGCCCGCGCCAGCTGCCGTGCGCGCTCTTCCAGTTCCTGGCGGGCCTGTTCGATCTCGCGGTTCTTGCCCTCGATGTCGCGGTTGCGTTCGGCCAGCAGGGCCGCCTTCTCCTCGAGTTCGGCGTTGCTGCTGCGCAGCTCCAGCTGACCGGCCTGCAGCTCCTGGGAACGGGTGCTGAGCTGCGAGGTCAACTCCTGCGAGCGCTCCAGCAGTTCGTCGGTGCGGGCATGGGCGACCAGCGAGCTGACGTTGGCTCCGAGCAGCTCGACGAACTGCTCCAGGAAGTCCCGGTGCAGCGGGACGAACGGGTGGACGGCGGCCATCTCCAGCGCACCGAGCACCTGTCCCTCGACGACGATGGGCAGCACGATCAGGAACCGCGGATCGGTCGAACCGGTGCCCGAGCTGACGGTCGCGTAGCCGGGCGGCAGTTCGGCCACCACGACCACCTTCCCGTCGCGCGCCGCCTGCCCGACCAGCGACTGGCCCACGTGGAACCGGCGCGGCCGGTCAGCCGGGGCGTCCGGGAGACCGTACGAGGCCAGCGCGACGAGTTCCTGGCCGTCGGGGCCGTCCTGGGAGAGGAAGAAGCTGCCGTACTGGGCACCGACCAACGGCGGGACCTCGCGCATGATCAGCTCGGCGACCGCGGGCAGGCTGCGGCGGCCCTGGATGCCGCCCGAGACCCGGGCGAGCTGGGTCTTGAGCCAGTCCTGCTCCTCGTTGGCGCGGGTGGTGATGCGCAGGGACTCGACCATGGCGTTGATGTTGTCCCTGAGCTCCCCGACCTCGCCGGGGGCCTCCACCGCGACGGTCCGGGTCAGGTCGCCGCGGGCGACCGCGCTGGTGACCTCGGCGATGGCCCGTACCTGCCGGGTCAGGTTGCCGGCGAGTTCGTTGACGTTCTCGGTCAGGCGCCGCCAGGTGCCGGAGACGTCGGCGACCTCGGCCTGCCCGCCGAGCCGGCCCTCGGTGCCCACTTCGCGGGCCACCCGGGTGACCTCCGCGGCGAACGAGGACAGCTGGTCGACCATCGTGTTGATGGTCGTCTTCAGCTCCAGGATCTCGCCGCGGGCGTCGACGTCGATCCGCCGCGTGAGGTCGCCCTGGGCCACGGCGGTGGTGACCTGGGCGATGTTGCGGACCTGGTTGGTGAGGTTGTTCGCCATCGAGTTGACGTTGTCGGTGAGGTCCTTCCAGGTGCCCGACACTCCGTGGACGGTGGCCTGGCCGCCGAGTTTGCCGTCGGTGCCGACCTCGCGGGCGACCCGGGTGACCTCCTCCGCGAAGGAGGACAGCCGGTCGACCATCGTGTTGATGGTCTCCTTGAGCTCCAGGATCTCGCCCCGCGCGTCCACCCAGATCTTCTGGGTGAGGTCGCCGCGGGCGACCGCGGTGGCGATCTGGGAGATGTTGCGCACCTGGGAGGTCAGGTTGTCGGCCATGCTGTTGACGCCGTCGATCAGCTCCCGCCAGACCCCGCCGGCGGGCGGCACCCGGGCCTGTCCGCCGAGCCGGCCCTGACCGCCGACCTCCTGCGCCACCCGGGTCACTTCGGTCGTCACCTGCGAGAGCTGGACGACCATGCCGTTGTAGACCGCGGCGATCTGCCCGGGCAGGCCGGGGAGGCCCTCGGGGAGCCGGGTGTCCAGATTGCCGTCACGGACGGCCTTGAGCCCGGTGAGCAGCTGTTCCAGCGTGCGTTCCGTTTCGTTCATGGCCGGCCTCGATCGGTGCGGTACTCCCACTGTGGCACGGAAGCGGATGCCGTGTCCGGGGCCGGCGCCGGGGCGCCGGCCGCTCACGCGACCTGGACGACCACGAGGCTGGTGTCGTCGTCGGTGTCGCCGATGACCTCGGCCATGAGGTGGTCCGCCTGCTGCTCCACGGGGCCGGGCGGCAGGGCCTCGGCGGCCCGGCCGAGGGCGGCCAGGCCCTCGTCCAGCCCCGAGTTGCGGCGTTCGACGAATCCGTCGGTGTAGAGGAGCAGGGTGTCTCCGGGGCGCAGCCGGGTGACCGTCTCCGCGTACGTCCGGCCCGCCTCGGCCCCGCACAGGAGGTTGGGCGGCCCGTCGAGGAACCGGGCGCGGCCACCGCGCAGCAGCAGCGGCGGCAGGTGGCCGGCGCTGGACCAGCGCAGGCAGTGGTCGGACGGGTCGAACAGGGCGCAGACGGCGGTGGCCGTGGGCCGGTCCGCGGCGTGCAGGGTCACCTCGTTCAGCCACGCCATGAGCCGGCCGGGCGGGCTGCCGGTGAAGGCCAGGCCGTGCAGCGCGCCGCGCAGGGCGATCATGGCGGTGGCGGCCCCGATCCCATGGCCGGCGATGTCACCGACGGTGACCAGCACCGTGCCGTCGGGCAGGGCCTGTACGTCGTACCAGTCGCCACCGACCCGGTGCTCCGCCACGGCCGGCCGGTACCGGGCGGCGACGCTCAGCCCCGGCGCCCTCACCAGGGCGGGGGCCTCGGGGACGATGGCGTGCTGGAGTTGGAGGACCAGCGCATTGCGCACGGCGGCCTCGTCCGCGGCGGCGGAGAGCCGGTCGAAGGTCGCGGTGAGGGCCGGCTCGGTGCGGTGCTGGGCGGAGACGTCCTGGTAGACCCCGGCGACGCCGGCCAGGACGCCGCCCGCCAGGACGGGCTCGACGCTGATCCGCACGTGCCGCATCCCGCCCTCGGCCCGGTAGACCCGGACCAGGATCTCGCCCCCGGTGTGCCGCTCGGCGAGGGCGGTGAGCAGGGCGTCCAGCCGGGGCCCGTCCTCCTGGTGCAGCCGCTTGCCCAGGTGCCGCAGCGGCACCGGCGGCACTCCGGGGGCCAGCCCGAAGATCTCGTACGCCGCCGGACCCCAGCGGGAGCCGTCCGCGTGGTCGTCCTCGAAGGTGGCCAGGCGCTCCAGGCGGTCGATCGCCCCGGTCACGGGCGAGGTGCCCGCGCCCCCGGTGTGCCACAGCACGGCGGCGCGCCCGTGGCCCAGCGGGACCACCCGGACCTGGGCCATGACGGCCGTCCCGGCCCCGGCGGGCGCGCCCGCCGGGGCCCGGGGGCGGGGCAGCAGCGGGGCGTACTGGGTGGCGCCCGTCGCGCAGGCGCTGGCCACCAGCCCGGACAGTTCCGCGTGGACGGCCGGGTAGAGCTGGACGACCGGCCGGCCGGCGGGGGCGGGCAGCGGGCCGAGGGCGCGCAGCGCGGCGGGGTTGAGGTGGTCCACCACGTGCTCGGGTCCGTCCCGCGGGCCGCCCGTGCCGCTGTCGTCGTCGGTCCGTACGACGACGGCCGGCTGGTCGAGCTGCGCCAGCACCGCCGCCAGGTGCGGGGGGAGGTCGGGGCCCGCCTCGGAGCCGTCCAGGAGGTGGCCGGCGGAGCGGCACAGGGCGGTGACGGTCGCCCGGGTGGGCTCGTCCAGCGGTGCGGGGGCGGGCCAGACGACCAGGGCGATGCCGGTGGGCCGGTCGTCGCGCCGGAGCGGGACCAGGGCACGTGCCGCGTCGGGCGCGGGCCCGGGCAGGCGCCCCGCGACTCCGGGCCCCCGGGGGAACCACACCGGTACGCCGCCCAGGAGGATCCGGTGCAGCGGTCCCGCGGCCTCGGGCACCACCCAGTGCCAGTGCCGGACCTCCTGCGGCTCGGCCCCGGCGTGCCCGGCCAGTTGCAGACAGTCGGACGCCATGAGGCGCCAGAGGTAGACGGCCTGGGCGCCCCGGTGGCGCAGGCCGCCTTCGAGCAGGCCGGCGGCGGCTCCGGTCGCGGTGTCGGACACTGCCGCGGAGTGGACGGCGCGGCGGATGCGCCGGGCGTCGGACGGGGAGGGCTCGTGCGGTGAGGGGGCGCGCTCGGCCGCGGTCGCCCCGCTCGCGCCGTCGACGACGTCGGCGGCGAAGTCCACGGTGCTCAGTCCGGTGGAGGCGGCCAGCCGCACCAGGTGGTCCCCCGCGGCCGGCGGGGACAGCGCGAGCTGGTCGACGAGGATGCCGGTGGCCAGGTCGATGAGCCGGCGCCGGGCCCGGTCGGCGTGGAGCGCGGCGAGTTCGGCCGTCAGATCCGCGACGGCCCCGGCCAGTCCGTTGCGGAACGTGCCGACGGAACTCTCGAATCCGGTCATCTCGGCACCTCCGCTACGCGGCGGCTGCCCCGGCACTCACCGGATCATGCCGTACGGGACCTCCTACGCGTCCGGTGTCCGTACCTGCGCGATCCAGCCGTAGGGGAGCTCGTCCCCGTCCACGGTCACGGCTTCGACGGCGCCGGTCCGCGGGTCGATGTCGGCCTGGACGCCGTCCCCCTCGTAGCGCGGGTAGCCCGACGCGCCGACGGCTCCGGTGGCCTCCACCACGGCGGTGCGCAGCACCGCGTCGGCGGACTCCGGCTGCACGGCGCCGGGCGGGCCGGGGTGCAGCACGACGGTGTACCGGTCGGGGGCGGGGGCTGAGGCAGTCACGGCCCCAGGCTAGTGGCGGTCCCGGGCCCCGGCGGGGAGGCACGACGGCGCCACCGCCGGCAGGGGCGGGCCGGGTCCGGTGCCGCCCGCGGGTTTCCCCTGCCCGTGGCGGGGAAGGCGCCGGGGACCTCCGGCCGGGGCCGCTCGGCCTGCCCGCAGACGACGCGAACGGAGCTGGTGACATGAACGTGGACCGCAGTCGTTCCCGGTCCGCTCCCGACCCGGAACGCCTCCTCACCCTCTACCTGAACGACCATCTCGCGGGTGCGGGCGGCGGCCGTGCCCTGGCCCGGCGCACCGCCCGCGCGCAGCGCGGTACCCCGGCGGGGCCCCGCCTGGCGGCGCTCGCGGAGGAGATCGCCGAGGACCGCGAGAGCCTCCTGGAGGTCATGACCGCTCTCGACGTGCCGGTGATGCGCACCAAGGACGTGATGGTCCGGCTCGCGGAGCGGGCGGGCCGGGTCAAGCCGAACGGCCGGCTGCTCACCCGCTCCCCGCTGAGCGACCTCCTGGAACTGGAGGCGCTGAAGCTGGGCGTGGAGGGCAAGCTCGCGCTGTGGCGCGCCCTGCGGAACCTCGCCGAGGCCGACGCCCGTCTGGACCCGGTGGCCATGGGCCGCCTCGCCGCCCGCGCGGAACGGCAGGCCAGGGTCCTGGAGGACCTGCGCATGGCGGTGGTCGACCGGACCCTTGTCCCTGCCGCAGGCCCGGCGCGGCGTACCGCCCGCGGTGTGCTCGGGACGGCGGGGTGGGCGTCGTGAGGGTCGTGGTCACCGGCGCGACCGGCAACGTGGGCACCAGCGTGGTCCGTGCGCTGGCGTCCGACCCAGCGGTCACGGACGTGGTCGGTCTCGCCCGCCGGAAGCCCGGCCTGCGGATCCCCGGCGTGCGGTGGGCCGCCGCCGACATCGACCCCGGCGGGGCCGACCTCGCCGGGATCCTCTCCGGCGCGGACGCCGTCGTCCACCTCGCGTGGAAGTTCCGGCCCACGCACGACCCGGTGGAGACCTGGCGCACCAACGTGCTGGGCAGCGTACGGGTCTTCGAGGCCTGCGCCCGTGCCGGCGTACGCACCCTGGTGCACGCCTCCTCGATCGGCGCGTACTCCCCCGGACCGCAGGACGGACGTCCCGTGGACGAGTCCTGGCCCACGCACGGCTGGCCCGGAGCCGCGTACACCCGGGAGAAGTCCTACCTGGAACGCTACTTGGACGGCTTCCAGCTCAGCCATCCGGACCTGCGGGTGGTCCGGATGCGGCCGGCGTTCCTCTTCAAGGAGGCGTCCGCGTCCGAGCAGCGGCGGATCTTCGCCGGGCCGCTCCTGCCCTGGTGGCTCGTCCGGCCGAGCCTGGTGCCGGCGCTGCCCGCCGTGAACGGGCTCCGGTTCCAGGCCCTGCATACGGAGGACGCCGCGCAGGCGTACCGGGCGGCCGTGCTGCGGCCGGTCCGCGGTCCGTTCAACCTGGTGGCGGACCCCGTGCTGGACACGGCGGCGGTGGCACGGCTGCTGCACGCCGGAACCGTGCCCCTGCCGCCCGCGGTCGCCCGCCTGGGTCTGACCGCGGCCTGGCGGATGCACCTCGTGCCGGCCACGCCGGGGCTGCTGGACGCCGTCCTGCGGCTGCCGTTGCTCGACGCGGGCCGGGCCAGGGAGGAGCTCGGCTGGGTGCCATCCCGTACGGCGACCGAGGCGGTCGGGGCGTTCCTCAAGGGGCTCCGCGAAGGAGCCGGCCTGGACACCGCCCCGCTCGCCCCGGCGCGCTGAATCACGTCAGCGCGGCGAGCTCGGCGTCGGCGCGCCGGGCGACCAGGGCGAGGACGCGGCCGGCGGCGGCCAGGTCCTCCTCCGGTATGCCGCCCCAGATCCGGGCGGTGTACGGCGCGGCCTCCGCGGCGGCGGTGGTGAGCAGCTCGCGGCCCGCCTCTGTGGCGCGCAGGTGCCCGCCGTCCGCCACGAGCAGCCCCTTGGCCAGGAGTGCGTCGAACGTGGCGCGCAGGTCGGCCGGATCGGCCTTGAGGGTGCCGCGGACCTGGGCGACCAGCTCGTCGCGCGTCCGCGGGGCGTCGGCGCCGGCCGCGGCGCGCAGGGCGATCTGCTGCTGGAACGTCATGCCGTGCCGGGCCAGGACGACTTCCAGGACGCCCCGGGCCGCGTAGTGGGCCAGGCCGAGGGCACGGGCGTCGGCGAGGGGCGCCGATGCGGAAGACGCGGCGGGAGTGGTGGGGGTGGAAGCGGCGGTCGTGGTGGTCATGGTGAGGTCCCCTTCGTGCTCGTGTCGTTCGGTACGGGTGGAGCGAGAGGTACGTCGAGCAGGGCCGTCAGCTCGTCGGTGAACGCCCGCGTGCGCGGGGCGTCGAGGCCGCCGAGCGGCTCCAGGAGCTGCTGGAGCAGTTCCTGGACCACCGCGACGGCCTGCCGGGTGACGGCCCGGCCCTGCTCGGTGAGGGCGAGCTGGACGGCGCGCGGGTCCCGGGGGTCCCGGGTGCGCTCGATCAGCCCGGCCGACTCCAGGGCGCGCGCCAGCTTGGAGACGTACAGCGCCTCCATCCCGGTGTGGTCGGCGAGCCGGCGCTGACTGGGCCGCTCCCCTGCGTGCTGGATGCCGTGCAACGACGCGACGAGCGAGTACTGCGCATGCGTGAGACCCAGGGGGGCCAGCGCGCGGTCCACGGCGACGCGCCACTTGTTGGCGAGCCGCCAGACCAGGAAGCCGGGCGTGGGGCCCGGAGAACTGTTGCCCATGCGAAATAGAGTACATGGCTACTATCGCCATGGCTACTGTCCGCCCGGGACAGACGGCCTACGGAAATGAGACCGGTTCGCGGTGTACGCCTCCGGCGGTGCCGGTGGCGCGGGCACGATGCTCCCCGCAGCGCCGTCCCACCGACACAGCCGCGCGGAGGCCCGATGGACCGTTCCCCCGACCCCTCACCGGAGCCTGAGCCGGGCGGCGGCGCCACCGCCCGGGAGGAGTTCGCCGCGGAGCTGACCCGGCTCCGGGAGAAGGCCGGACTGACCGTGCGCACGCTCGCCGCCCGCGTGGAGTCGCCGGGCGCGCACACCACCATCGGCGGCTGGTTCGCCGGCCAGAGCCTGCCCTCGATCAGTTCGCTGCCGCTGTTCCGCCGGGTGCTGGACGAGCTGGGCGTGGCCGGGCCCGCCGAGACCGGGCGCTGGCTGGAGCGCCTGGCCGACCTGCGCCGGACCCGTACCCCGCGGGCGGCCCGTGGCGTCGTGCCGTACCGGGGGCTGGCCGGGTTCGAGGAGCACCACGCCGACTGGTTCTTCGGCCGGGACCGGCTCCGGGACGTGGTGGTCGAGCGGCTGCTCGCCCACGGTGCCGGCTTCCCGCACCTGCTGGTCGGCGCCTCCGGGTCGGGCAAGTCGTCCCTGCTGCGGGCCGGGGTGCTGCCGGCGCTGCGCGGGGCGCACGGGTTCGTCCCCTGCCTGATCACCCCGGGCAGGGCCCCGGCCACCACGCTGTCCCGGGCCGTGGCGGCGCTGACGGCCGGGCCGGGCACGACGCACGGAGCGGACGGGCCGGGCACGACGCACGGAGCGGACGGGCCGGGTGCGACGCACGAGGTGGACGGGCCGGATGCGGCACGGGCGGTGGACGGGCCGGATGCGGCGCGGGCGGTGGACGGGCTGGAGCGGTGGGCGGAGCGGGAAGGGGTGCGGGTCCTCGTGGCCGTGGACCAGTTCGAGGAGGTGTTCACCACCTGCAAGGAGCCCGCGGAACGCGACCGGTTCCTGCGCCGCCTGGCCGCGCTCCCCTCCTCCCGGGTGCACGTCGTCGGCGCCCTGCGGGCCGACTTCTACGCCCCGGCCCTGCAGGAACCCGCTCTCGCCACGGCCCTGCAACGCGGTCAGATCGTCGTCGGGGCCCTCACCCCCGAGGAGATCCGCAGCGCCGTGCACGGACCGGCGGCCAAGGCCGGGCTCACCGTGGACGAGGGCTTCGCCGACGTGCTCGCCGCCGACCTGCGCGACTCGGGCGTCGGCGGCCTGCCGCTGCTCTCGCACGCGCTGCTGTCCACCTGGGAGCGCGGGCGCGGCGCCGTGCTCACCCTCGCCGACTACCGGGCCGGCGGCGGGATGTCGGCCGCAGTGTCGGCCAGCGCGGAGGAGGCGTACGCGGAACTGACCGAGGGCCAGCGCGCCCTCGCCCGGACCCTGTTCCTGCGCATGGTCGCGGTCGGCGACGGCGTGCCGGACACCCGCCGGGTCCTCCCCCTGCCCGGTCCGGCGGCGGCGCCCGCCGACGGGTCCCTGGACGACCGGGCCGCGCAGGTCTACGAGGTGCTGGAGTGGTTCGTCGACCGGCGCCTGGTCACGCTGGACGGGGACGGCGCCCGCATCACCCACGAGGCGCTGCTGACCGCCTGGCCGCGCCTGCACGGCTGGATCGAGGAGGACCGGTCCGGCCACCTGGTGCGGCAGGACCTGACCCGGGACGCGGAGCGCTGGCGGTCGGCGGACGAGGAGCCCTCGCTGCTGTACCGGGGCACCCGTCTGGCCCTGGCCGCACGCTGGGCCGAACGCAGCGCAGGGGCCCACGAACTGACCGGGCCGGAGGCCGCCTTCCTCGCGGCGAGCCGCACCGCGGAGGAGCAGCGGGCCCGCCGGGACCGGCGGCACACCCGGCGCCTGCGGCAGCTGCTGGCGCTGCTGACCGTGCTCGCCACGGTCGCCGGCGGGCTGGCGACCGTCGCCCTGGTGCAGCGCCGGGACGCCGAGCAGCAGCGGAGGGTGGCCCTGTCCCGGCTGGTCGCGGCCCGTTCGGAACGGCTGCGGGGCAGCGACCTCGCGCTGGCCGCGCAGCTCAGCCTGGTGGCGTACCGGACGGCGCCGACGGCGGAGGCCCGGGCGGCGCTCACCGATGTCTCGGCCCTGCCGGCGGTCACCCGGCTGCTGGCCTTCCGCGGGGTGGTGCAGGCGGTCGCGCTCAGCCCGGACGGCCGCACCCTCGCCGCGGCCGGCCTGGACCGCACTGTCGCCCTGTGGGACCTGCGGGACGCAGCCCGGCCGCGGCGACTGGACACGCCGTCACCGGCGTTCGCGGACACCGTCTACGCCCTCGCGTTCAGCCCGGACGGCCGGCTCCTGGCAGCGGGCGCGGGGGACGGCACCGTACGGGTGTGGGAGCCGCCCGGCCCGACCACCGCCCCCGGCGGGGCGCTGCCGTCGGGGTCCGTGGCACCCACGGCGGCGATCGGGGGCCAGGGCGGGGCCGTGCTGAGGGGGCCGGCGTCCGCCGTGTACGGGCTGGCGTTCGCGCCGGACGGCGGCTCGCTCGCCGCCGCCTCCGCCGACGGCGGAGGCCCGGGCGGCGCTCACCGATGTCTCGGCCCTGCCGGCGGTCACCCGGCTGCTGGCCTTCCGCGGGGTGGTGCAGGCGGTCGCGCTCAGCCCGGACGGCCGCACCCTCGCCGC
>NZ_RPRY01000155.1 GCF_003949795.1 Streptomyces sp. WAC06614
GTACGATCCCGTTCCGGTTTTGGGGAGCCACCGCCCGCTCCCCTGACCGGAAGCCGGCGGGCGGTGGCTCCCCAAAACCGGAACGGGATCGTACGGTGTGGGGTCATGCGCAGCGCCCCCGGATCCGGACGCCGCGCCCGGGGGGCCGAGGGCTCCGGGCGCCGGCGGCGCCTGGCGCTGCCCCGGCGGGCCGTCTCGCAGATCCTGCTGACCCAGGTCGCCATCGCCGCGGGCGTCACGGCCCTGGCCACCGGGCTGTTCCTGGCCCCGCTCGGCGCCCAGCTCGACGACCAGGCCATGGGGCGGGCCCTGGCCATCGCGCAGAGCGCCGCCGCGGACCCGGCGCTGGCCCGGGAGGTGCTGCGGACCCCGCCCGGCCCGGACACCCCCGTGCAGGCCGCCGCCGAGCGGATCCGCCGGGCCACCGGCGCCGAGTACGTCGTCGTGCTCGACCTCCAGGGCATCCGCCGCTCCCACCCCAGCCCCGACCGGATCGGCCGGCACGTCTCCACCGACCCCGCCGACGTGCTGTCGGGCCGCGAAGTGATGGAGATCGACGAGGGCACCCTCGGCCGCTCCGCCCGCGGCAAGGTCCCGCTGCTCGCCGACGACGGCGAACTGGTCGGCGCGGTCTCGGTCGGCATCGCGTACGACAGCGTCCGCGACCGGCTGCTGGGCGCCGTCCCCGGGCTGCTCGCCCACGCCGGCGGGGCCCTGGCCGCCGGGGCGCTCGCGGCCTGGCTGATCTCCCGCCGGATCCAGCGCCAGACCCGTGACCTGGCGTTCTCCGACATCGCCGGGCTGCTCGCCGAGCGCGAGGCCATGCTGCACTCGATCCGCGAGGGCGTGGTGGCCCTGGACCGGCACGGCCGGATCCGGCTGGTCAACGACGAGGCGGCCCGGCTGCTCGGGCTGGAACCGGGCGCGGCGGGGGTGGCCGGGCGCCCGCTGGACGAGGTCCTGGGCGACGGGCGGACCACCGACGTGCTGGCCGGCCGGGTCACCGGGCGGGACCTGCTGACCGTGCGCGGCTCCCGGGTCCTGGTCGCCAACCGGATGCCCACCGAGGACGGCGGCGCCGTGGCCACCCTGCGCGACCGTACCGAGCTGGAGCGCCTGGGTCGTGAGCTGGACTCCACCCGGGGCCTGATCGACGCCCTGCGGGCCCAGGACCACGAGCACGCCAACCGTCTGCACACCCTCCTCGGGCTGCTGGAACTGGGCCTGTACGAGGAGGCGGTGGAGTTCGTGACGGAGGTGGCCGGGGTGCACCGGACCACCGCGGAGCAGGTCACCGAGAAGGTCCGTGACCCGCTGATCGCGGCCCTGCTGGTGGGCAAGGCCACCGTCGCCGCCGAACGCGGCGTCGCCCTGCGGCTGGCCGGGGCGACCGCGCTGCCCGACCGGCTGGTGGACCCCGGCGGTCTGGTCACGATCGTCGGCAACCTGGTCGACAACGCCCTGGACGCCGCCGTCGGCTCGGCGGAGCCCGTGGTCGAGGTGGAGCTGCGCACCGAGGACCCGCACACCGTGGTGCTCCGGGTCCGTGACAGCGGGCCGGGCGTGCCCGCCGAGCGCCGCGAGGAGATCTTCACCGAGGGCTGGTCCACCAAGGAGCCCCGGGGCCACCGCGAACGCGGCCTCGGGCTGGCGCTCGTACGCCGCCTGGTCGAACGCCAGGGCGGCACCGCCCGGGTGGCCGGACCGGCCGTCGGCGGGGCGGAGTTCACCGTGGTGCTCCCGGAGGCCCTGCGATGACCGGGCCGGGCCGGGCCGCCCCGGCGGCGGAGCTGGCCGTGCTGGTGGTGGACGACGACCCCCGGGTCGCCCGGATCAACGCCGCCTACGTGGGCAAGGTGCCCGGGTTCGCCGTCGTGCGCGAGGTCCACTCGGCCGGCGAGGCCCTCGCGTTCCTCGGCGGGCACCCCGTCGACCTGATCCTGCTGGACCACTACCTGCCCGACGGCAACGGCCTGGACCTGGTGCGCCGGCTGCGCCAGCTCGGCCACCGCACCGACGTGATCATGGTCACGGCGGCGCGGGACCTGGAGACCGTACGGACGGCGATGCGCCTGGGCGCGCTGCAGTACCTGGTCAAGCCGTTCACCTTCGCCGGCCTGCGCACCAAGCTGGAGGCCTACGCGGCCCTGCACCACCGGCTCGCCACCGGCGGGGAGGCCGAACAGGCCGAGGTGGACCGCATCTTCGGCGCCCTCGCCGGCGCGGCCACCCCCAACGACCTGCCCAAGGGCCACTCCCCCACCACGGCCGAGACGGTCCGCCGGGTGCTGCTCGGTGCCGAAGGACCGCTCTCCACCCAGGAGATCGCCGAGCGGGCCGGGATCAGCCGGCAGACCGCCCAGCGGTACCTCAAGCTGCTGGACCGCTCCGGCCGGGTCCGCCTGACCCTGCGCTACGGCGAGACGGGCCGCCCCGAACACCGCTACGCCTGGGTCCCGGCGGACCGGGGCTGACGGCCCCCGCCCCCGGGACCGGCCTAGACGGCCCCCGCGCCGGTGAGCGAACGGACCTCGGTCTCCGCGTGCTTGGCCGGGTCCGCGTCCTCCCGGGAGGTCACCGTGCCCAGCCAGCCGGCCAGGAAGCCCAGCGGGACGGAGACGATCCCGGGGTTCTGGAGCGGGAAGTACTGGAAGTCGGCGGCGGGGAACAGGGATGCGGGGCTGCCGGAGACCACGGGCGAGAGCAGCACCAGCAGCACCGCCGGCACCAGCCCGCCGTAGACCGACCAGACGGCGCCCCGGGTGGTGAAGTTCCGCCAGAACAGGGCGTACAGCAGCACCGGCAGGTTCGCGGAGGCCGCCACCGCGAAGGCCAGGCCCACCAGGAACGCCACGTTGAGGTCCTGGGCGAGCAGGCCGAGGCCGATGGCCACGGCTCCGATGCCGACGGCCGCCGCCCTGGCCACGGCCACCTCGCTGCGCTGCCGGGCCCGGCGCCGCCGGAGGGAGGCGTAGAGGTCGTGGGCCACCGAGGCGGAGGAGGCCAGGGTGATCCCGGCGACCACGGCGAGGATGGTGGCGAAGGCGATCGCCGCGACCAGCGCGAACAGCACCGCCCCGCCTGTGGTCCCGGCCCCGCCGCCGAGCAGCGCGGCCAGCAGCGGGACCGCGGTGTTGCCCGAGGCGTTGGAGGCCCGTACGGCGTCCGGCCCGACCAGCGCGGCCGCGCCGAAGCCGAGCACGACGGTCATGAGGTAGAAGCCGCCGATCAGCGCGATGGCCCACACCACCGAACGGCGCGCCGCCCGGGCGGTGGGCACGGTGTAGAACCGGGCGAGGATGTGCGGCAGCCCCGCGGTGCCCAGGACCAGGGCGAGACCTAGGCTCAGGAAGTCCAGCCGTGCCGTCCAGCCCCCGCCGTACTTCAGGCCCGGCCCGAGGAACCGGCGGCCGTGGCCGCTGCGGTCGGCGGCCGTGGTCAGCAGGTGGTCGAGGTCGCCGTGGAAGCGGAGCAGGACCAGCACGGTCAGGGCCACCGCGCCGCCCATCAGCAGCACGGCCTTGACGATCTGGATCCAGGTGGTGGCACGCATGCCGCCGAAGGACACGTAGACCACCATCAGCGCGCCCACCCCCACCACGGTCCAGGTGCGGGCGGCGGCGCCGGAGGAGCCGAGCAGCAGGCCGACCAGGCTGCCGGCGCCGACCATCTGGGCGACCAGGTAGAGCACCGAGACGGTCACGGAGGAGGCGCCCACCGCGATCCGGACGGGTCGTTCGCTCATCCGGGCGGCGACCACGTCGGCGAGGGTGAACCGGCCGCAGTTGCGGACCAGTTCGGCCACCAGGAAGAGCACGACCAGCCAGGCCACGAGGAAGCCGACGGAGTAGAGCAGGCCGTCGTAGCCGAACAGGGCGATCAGCCCGGAGATGCCGAGGAAGGAGGCGGCGGACATGTAGTCGCCCGCGATGGCGAAACCGTTCTCCAGGGGCGAGAACAGCCGCCCGCCGACGTAGAACTCCTCCGCCGAGCCGTGCCGGTGGCGGCTGACCCAGGTGGTGATGCCGAGGGTGACGGCGACGAAGAGGCTGAACAGGATCAGCGCGAGGGTCTGGTGTCCGCCCGTCACCGGCCCGCCCCCCGCTCGAACACGGTCCAGCGCAGGTCCAGGGCCGCACGGTCCCGGCGCAGCCGGGCGTGCCGGGCGTAGGACCAGGTCAGGATGAAGGTGCTGAGGAACTGGCCGAGGCCCGCGAGCAGGGCCACGTTGACCGCGCCCCACACGGGCCGGGCCATCAGCCCCGGCGCGGCCACGGCCGCGACGACGTAGGCGACGTACCAGAGCAGGAAGCCGGCGGTCGCCGGGACGACGAAGCGGCGGTAGCGGCTGCGCACCTCCTGGAAGGCGGCGCTGCGCTGGACCTCCAGGTAGACGTCGGCCGGGCGGGGGCGGGGCGGCGGATCGGCCGGGGAGGCGTCGGGAGCCCGGGCGGCGGGGATGTCGCCCTCGCCCCAGCCCGCGGCCAGTGCGTCGTACCAGGGATCGTCCAGCCGGGCCGGTCCGGGGTCGCGGCCATCGTGCTTGTCCACCGCAGTCTCCTTGTCCGCGGTCGGTCGTGGCGGCCGCGTGCCCCAAGGATGGGCGGAGGGACGGTTTCCGGACTGGTGTACCGGGGTGCTTCACCCCATCAGGTGATGGGCCGAGCACGTGCGGCCGGCGCCGGGACAGGCTCGTGGCCCGCCCCGGCGCCGGCGCCGGGTCAGGCGTCGATGCGCGAGCGGTCCAGGGTGGCCGCCGAGCTGGTGATGAACTCCTTGCGGGGCGCCACCTCGTTGCCCATCAGCAGGTCGAAGACCTGCTCCGCCGCCTCCAGGTCACCGATGTTGATCCGGCGCAGGGTGCGGTGGCGCGGGTCCATGGTGGTCTCCGCGAGCTGGTCCGCGTCCATCTCGCCCAGGCCCTTGTAGCGCTGGATGGAGTCCTTGTAGCGGATGTTCTTGCGCTGGAACTCCAGCAGGGTCTGGCGCAGCTCGTTGTCCGAGTACGTGTAGACGTACTTGTCCTGGCCCTTCTTGGGCTGGACCAGCTCGATCCGGTGCAGCGGCGGAACGGCCGCGAAGACCCGGCCCGCCTCGACCATGGGGCGCATGTAGCGCTGGAAGAGGGTGAGCAGCAGGGTGCGGATGTGGGAGCCGTCGACATCGGCGTCGGTCATCATGATGACCTTGCCGTAGCGGGCGGCGTCGATGTCGAACGTCCGGCCCGAGCCGGCCCCTATGACCTGGATGATCGCGCCGCACTCGGCGTTCTTGAGCATGTCCGAGACGGACGACTTCTGGACGTTGAGGATCTTGCCGCGGATCGGCAGGAGGGCCTGGAACTCGGAGTTCCGGGCGAGCTTGGCCGTGCCGAGCGCGGAGTCGCCCTCGACGATGAACAGCTCGCTGCGGTCCACGTCGTCGCTGCGGCAGTCGGCGAGCTTCGCCGGCAGCGAGGAGGACTCCAGCGCGGTCTTGCGGCGCTGCGCCTCCTTGTGCTGGCGGGCCGCGATCCGGGTCCGGGCCGCGGCGACGATCTTCTCCAGCACGGCGCGGGCCTGCTGCTTGTCGTCGCGCTTGGTGGAGGTCAGGAACGCCTTGAGCTCCTTGGCCACGACCTGGCCGACGATCCGGGTGGCCGCGGAGGTGCCGAGGACCTCCTTGGTCTGGCCCTCGAACTGCGGCTCGGCCAGCCGGACGGTCACCACCGCGGTGAGGCCCTCCAGCGCGTCGTCCTTCACCACGTCGTCCTCGGCCACGCGCAGCAGCTTGGTGGCGCGCAGCACCTCGTTGACGGTCCGGGTGACCGAGCGCTCGAAGCCGGAGACGTGGGTGCCGCCCTTGGGGGTGGCGATGATGTTCACGAACGACCGGAGGGTGGTGTCGTAGCCGGTGCCCCAGCGCAGCGCGATGTCGACGCCGAGCTCGCGGGTGACCTCGGTGGGGGTCATGTGGCCGCGGTCGTCGAGGACCGGGACGGTCTCCTTGAAGGTGCCCTGGCCGGACAGCCGCAGCACGTCGCAGACGGCCTTGTCCTCAGCGAGGTACTCGCAGAACTCGCTGATGCCGCCGTCGTAGCGGAAGACCTCCTCGGTCTTGCCGGCGCCGTCGATCGCGCGCTCGTCGCGCACCACGAGGGTCAGGCCGGGCACGAGGAAGGCGGTCTGGCGGGCCCGCTGGTAGAGCGTGTCCAGGGAGAGCCGGGCGTCCTTGAGGAAGATCTGCCGGTCGGCCCAGTAGCGGATGCGGGTGCCGGTGCGGCCCTTGGGGATCCGCTTGATCTTGCGCAGGCCGCCGGCCGGGTCGAACGGGCTCTCGGCGCCCTGCTCGGTGAAGATCCCGGGGACGCCGCGGCGGAAGCTGACGGCGTGGGTGGAGCTGCCGCGGTCGACCTCGACGTCGAGGCGGGCCGACAGGGCGTTCACCACGGAGGCGCCGACGCCGTGCAGACCGCCGGAGGCCGCGTAGGAGCCGCCGCCGAACTTGCCACCGGCGTGCAGCTTGGTCATGACGACCTCGACGCCGGACAGGCCCGTCTTGGGCTCGACGTCGACCGGGATGCCGCGGCCGTTGTCCTTGACCTCGACCGAGCCGTCCTCGTGGAGGACGACCTCGATGTGGTCGCAGAAGCCGCCCAGGGCCTCGTCGACGGAGTTGTCGATGATCTCCCACAGGCAGTGCATCAGGCCCCGGCTGTCGGTGGAGCCGATGTACATGCCGGGGCGCTTGCGGACGGCCTCGAGTCCTTCGAGGACGAGGAGGTGCCGCGCGGTGTAGTTGGAGCCGTCCCGGTCTGCTCCGGTCAGCAGCGCGCTGGAAGGCACGGACGTGTCGGCGGTCACGCAGTTCGCTCCTCGCTGAATTTCTTTTCCGCCCGGCTGGGCGCAGGGGTGGCTCGGTTGCCGTCCAGAGGGTACCGAGGCCTGGTAGAGCCGATGCAACGCCACCCTCGTGGTTCTTCAGCCTAATACAAAACCGTACGGGTGTTCGATCGCCCGAAGGGGTGAAGCAAACATCACGTTCCCTTCCGCGCATGAACCATTTAGGGTTCGGGCACGTCCTCATGAACAACCGGCTCACAGGCCGGGGAGGGCAGACCCCCGATGAGACGACCACAAACAGCACCGACAGACAACGCGAAACCGTAGAGCAACGCAATACGGCTCCTTCGCCGCCAACCGGCAGCAGCCGGCCAGCTTCGGAAGGAAGTTTCGAGGAAAAGCCGCGAGCGGGAACGTTTTCGGCCTGGTTGGATGTTGACCCTGGTACGACAGCTCGTCGAGCTAGAGAAGAGGCGACGTGACTACTGTTCTGACCCCCGCGACCCCGCTGACGGCCGCCGACCGATGCGACCGTTGCGGCGCCCAGGCATATCTGCGCGTCGTCCTGCTGAGCGGCGGTGAACTGCTGTTCTGCGCCCACCACGGGCGTAAGTTCGAGCCGGAACTCAAGAAGATCGCCGCGGAAATACAGGACGAGACCGAGCGACTCACCGTGCCGGCCTCCGCCGACACCGAGGAGCACTGACCCCTCGCACCCCGACGAGCCAGGACCGGCAAGGCCGGTCGACGGGCGGCCCCTGTGATCCAGGGAGCCGCCCGTTCTCGTTGTCCGGGCCGGTCAGCGGCCAGCGCCGGGGGCGCCGCGCTGCGCATCCGCAACCTTGCCCGGGCCTTGGCCCTCGGGCGTGGACCGGCCCGTGGACGGGCCCGCCGGCCGGCCTGCGGCCCGGACGGCGGCCGTCACGGCCTCGTCGGCCTCGTCCACGGCAGCGCCCGTCACGAACGGCACCAGCGGCGCGATCCGCGTGTACACCCCGGGGCTGTCCGCACGGCCGCAGCCGCGCCCCCAGGACACCAGCCCGATCAGCCTGCCCCCCGCCACCAGCGGCCCGCCGCTGTCGCCCTGGCAGGCGTCCTTGCCGCCCTGAGCGACTCCCGCGCACACCATGGAGTCGGACCGGTACTGTCCGCTGGTGTCCCCGGGATAGGCCAGCCGGCAGTCGTCGTCCGACAGCACGGTCACGCCCGCGGCGTGCAGCCCGTACGCGTAGTCACCGAAGCCGCTGGTGTCCCCCCAGCCGTAGACGGTCGCGCGCGTCCCCGGGGCGTACGCGGGGTCTTCGTGGGCGGCGAGCGGCAGGACGGAGCTCGCGGGAACCGCCTCGGCGAGTTCCAGCACGGCCAGGTCGCCCGCGTTGGTCGACGCGTCGTAGCCGGGGTTGACCCGGGCGGCGCGGACGGCGATCTCCCGGCCCTCGTCCTCGTCCCGCAGCTCGGTCCGGCCGGTGATCACCCGGAAGTCCGCGACGGAGGAGACCGGGCCGCCCAGGACCTGGCGGCTCAGGCAGTGCGCGGCGGTCACCACCCGGGTCGGTGCGACGATCACACCGCCGCAGAACTGTCCCGCCCGCGTTCCCCCGAACCGGTCACGGCTGGAGAGCGCCACCACCCACGGGCTGTCGGCCACGCTCACCGGCGTGCCGCCGATCACGATGCTGTCGGCGGCCGCGTGCGGCGCCTGGACCAGCGGCGCCGCGCCCGCTCCGGCCACCAGGGTCAGCGCGCCCGCCAAGGCACGGGCTAGGGAACGACGCATAGGGCCTCCTGACTCTGTGTGTGCATGACTCCACCCAGAGTGGGACGCCCGGTGGCCGCGCGCACCCGCGCACGGCCACCTCGCGGGGGACCGCGGTCTAGTCGAGGTAGTCGCGCAGCACCTGCGAGCGCGACGGGTGGCGCAGCTTCGACATCGTCTTCGACTCGATCTGGCGGATCCGCTCGCGCGTGACGCCGTAGACCTTGCCGATCTCGTCCAGGGTCTTCGGCTGGCCGTCGGTCAGGCCGAACCGCATGGACACGACACCGGCCTCGCGCTCGGAGAGCGTGTCGAGGACGGAGTGCAGCTGCTCCTGCAGGAGCGTGAAGCTGACCGCGTCGGCCGGGACGACCGCCTCGGAGTCCTCGATGAGGTCACCGAACTCGCTGTCGCCGTCCTCGCCGAGGGGGGTGTGCAGGGAGATCGGCTCGCGGCCGTACTTCTGGACCTCGATGACCTTTTCGGGGGTCATGTCGAGCTCCTTGGCGAGCTCCTCCGGGGTGGGCTCGCGGCCCAGGTCCTGGAGCATCTGGCGCTGCACCCGGGCCAGCTTGTTGATCACTTCGACCATGTGCACCGGGATGCGGATGGTGCGCGCCTGGTCGGCCATGGCGCGGGTGATCGCCTGCCGGATCCACCAGGTGGCGTACGTGGAGAACTTGTAGCCCTTGGTGTAGTCGAACTTCTCGACGGCGCGGATCAGGCCCAGGTTGCCCTCCTGGATGAGGTCCAGGAAGAGCATGCCGCGGCCGGTGTAGCGCTTGGCGAGGGAGACCACGAGGCGGAGGTTGGCCTCCAGCAGGTGGTTCTTGGCGCGGCGGCCGTCCTCGGCGATGATCTCCAGCTCGCGCTTGAGCTTGGGGGCCAGCTTGTCGGAGTTGGCCAGCTTGTCCTCGGCGAACAGGCCCGCCTCGATGCGCTTGGCGAGCTCGACCTCCTGCTCGGCGTTGAGCAGGGGGACCTTGCCGATCTGCTTGAGGTAGTCCTTGACGGGGTCGGCGGTGGCGCCGGCCACGGCGACCTGCTGCGCGGGGGCGTCGTCCTCGTCGTCGTCCGAGAGCACGAAGCCCTTGGCCTCGCCGGTCTCTTCCTCTTCCTCGGCCTTGCCGCCGGGGGCCTCTTCGAGCGGCTCTTCCTCGGCCGCCTCGTCGGAGTCCTTCTTGGCCGCCGTCTTCTTCGCGGCGGTCTTCTTGGCGGCGGTCTTCTTCGCGGCCGTCTTCTTGGCCGCGGTCTTCTTCGCCGCCGCCTTCTTCGCGGGAGCGGCCTCGGCGGCGGTCTCGTCGGCCGTGAGGGCGTCGGTGGTGTCCGGGTCGACGGCGGGCGACGCGGGAGCCACGGCCGCGGCGGGCTCGGGAGCAGCCGGCTTCGCCGCGGCGGTCTTGGTGGCCGTCCGCTTGGCGGGGGTCTTCGCTGCGACGCTCTTGCGGGGACGCTTGGGCGACTCCGCGGCACTGACCATCAGCGTCACACCCTCTTCCTCAAGGATCTGGTTGAGGCTGCGCAGAACATTCTTCCACTGGGTTGGCGGAATCTGGTCAGCCTCGAAGGCCCGACGCACGTCATCGCCGGCGATCTGCCCCTCGGCCTTGCCCCGCTCGATGAGCGCCATCACAGACTCGGACTCGGCGATCTCCGGCGGGAGCGTACGGGATGTGCTGGCCGACACGAACAACCTCTCGGAACGATGGGAACGGCTTCCGACCCCGGCCTGGTGCTGGTGCCGGAGCCGACGAGCACCGACTGGGGATGGGCCGGCGGCGCGGGCAGGGGCCGGGGAGCTGCACAGCACCCGCAAGGGCTGCTGTCTTCCCTCCGTCGGCCATCACCTCTTAGGTCATCGCGTGACCTCGCAGAGTGTTACGCCCAATCTTCAGTGGCCCGAATCACACCCGGTTCGTGCCCGTACCGACGCGTACGGTCACCGGCCGCCGCGCCGCATGTCCCGGCCGGACCTCGGGGGCCTCGCGCACGGGCGTGCACACACTGGTGTCGCCGGACCCCCGGGGGCCCGGCGACACGTGGTTCCGCCCCCGGCGCCCCGGTCCACCGCCCGTCAGTGCTCGCGCGGGGCCGGGACCACGCGCTCGACCTCGGGGTGGACGGTCAGCAGCTGGCGCATGGCGTTCTCGGCGGCGGTGGCGTCGCCGGCGGCCAGGGCCTCCACGATGCGCGCGTGGTGCGCGACGCAGGCCTCGCCGGGGCGGTCGCAGGCCGTGACGGGGCTGCCGGAGACCTGGAGGGCCGAGGAGACGATGCCGGAGAGGTGCTCCAGCATGCGGTTGCCCGCGACCTGGATCAGCAGGGCGTGGAACTCGTTGTCGGCCCGCGCGAACGTGAGGGCGTCGCCCTGGCCGAGGGCATGGCCCATGATCTCGACCATGTCCGCGAGGCGCTGCTGGACGTCGGCGCGGCCGTGGCCGGCGGCGAGCCGGGCGGCGAGCGGCTCGATGGTCCAGCGCAGCTCGTTGAGCTCGCGGCGCTGGTCCTCGCGCTGGGGGCCGAACGCGCGCCACTCGATGATGTCGGGGTCGAGCAGGTTCCAGTCGCTGACCGGTCGGACCCGGGTGCCGACGTTCGGCCGGGCGCTGACGAGGCCCTTGGCCTCCAGGACCCGGAGCGATTCGCGGACGACCGTGCGGGAGACCTCGAAGCGCTGGCCGATCTCCTCGGGGACCAGGGGCCGGTCCGCGCCGAGGTCGCCGGAGACGATCATCTGGCCGAGCTGCTGGACGAGTTGACCGTGCAGCCCGCGCCCGCGGCTGCCTGCCGCGCGCCGGCCCGCCCGGCTCAACTCGACGTCGGCGCCGTCCCAGTGGGGCGCTCCGACGCGGTCGGTGCCGGGGGCCTCCGCGTAGGGGTAGCGATCGAGTTCGCCCGGGCCGGCGAGGCCGGAGTCGGCATGGCGGGCGGCGGTCATCATGGTGTGCGCAAGGGTACTCACGAATCCTTTGTCGGCCGTGCTCCAGCGACCCTTGAGGTCTTTGGTGAAAAGCACACGAAAGGGTGATCGGTGCCACCTGCGCAATTGACGACTTATCGTCAAGAACCGGGCCCTTTGTGAGGGCTTGTGGTCACCAGCGGACGCGGCTCCTCAGGCCGGTGAACCCATAGGCGCACAAAAGGACCATCAACGACAGGGCCAGCGCGGCTCCGACGGGTTGGACCATCACACGGATCGCACCGTGCACCACGCGGTCGGCCTCCGGCGGCCACTGCGCCCACGGCAGCCCGCGCAGCCGCGCCGCGAGCCCGGAGGTGGGGTACGCGGACGGACCGGCGAGGGCCCGCCGCACCAGCGGGACCACCAGCACCGGTACGGCCAGCACCGCGCCGAGGCCGGCCAGGGCGGAGCGGAACACCCCCGAGGCCAGCACCCCGGCCCAGGCGCATCCGACGACCAGCCCGGCCCAGCTCACGGCCGGGGCGATCCACTCGCCCCCGGACGGCAGCGGGACCCGGTCGAACACCAGCCACAGCGCGGCCGCGTCGGCGCCCACCGCGAGCGCGCCGAGCACCAGCGCGAGCCCACCGCAGACGCCGAGCTTGGCCGTCAGCAGCCCCAGCCGGCGCGGAACGGTGCCGCGGTCGGCCGCGAGCGCGGGGTAGCGGTACTCCTCGCCGAAGGCCAAGGCCCCCAACAGCCCCGCCCCGAGGGCCGCCGGTGGCAGAGGGAGCAGCTCCGGCCAGGCCGCGAGCAGCCGGTTCTGCGGCGTCCTCCCGGTCCGGGCCAGCACCAGGGCGACGAGCACCGACACCACGAGCACGGCCGCGGCGGTCAGCACCGGGGCGGCGGTGCCGAACATCCGGCGCAGCTCGTAGCGCAGCGGACGCAGCGGCCCGCCCAGCCGGCGCACCCCGGACGGCGGCGGCACTACGGCCCCCCAGTCCCGCCCCTCCGCCTCCACGCCGCCTGCGGACGCACCCTCGGACCCGTTCCCCGACCCGGAGCCGGCGTCCGTCGCCTGCCGGGGCGGCGCGGGCACCCCGGTGTCGCCGGTCTCGTCGGCGAGCTGGTGCACCAGGACCCCGTGCCGGTACGCCACCTCGCCGACCTCGGCGCAGCTGCTGCCGTAGACCGACAGGCGGGTGCCGCTGTCCTCGACGATCTCCACGGTGCGCTGCCGGTCCCGCGCCTCCCGGCCCAGTACGTCGGCCAGCCGGGCGGCGTACGGGGTGCGGACCACGACCCGCGGCCGCAACCGGGTGCGGGAGAACTCGGCGGCGTCCTGGTCGGCGACGAGCCGCCCCCCGGCGATGGTGACGACCTGGTCGGCGCTGCGCGCGGCCTCCTTGGCGTCGTCGGTGGTGAACAGCACGGCGCCACCGAGGTCCGCGTGACCGCGCAGCAGCGCGTACACCCAGTTGCGCTCGCGGGGCGAGAGCCCGGCGGCGGGCTCGTCCAGCAGCAGGGTGCACGGATCGGCGAGCAGCGCGGCGGCGAGTCCGAGCCGGCGGTCCATGCCGAGCGAGAGCGAACCGAGCCGCTGGTCCCGCAGTCCGGCGATGCCCACGACCTCGAGCACGGCGTCGGCCCGCGAGGCCGGCACCCCGGCGGCGGCGCACAGCATCCGCAGCTGGTTGCGCACCGTCCGGGAGGGATTGCCGGGGACGTCACCGAGCAGCACACCGACTTCACGGCCGGGATGGGGGACGCGGTGCAGGGGGCGGCCGCGGAAGTAGGTGACACCGCGGCCCGGCTCGAGTTCGAGCATGAGGCGCAGGGCGGTGGTCTTGCCCGCCCCTGCGTCGCCGAGCAGGGCGGTCACCTTCCCGGGGCGGGCCTCGAAGGTGAGGTCGTCCACGGCGGGCGGGAGGCCCCGACGGGGCGCACTGGTCAGTCCGATGGCCTGGAGCATCGCTTCTCTCGCGTCTCTCGCGGGGAGTCAGACCGCCCTGCGGCAGTGTGAGTACCCCATGCAAGATAACGCGATATGTCCGATTTTCTGGGCAACCGGGCCGCGGGTCGGGACGGTGAGGACCCAGGCCGGGACGGTCAGACTTCCGGTCGGAGCATCGGCGGGTTGAGCAGGGTGGCCCCGCCGGCCCGGAACAGTTGGGCCGGGCGCCCGCCCTGACGGGTCGTCGTCCCTCCGGCGGGCACGAGGAAGCCGGGGGTACCGGTGACCTTGCGGTGGAAGTTGCGCGGGTCCAGCGCCACGCCCCACACCGCCTCGTAGACCCGGCGCAGCTCTCCGACGGTGAACTCGGCCGGGCAGAAGGCCGTGGCGAGCGAGGAGTACTCGATCTTGGAGCGGGCCCGCTCCACCCCGTCCGCCAGGATCTGCGCGTGGTCGAAGGCGAGCCCGCCGGGTGCGTCCGCGTCGCCGGCGGCGAGCAGCTCGTCCACGGGGGCCCAGCGCGCGCTGTTGGCGTCCCCGCCGGCCCGGGGCGCGGGCAGGTCGGGGGCGAGCACCAGGTGGGCCACGCTGACCACCCGCATGCGCGGGTCCCGCCGGGGGTCGCCGTAGGTGGCGAGCTGTTCCAGATGCGCCCCGTTGTCCACGCCGGGCCGGCCGGGGTCGTGGGCGCACAGCCCGGTCTCCTCGGCGAGTTCCCTGGCGGCGGCCGCCGCCAGGTCCTCGTCGCCGCGGACGAAGCCGCCGGGCAGGGCCCAACGCCCCTGGAACGGCGGCTCACCCCGTTTGACCACGAGCGCGCACAGCGCGTGGCGCCGCACGGTGAGCACGACCAGGTCGACGGTGACAGCGAAGGGCGGGAAGGCCGACGGGTCGTAGGGCGACATGCGGCGATCATAGTCGTCTTCCTGACGATAAACAGCTCTTTGCCGATGCCCGAGCCTCCGGATCGCCCTCCGCCTGCCGCGGGCGGGGCCTCACCCTCCCAGTTGCAGCGCATCGGCGGCCTCCTCCACCATCCCGAGGCCGAGCCGGCTGACCCGCACCGTGAACGGCTCCCCCGCCACCCGCAGCCCGGACAGCCGCACCGCGCCGAGCGGGGCCCCGGCCAGCGGCGCGACGGCGACCGTGCCCGCGGGCGCGTCGGGCCGGATCCCCACCAGGGCCGTCAGGGCGTGGACACCGGCTGCAGCCGACACCCCGGCGGGCCGGCAGGCCGCCGGGTGCGGCAGCGGGGCGCTGCCCTCGGTGCGCTGCTCGCCGGCGTACATCTCGGGCAGCCGGTAGCCGAAGCACTCCGCGGCGTCGAGCAGTCCGCGCAGCAGTGCCGTGGCCTCCTTCTCGAAGCCGGCGACCGCCAGCCCGGCCGCCGCCACGGCGCTCTCGTACGGGCGGACCGCGCCGGAACGGTGGCCGAAGGGGTTGTGCCCCGGCTCCCGCACGGCCATCCCGCGCAGTCCCCACCCGGAGTCCATGGCGGGCGCCCCCAGCAACCGGGCGAGCTGCTCGGTGCGGATGCGGTCCAGGAGTCCGGGGGCCGGCCGGCCCCGGCCGAGCAGTCCGGTGTCCAGCAGGTGCGCGGCGGCCGCGGTGAGCCGGGGCAGCGGCCGGCCGTCGGGGTGCAGGGCCGCGGCGGGGCGGCCGCCGTCGGGGCCGTCGAGCCAGAACGCCTCGCCGAACCGGCGCCGGAGCGCGGCCGCCCACTCCCGCCACTCCTCCGCCCCGGGACGCCCGCAGTCCGCCAGCAGATCGGCGCCGAGCAGGGCGGCCCGGTGGGCATGGGCCTGGGTCTCACAGCGCCGTGGCCCGGCCCCGGGGTCGGGATCGGCCAGGAAGCCGTCCTCCCCCAGGTGGCGGCGGAGCCAGGCCAGGCAGCCTTCGGCCGCCGGGAGCAACTCCCGCACCTCCACCTCGGGCAGCCCCCACCGCCGGGCCTCGGCGAGCACCACGGGGAAGGCGAGCGTCGCCTCCGTGCCGGTGCAGGTGGGGGGCAGTTGGGGGCCGGCGCCGCGCAGCGGCCCCGGGATCTTCCCGGCGTCCGCACCCCGCCCGGCGGTCTGGGTCCGGGCCAGGACCCGCAGGGTGGCCGCGGCGAGGCCCGTGCCGAGCGGGAGCGCCATTCTGGCGGCCCACAACGATTCGGCCGGTGCCAGACCGCACCGCCAGGGCACTCCGCCCGCCACGAAGGCGTCGGAGGGCTCCTCGGGGTCCCTCAGCAGCAGCGCTCCGAGGTCGTCGAGGCTGGCCCGGAACCAGGCCGCCACCCGTGGGTCGTCCCCTTCGGCCCGGGCCGCCGCCAGGGGGTTGGCGACCTGCCCGGCCGGGGCGCGGGAGGTGCGGTCCTGGGTGGTGCGCAGCTCGATGGTGCGGGACTCCCCCGGCGCCAGCTCCAGCCGCCAGCGCAGTAGGCCGCCGGAGGCGAGGGCGTCGTCGGGCGGGGGGTCGGCGGTGGTCACCGACCGGGTCCGGTCGGTGCTCCAGCACAGCCCGGCCGCGTACACCCCCGCGGGCAGTTCGGGCCCGGCCCGGCCCGCCGCGACCGCGGCGAGCTCCGCGAGGTCGGTGCCGAGCGCGATCTCGACGGGCAGCCGGACCGGGCGGGTGACATGGCTGCGCAGGGTGATGCGCTCGGTCCCGTCGGCGTGGCGGACCCGCTCGACGGTGATGTCGGGGTCGGGCCCCGGGTCGGCCCCGGTCCGCACGGCCGCGGTGAACGCGGCCCGGTCGGCGCCCAGGCTGCGGCTCTGCACGGCGACCGGATCCTGCCCGCCGACGCGCAGCAGACAGCGGGACAGGAGCCTGCGGCCCGCGTGGTAGATCCCGTCCAGCCCCCGGCCGGTCAGCTGGCCGTGCTCCGGGGAGATCACCAGCCCGGGCGCGGCGACGCAGAGGACGGCTCCGTGGACCGGCGGCAGCTCCGGCCGCGGCGGGGCGCCGGGACCGGCGCCCGGCGGCCGGGCGTGCGGAAGGCCGGGCGGGTG
>NZ_RPRY01000156.1 GCF_003949795.1 Streptomyces sp. WAC06614
ACCCCGTGCAGGGCCGGGCCGGGCTACGGTCGGGGCATGGACGAGGTGGTCGTGGTCCCGGACGGGCTGGTGCGGGCGCAGGAGCGGTACAACGGCGCGGCCGGACGGGAGTTCGTCGCAGCCCTGCCGGCGCGGGCCGCGCAGTTCCTGCAACGGTGGCGGCTGCGGCGCACCGGCCCGGCCCTGCACGGGGTGACGGCCCTGGTGCTGCCGGTGCTCCGGGCGGACGGGACCCCGGCGGCGCTGAAGCTGCTGCTGCCCGACGACGAGAGCGCGGGCGAGCCGGCGGCGCTGCGGGCCTGGGCCGGACAGGGTTGCGTACGGCTGCTGGAGCACGACCCGGAGACGGGCACGATGCTCCTCGAACGCCTCGACCACGAGCGGCACTTGTCGGCCCTGGCCGCGACCGACCCGCGGGCCGCGGTGGCGGTGGTGGCCGGGCTGCTGGCGCGGCTGACGGCGGTGCCCGCACCGCCCGGGGTGCGGCGGCTGGAGGACGAGGCACGGGCGCTGCTCGACCGGGTCCCGGCGGCGGCCGGGCGGCTGGCCGATCCGCACGAGCGGGCGCTGCTGCGGGCCTGGGCGGCCGCGACCGCGGAGGTGGCGGGCGAGGCCGGGGACCGGCTGCTGCACTGGGACCTGCACGTCGACAACGTCCTGGCCGCCGACCGGGAGCCGTGGCTGGCGATCGACCCGAAGCCGCTGGCGGGCGACCCGGGCTTCGACCTGCTGCCCGCGCTGCGCCACCCCTTCGACCCCGCCGACCTACGGTGGCGCTTCGACCTGATGACCGAGGTGCTGGGCCTGGACCGGCGGCGGGCGCGGGCGTGGACGCTGGCGCGGGTCCTGCAGAACGCCGTGTGGGACGCCGAGGACGGGCAGCGCCGGCTCGACCCCGAACTGCGGGAGCTGGCGCGGCGGCTGCCGTAGGCCGCGCCGCTCGGCCCGCGGGGCGTTGTCAGTGGCCGCGGGCACGATGGAGGAATGGTGCGCAACGGAAGCGGGAGCAGGGGCGGGAGCCGGAACGCGGGCGGGGGCGGGGCGGCCCGGCCGGTGCGGGAGGCCCGGCGGCCGGAGGTGCGGCTGCCGGAGCTGGTCCCGTTCGCGGACGGCGAGCTGCTGCCGGACGGCGACTACGACGGGGTGGCCTTCGACGGGCTGGACCTCGGGGGACAGGAGGGGATCGGAGCCCGGTTCCTGGAGTGCAGGCTGACCGGCTGCGCCCTCGACGGCACGCGGCTGCGCAGTGCGCGGTTCCTGGACTGCGTGCTGGAGGGGGTCCGCGGGGTCGGGGTCGAGGCGGCCGGGGCCACCGTGCGGGACGTGGAGCTGGTGGACGCCCGGCTGGGCGGTGTGCAGCTGCACGGGGCGGTCCTGGAGCGGGTGGTGGTGCGCGGGGGGAAGATCGACTACGCGAACCTGCGGATGGCCCGGCTCAAGGACGTGGTCTTCGAAGGGTGCGTCCTGGTCGAGCCGGACTTCGGGGGCGCCGAGCTGGAGCGGGTCGAGTTCCGCGACTGCGTGGTGCGGCGGGCCGATCTGACGGTGGCCCGGATGACGGACGTGGACCTGCGGGGCGCGGTCGAGCTGGACGTCGTACGGGGGCTGGACCGGCTGGCCGGGGCGGTGATCAGCCCGGCGCAGCTGGTGGACCTGGCGCCGGCGTTCGCGGCGCAGCTCGGGCTGCGGGTGGTGGGGGCGTAGCCGGGGGCTTGGCGGGGGCGTGGCCGGGGCGTGACGCCGCGGCACGGCCGTCCCGGGGTCAGGCCGGGACGCGGGGGAAGCGGGACTGGAGGGTCCAGATCGTCGGGTTGTCGGCGAGGCCCTCGTGCATGTCGGTCAGGTCGGCGATCAGGTCGTGCAGGAAGTCGCGGGCCTCACGGCGCAGCAGCCGGTGCCCGAAGGTGAGCGGGGGTTCCTCCGCGGGCATCCAGTCGGCCTCGATGTCGACCCAGCCGAAGCGGCGTTCGAACAGCATCCGGTCGGTGGACTCGGTGAAGTCCAGCTCGGCGTACTGGCTGCGGGAGGCGCGGCTGCCGTGCGGGTCCTGGTCGAGCTGCTCGACGATGTCGCACAGCGCCCAGGCGAAGTCCAGCACGGGCACCCATCCCCAGGCTGTGGACACCTCCCGGTCCTCCTTGGTGTCGGCGAGGTAGACGTCGCCGCAGAAGAGGTCGTGGCGCAGGGTGTGGACGTCCGCGGTCCGGTAGTCGGTCTGCGGGGGGTCCGGGAAGCGCCGGGAGAGGGAGTAGCCGATGTCGAGCACGTATCCGATGGTGTCACGTGCCGGGGGCGGCCGGAGCCGGCGGACTGCCGTCCGCCGGCTCGGGCCGTCTGCTGCCGTGGCGTGGCGCCGGCCCTCTGCTGCCGTCCGCCGGCGCCGGCCGGGCGGGGTCAGCGGACGTTGACCGCCGTCCAGGTCGCGGCCACGGCGGTGGTCTCCGGGCTCGCCGGGCCGTACAGGTCGGCCGCGGCGCGCAGGGTGGCGGCGCGGGCGCCGGCGTAGGAGGTGGTGGAGGTCATGTTCACGGTCAGGGCCCGGTACCAGATGCGCAGGGCCTTGTCCCGGCCGATGCCGAGCAGCGTGGAGCCGTCGTAGGTGGGGGAGTCGTAGGCGACCCCGTTGATCGTCTTCGGGCCGCTGCCCTCGGCCAGCAGGTAGAAGAAGTGGCGGGCCGGGCCGGAGGCGGCGTACGGGTCGAGCCGGCCGATGTCCCGGGACCAGTAGTCGGGGGAGCGGCCGTCGGCGCTGGGGCGGTCCATGCGGCGCAGGGGGCCGTCCGGGGAGACGCGCTCGCCGAAGAGGTAGTCGCCCACGTCGGCGGGGTTGTCGGCGAAGAACTCGCCGCCCGCGGCGAGGAGGTCGGCGGTGGCCACCCGCAGCGCGCCGGGCTCACCGCTGTACGTGAGGTTGGCCGTGCTGCTGACCAGGCCCTGGGCGAGGTTGTGGCCGACGAGGTCGAGCGAGGTCGGCGCCCTGCCGCCCGGGGAGCCGTCGCCGTAGCTGACGCAGGCGCAGCTGTCGTCCCAGAAGGCGCCGGGGTAGGCGGAGCCGTAGTGGACCCGGGAGACCACGCCGCGGCCGTCGCCGCGCACGCCCTTGCGGCCGAAGACGGCCTGGTAGAAGTCCCAGGTGACGGCGGTGCCGTACTGGACGTCCACGGCGGCCGTCTGGCGGTGGGCCGGGGTGCCGTCGCCCCAGGTGTTGTCGGCGTCGGTGAAGAGGACGCCGCCGGCGGGCCCGGTCCGGCCCAGGGCGTCCAGGGTGCGGGTGTCGCCGCGGGTGGTGTCGCGGAGCTGGTAGGTGGTGCCCGACCAGTACGTGGTGAGGCCCACGGTGGCGGCGTGCTGGCCGAGGCCCTTGCCCAGGGCCGGGCCGGGGGCCGGTGCGGCGGCCGCCGCGGGGGATGCTGCCGCGAGGCAGACGGCGGCCAGGGCTGCCGAGACGGGCAGCAGGGCATGGTGGAGGCGGGACACTCTGGCTCCTTCGCTGGGGGCCGGGTGGCGGTGCGAGCGAGGGTGCCAGGGGAATGCCGCGTACGGCAGGGGTGCGACCGGGTGCGGCCGGGCTTGTCCGAAGAGTGGGGGCCGGCGTCCGGAATTCGCCGCTGTGTCAGCGGCAGCTGCCGCCGCTGCCGGGCGGGACCTCGGCCCCTCAGGAAGGGAGCAGCCGTTGTTCCTTGGCCACGGAGACTGCGCCCGCTCGGGTGTCCACGCCCAGTTTGTCGTAGATGCGGCCCAGGTGGGTCTTGACCGTGGCTTCGCTGATGAACAGGGCGCGGGCGATCTCGCGGTTGCCCAGGCCGCGGGACAGTTGGCCGAGGATGTCCAGCTCGCGGTCGGTCAGGGTGGGGCGGGTGCCGCGCATCTGGGCCATCACGCGGTCGGCGACCGGCGGGGAGAGCGTGGTGTGGCCCCGGGCCGCGGAGTGGATCGCCGCGAAGAGGTCCTCCGGGCGCTCGGCCTTCAGGAGGTAGCCGGTGGCGCCCGCGCCGATGGCGCGGGTGATGTCGGCGTCGGTGTCGTAGGTGGTCAGGACCAGCACGTGCGGCGGGTCCGGCAGGGCCGTGATGCGCCGGGTGGCCTCGACGCCGTCGATGCCCGGGCCCAGCTGGAGGTCCATGAGGACCACGTCGGGCCGCAGTTTGCCGGCCAGGGCGACGGCCTCCTCGCCGCTGCCGGCCTCGCCCAGGACCTCGATGTCGGGCTCGCTGCCGAGCAGGGCCAGCAGCCCGGCCCGGACGACGACGTGGTCGTCGCACAGCAGGATCGTCGTCATGGCCGGGGCTCCGTCCGGGGGTGGGTGTCGAGGGGGACGGCGACCGAGAGGACCGTTCCCTCGCCGGGGGCCGACTCCACCGCCAGGGTGCCACCGAGCTGCCCGGCGCGGGCGCGCATCGCGGGCAGGCCGTGCCCGCGGTCGGTGCCGGTGGCGCGCGGTGCGGTGAAGCCGCGGCCGTCGTCGGCGATGTCCAGGACGACCTGGTCCCCGAGGAAGGACAGGGTCAGGGCCGCGGCCCGGGCGCCCGAGTGTTCCCGTACGTTCGCCAGCGCGCCCTGGGCGATGCGCAGCAGCGCGGACTGGACGCGTTCGGGCAGCGGGACCGGGGTGCCCTCCAGGTGGAAGCGGACGGCGATGCCGGGGCCGGCGTCCAGGGCCCGCAGCGCGTCCGGCAGGCCGCCGCCCCCGGCGAGCTCGGGCGGGGCGAGGTCGTGCACCAGCCGGCGCGCCTCGGCCAGGCCGCGGGCGGCGATGCCGGTGGCGGTGCGGACGTGGGCGCGGGCGGTGGCGGGGTCGCTGTCCCAGGTGCGGTCGGCGGCCTGGAGCAGCATCTGCTGGCTGGACAGGTGCTGGGCGAGGGTGTCGTGGATCTCCATGGACAGCCGCTGGCGCTCGGCGAGGGTGCCTTCGCGGCGCTCGGTGGCGGCCAGCTCGCGGCGGGTGCGGATCAGGTCGTCGATCAGGACCCGCTGGGCCTGGCTCTGCCGCTCCATGTGGATGAAGACGGCAGTGGCGATGGCGGCCACGGCCGGCGGCGCCACGATCAGGTTGGGGTCGACCGCCTCGGACAGCTTGAGCTGGGCGAACACCACGAACACGGTGAGCAGGGCGACCAGGGCGACGGCGGCGCGGGGCGGCAGGGTGCGCAGGGCGGTGTAGAAGAGCGGGACGGCGCACCAGGCGAAGCTGGGGGCCAGGACCACCAGGACCAGCCAGGTGGACACGACCAGGCCCAGCCAGAGCAGCCGGCGCCGGGTCGGGGCGGCGCCGAGGGCCGGGCCGAGGACGTAGAGCAGGGCCAGGGTCAGGCTGAGGGCGATGATCCAGGGGGTGCGGGGCTGGCCCGGGTGGCGCAGCAGGAAGCGCACCAGCGAGGCGCCGAGCAGCAGGAAGAACGCCGTGTGCATGACGGCGGCCAGTACCCGGGTCCGCTGCTCCTCGCTCACGGCTCCGTCCCGTCCACGTCCCATTTCCTCGCCTCTGTCCCGGCCTGCCCTGCTGTGACCATCCTCCCCTGTCGGGACCGGGCGCGGCCCGGGCGGGGCATTCCGTCCAGCCAAGCCGTCCGGCCGGGGCCGCGCATCGACCGATCGGCTGACCCCGGGGTCGGCCGGTGCGGGATCCGGGGGCAGCCGGTCCGGCGACCGGGGGGCGCCGGGTGCGGACCCAGCATGGAGGAGGAGCAAGGCGGAGCAACGAGCCCGTCACCGTCACAGGAGATGCCCACATGAACACCCGCACCCGCGTCCTCACCGGTACCGCCGTCGCCGTCGCCCTCGGGGCCGGTGCCTTCGGGGCCGTCAGCGCCACCGCTGCGCCGGCGCCGGCCGCCGCGCCCGCCGCCCTCGCCAAGAAGAGCGACGACAAGGTCTTCACCACCAGCACCCACCTGACGATCGGCGCCGCCACCCGCGCCGCGCAGGCCGCGCTGGAGGCCGCGGAGAAGGAGAACCAGAAGGTGACCGTCGCGGTCGTCGACCGCAACGGCAACACCCTCGTCACCCTGCGCGGCGACGGCGCCGGACCGCAGTCCTACGAGTCCGCCCAGCGCAAGGCGTTCACGGCCGTCTCCTGGAACGCCCCGACCTCCGTGCTGGTCGGCCGCCTCGCCCAGGTGCCGAACCTCAAGGACATCCCCGGCACCCTCTTCCTCGGCGGCGGCGCCCCGGTGCAGAAGGACGGCGCCCCGGTCGCCGGTATCGGCGTGGCCGGTGCCCCGAGCGGTGACCTGGACGAGAAGTACGCCAAGGCCGGCGTGGAGTCCCTCGGCCAGTAGTCCCGTCGGACACGTCGGGAGCCCGCGTCCCGCTTAGGATCGAACGCGTGGCCCACCGCGCGCTCCGCTCCCGACTCCGCCTCGCCGCCCCGGCCGCCGCCGCTGCCGCCCTGCTCGCCGTCACCACGGCGTGCACCGGCAGCACCGTGCAGGGGCGGCCGGGCGCGTCCGGGCTGCGCGACCCCTACTTCCCCAAGGCCGGCAACGGCGGGTACGACGTCCAGCACTACGACCTCGACCTGGCCTACGAGCCGGACACCGGCCGCCTGGCCGGCACGGCCGTGGTCACCGCCCGGGCCACCCAGGGCCTGAGCTCCTTCAACCTGGACCTCGACGGCCTCGACGTCGAGGGGGTGACCGTGCAGGGCGACCGGGCCCGGTTCAACCGGACCGGGCACGAGTTGACGGTCCGTCCGTCCGAGGACCTCGCGAAGGGTGAGGTGTTCCGCACCGAGGTCCGCTACGCCGGGCGCCCGCGCGTGGTCAAGGACGCCGACGGTTCCTCGGAGGGCTGGATCCGGACCGAGGACGGCGCCGTCGGCGTCGGCGAGCCGGTCGGGTCCATGGCCTGGTTCCCCGGCAACCACCACCCCAGCGACAAGGCGACGTACGACATCACGCTGCGGGTGCCGGCCGGCTACGAGGCCGTCTCCAACGGCGAGTTGCGCTCGCGCACCGACGACGGCGAGGGCCGCACCGTCTTCGCCTGGCACTCGGCCGAGCCGATGGCCGGCTATCTGGCGACCGCCGCGATCGGCCGGTACAAGGTCTCCACGGCCCGCAGCGCGGCCGGGGTGCCCGTCCTGAACGCCGTGGCCCCCGAAGAGGCGGCCGCCAGCGCCCCCGCCCTCGGCCGGCTGCCGGAGATCGTGGACTGGGGCAGCCGGGTGTTCGGCCCGTACCCGTTCGCCACGGCCGGGGCGATCGTGGAGCGCGCCGGCACCCTGGAGTACGCCCTGGAGACCCAGAGCCGGCCCATCTACTCCGGGGCGCCCGAGGTCGGGCTGGTGGTGCACGAGACGGCCCACCAGTGGTTCGGCGACAGCGTCTCGCCCGTGTCCTGGAAGGACATGTGGCTCAACGAGGGCTTCGCCACGTACGCCGAGTGGCTGTGGGACGAGCAGCACGGCGGCGTCGGCGCACAGCAGCACTTCGAGGCCTTCCTCGACGGTGACACCGACGTGGACCCGGAGGCCGGCGCCGACTGGGCGGCGTTCCCGCCGGCCGCCCCGCCGGGGGCCGCGAGCATCTCCGCCGCGCCCGTGTACTACCGCGGCGCGATGGTGCTGCACCGCATCCGCCAGGAGGTCGGCGACGAGGCGTTCTTCGACCTGCTCCGCGGCTGGGCCACCGACCACCGCCACGCCAACGCCACCACGGCCGACTTCACCACGTACGCCGAGGAACGGACGGGCCACGACCTGGACGAGGTCTGGACCGAGTGGCTGTACGGCAGAACCCGCCCCAAGGCCCCCCACGACTGACCCCACCCGGAGCCCCCGGCCCCGCCCAAGCCGGGCCGAGCGGCCCAGCCGGCCGGGTCGAGCGGCCCAGCCGGCCTGGCCGAGCGGTCCAGCCGGCCGGGTCGGGTCAGGGCCGGGCCAGGTCGGATTTGCCCGGTCTCACCGAGAGTCGTTGGCCCGGGCCGCCGTGGCGATTTCCGACAGCACCCGTTCCGGCGACCCCCCGGGAGCCACCGCCTTGCCGATGCCCTGCTTGATGTCCTCGCTCACGCCCGGCCACGACTTCTTGCCCGCCGGGTAGAGCCGCGAGCCCGGCAGGGCCTGCAGGAAGGTCCTCAGCTGGGCGCTGTTGCCGCCCGTGCTGGCGGCCGTCGCCCGGTAGCCGCTCGTGGTCACCGGCAGCAGGTCGTACGTGCTGGTGAACGCCGTCTGGTTCTTCGCCGCGTAGACGAAGTCCAGGAACTGCCCGGTCTCCTTGCGGTGCCCGTTCTTGAAGGCCATCATCCAGTCGGCCACGCCCATGGTCGGCTTCTCCGAGCCGTCCACCGTCGGCAGCGGCACCATGCCGAACCGGACCCCCTTGGCGGCAGCCTGCTTCAGCAGCGTCGGGTGCCCGTTGAGCATGCCG
The DNA here is from genome assembly GCF_003949795.1 of Streptomyces sp. WAC06614. GTDB lineage: Bacteria > Actinomycetota > Actinomycetes > Streptomycetales > Streptomycetaceae > Streptomyces. The sequence continues at coordinate 8,370 of NZ_RPRY01000156.1, forward strand.
ACCTCGCCGCGGGCGAAGCCGTCGAACGCCGCCTGCCGGTCCAGCTTGCCCGGCTCGACGGGCCCGGTCAGCCCGGCCCCGACCAGCCGGTCGCGCAGGAACTCGAAGGTCTTGACGTTCTCGGGGGAGTCGATGGCGTAGCCCTCCTCGCCGTCGGTGTAGCCGCCGCCGCCCGACAGCAGCCACATCATCGTCTCGGCCTGGGCCTCCTCCCGGCCCAGCGGGAGCGCGAACGGCGTCGGCACGCCCGCCCCCTTCAGCTTCTTCGCCGCCGCCTCCAGGTCCGCCCACGTCTTCGGCGCCCACGGCCGGCCACCGGCGGTGATGCCGGCGTCCGCGAAGAGCTTCTCGTTGTAGAAGAGCAGCCGGGTGCTGGCCACGAACGGCATGCCGTACTGCACCCGCTTGACCTTGCCCGCGTCGGCGAGCGGCGCGAGGAAGTCGGCCTCGGTCTGCACGGCGAGCAGTTCGTCGGTGGTGTAGAGCTTGCCGGCGGCCGCGTAGTCGGCGTAGGCGCCGATCTGGGCGATGTCGGGGGCCTTGCCCGCCTTCACCAGGGCGGCGACCTTGTTGTCGACCTCCGACCAGGAGTAGACGCTCACCTCGATCTTGATGCCGGGGTGGTCCTTGGTGTACTCGGCGGCCAGCTTCTTCCAGTAGGCCTGCGAGGAGTTCGCGGGATTGTCCCCGTAGTCGGCCGCCACGACCCGCAGGGTCACTTCGTTGTTCCCGGTGACGCTGCCGCAGCCGGTCAGCGTCACGGCCAGCGACAGCGCCGCTCCCGCCGCGGCCAGGCCCGGACGGCGATTCCGACTACCACTCCGACTACGGCTCCGGCCCATCACAGCTCTTCGTCCACCCCAACGTCTGTACGTACGATCCCCGTAAGGTCTACACCACTGGAGAGCCGTATTCACAACCGGATCCCCGCCCTCCCGCGGGTCGTGGCCCCGACTTTGTATGGCCACTCAACAAAACCCCTCAATGGACTAGACCTTTCCCCGTCGAGCACGCGAGACTGTCCCCTGTGAAACCCGTGAAACACGTCATCGCCCTCGATGTGGGCGGCACCGGGATGAAGGCCGCCCTCGTCGCCGAGGACGGCACCCTGCTGCACGAGGCGCGCCGCGCGACCGGCCGCGACCGGGGGCCCGAGGCCGTCGTCGAGTCGATCCTGGAGTTCGCCGCCGACCTCTACGCGCTCGGCACCGAGCGGTTCTCCCGGCCCGCCTCGGCCGCCGGAGTGGCCGTCCCCGGCATCGTCGACGCCGAGAACGGCATCGCCGTGTACGCGGCGAACCTGGGCTGGCGCGAGGTCCCGCTGCGCGAGCTGCTCGGGCGGCGCCTGGGCGGCCTCCCGGTGGCCCTGGGGCACGACGTCCGCACGGGTGGCCTGGCCGAGGGCCGGATCGGGGCCGGCCGGCACGCCGACCGCTTCCTGTTCGTCCCGCTGGGCACCGGCATCGCCGGCGCCATCGGCATCGCCGGCCGCATCGAGGCCGGCGCGCACGGCTACGCGGGTGAGATCGGGCACATCGTGGTGCGCCCCGGCGGCCCCGAGTGCGGCTGCGGCCAGCGCGGCTGCCTGGAGACCCTGGCCTCCGCCTCCGCCGTCTCCCGGGCCTGGGCCGCCGCCGGCGGCGGCCCGGACGCGGACGCGGCGGACTGCGCCGAGGCCGTCGCCGCCGGCGACGCCCGCGCCCTCGCGGTGTGGTCGCAGGCCGTCGGCGCCCTCGCCGACGGGCTGGTCACGGCCCTCACCCTGCTGGACCCGCGCACGCTGATCATCGGTGGCGGGCTGGCCGAGGCCGGGGAGACCCTGTTCACACCGCTCCGTGCGGCCGTCAAGGAACGCGTGACGTTCCAGCGGCTGCCCCACATCGTGCCGGCGGCCCTCGGGGACACCGCCGGATGCCTGGGCGCAGGCCTGCTCGCCTGGGACCTACTCGCCACGGAGGTATCCGCCTGATGTCCGGACGCGCACACGCCACCGTTCTCTCCGGCGCCCGGGTGGTCCTGCCCACCGGAACCGTCAACGGCGGCCGGGTCATCGTCGAGGGCGCCCGCATCGCGGGCAGCGCCCCGGAGGGCGCCGAGGTCCACGACCTGTCCGGGCACTGGATCGTCCCCGGCTTCGTGGACATCCACAACCACGGCGGCGGCGGTGCCTCGTTCACCTCCGGGACCCCGGAGGAGGTGCTGCACGGCGTGCGCACCCACCGGCAGCACGGCACCACCACCCTGGTCGCCTCCACCGTCACCGGCGAGCTGGACGAACTCGCCCGCCGCGCCGCGCTGCTGGCCGAGCTGACGCAGGCGGGCGAGATCGCGGGCATCCACTTCGAGGGGCCGTTCATCAATCCCTGCCGCAAGGGCGCGCACAAGGAGGACCTGCTGCGCCACCCCGACCCGGCCGAGGTGCGCAAGCTGGTCGACGCCGCCCACGGCGCGGCCCGGATGTTCACCCTGGCCACCGAACTGCCCGGCGGGCTGGACTCCGTACGGCTGCTGGCCGAGCACGGGGTGATCGCGGCGATCGGCCACACCGACTCGACGTACGAGCAGACCCGGCAGGCCATCGACGCCGGTGCGACCGTCGCCACCCACCTGTACAACGCGATGCCCGGCATGGAGCACCGCGCGCCCGGCCCGATCGCCGCGCTGCTGGAGGACGAGCGGGTCACCGTCGAGCTGATCAACGACGGTGTGCACCTGCACCCGGCCATGCTGGAACTGGCCTTCCACCACGCGGGTGCCGGCCGGGTCGCGCTGATCACCGACGCGATGGACGCGGCCGGTTTCGGTGACGGCACCTACCACCTGGGCCCGTTGGAGGTCGAGGTCAAGGACGGGGTGGCCCGGCTGGTCGAGGGCGGCTCGATCGCCGGCTCCACCCTCACCCTGGACACCGCCTTCCAACGGTCCGTCACCATCGACCGGCTGCCGGTGGAATCGGTCGTGCAGGCCATCTCGGCCAATCCCGCCAAGCTCATCGGACTGTACGACGAGGTGGGGTCGCTGGAGCCCGGCAAGTACGCCGATCTGGTCGTCCTCGACGACGCGTTCGCGCTCAAGGGCGTGATGCGGCGCGGCGCATGGGTCGTGGACCCGCTGCGCTGAGCGGGTAGCGCAGAGCGGGCGGCCGGACCGGGGACTGGGACGGCCGCCCGGTCTTTGGCATGATCCCGGCACCGAGATTCCCCGGGGGGTGCCATGATCCTGACCGTCACGCTCAACACCGCGCTCGATGTGACGTACCGCGTACCGAGGCTGCTTCCGCACGCCTCCCACCGGATCTCCGAGGTGGTCGAACGCCCCGGCGGCAAGGGCCTGAACGTCGCCCGGGTGCTGGCCGCGCTCGGCCACGAGGTCACCGCGACCGGCTTCGCCGGCGGCCCCGTCGGCGAGGTGGTCCGCGGGCTGCTGGCGCACTCCGCCGGGGTCACCGACGCCCTCGTCCGGTGCGCGGGCACCACCCGGCGCACCGTGGCCGTGGCCGACGCGACGACCGGCGACACCACCCAGTTCAACGAGGCCGGGCCGCTCATCGACGCCGTGGAGTGGTCGGAGTTCCTCAACGCCTACAACCGGCTCGTGCGCTCCGCCCGGGCCGTGGCCCTGTGCGGCAGCCTGCCGCCCGGGGTGCCCGTCGGCGCGTACGCCGTCCTGGTCCGCACCGCCCGTGCGGCCGGGGTGCCGGTCCTGCTGGACACCAGCGGCGAACCGCTGCGCCGCGGGGTCGCGGCCCGGCCCGAGATCATCAAGCCGAACGCCGCGGAACTCGCCGAACTCACCGGCTCCCGCGACCCGCTGCCGGCCACCCGGGACGCCCGCCGCCGCGGCGCGCACGCGGTGGTGACCTCGCTGGGCCCCGAGGGCCTGCTGGCCGTCACCCCGGACGGCTCCTGGCGGGCCGCCCCGCCGCACGCGTTGTCCGGCAACCCCACCGGGGCCGGGGACTCCGCGGTCGCCGGTCTGCTGTCGGCCCTCGCCGAGGGGCTGGACTGGCCCGAACGCCTGGCCCGCGCGGTCGCGTTGTCGGCGGCCACCGTCCACGCGCCGGGGGCGGGAGAGTTCGACCCCCGCACCTACGAGGAGATGCGGGGGTCGGTGAAGGTCACTCAGCCGTGACCGGCTACGACATGCGCTCCAGCCAGAGCTGGTCGAGGTTCACGTCGCAGGAGTTGCCGGGCTCGCAGGAGATCCGGACGGTGTTGGTGCCCTGCTTGAGGTCGACCTGGACCCAGGTGTTGGTCCAGCCCTTCTCCCAGTCGCCGGGGGCGGCCTTCGCGAAGTTCTTCATGTTGATCTTGCGGAGGTCGGTCGCGTCGTTGAGGCGGAAGCTCATCTCGGCGTCCTTGCCCGGCACTCCGTAGGTCATCTTCAGCTTGTACGTACCGGCCTTGGGCACGTCCAGCGTCCAGGTCACCGACGCGCCGGGGTTGTTGAGGCCGCCCACGTAGAGGCCGTTGCCGCCCTTCGCGCCCTTGACGGCGGACTGCGGCGAGGCGCCGCCGGCCAGGCTGAAACCGGTCCCGCTCGCGTCCGCCTTGGGCAGCGGGGCCTCCGGCGACGCCGAGGTGCTCGGCTGCGTGCCGGGGTCCTTCGGGCCCGTGGACGGGGTCTGGCCACCGACCGCCTGGTTGGTGTCCGGCTGCTTGTCCTTGTCCTTGTCACCACCGAACGCCAGGGCCGCACCGATCCCGATCGCGACCGCGCCGACCACCGCGACCGCGGCGATCAGCAGGCCCTTGCGGCTGGACCCGCCACCGACCACCGGGGCGTGCCCCCTGCCGTGGCCGCCGTGCGCCGGGGCGTACTGCTGCGTGGGCTGGCCGCCCTGGGGCGGGACGCCGTAGCCGCCGTTCGGGGCGCCCTCCGGGGCCGGGTGCGGGGCCTGGTACGCCTGCGGCTGCTGCTGGGCGGGGACCTGGCCGCGCTGGCCGCCGTAGGTCCGCTCGCCGACCGTGCGCACCTGGTTGTACGAGGTGCGGGGAACGCCGGGCTGCGTGCCGGGGTGACCGCCGACCGTCGGGCCCGGGTAGCCGTAGCCGCCACCGGGCGGGGGCGGTGTGGCACCGCCCGCCTGGCCGTCCGCGTAGAGGTAGCCGAACGGGTCGTCGTCCTCGGGCTTGCTCGCCCCGCCGTTCGGGCCGTTGTTCGCGGGCGTCGTCATCGCAGGTCACTCCTTTCGACCCCCGGGAGCCTACCTCGAACAGGCGCACCCCAGACGCTCCACCGGGGGTACAGGACGATCAACCCGCGCGTCGGTGCGCCTTGGAACGCGACCTTTTCTCGATGTACATCCGCTGGTCGGCCGAGCGCAGCACTTCCTCCGCCGACATGCCGCAGGAGGCCCAGCCGATGCCGAAACTGGCGCCGACACGGACCGCGCGGCCGTCCACGCGGATCGGCGGGATGATGGCGTTGCGCAGCCGTACGGCCAGGTCGGCGGCGTCGGCGGCGCCCAGTCCGTCGGCCAGGACGACGAATTCGTCACCACCCAGCCGGGCGACCGTGTCTCCGTCCCTGACGCCCGTCGTCAACCGCCGGGCGACCTCGATCAGGACCGCGTCGCCGGTGTGGTGGCCGAACCGGTCGTTGATGGACTTGAAGCCGTCGAGGTCGCAGAAGAGGACGGCGAGTCCCTTGGTGCCGTCGTCGAGGTCCGTCGGCGCCACCGTGTGCACGTGGTGCTCGAAGCCGCCCGGTACGGCCCCGGCGGTGGCCGGTACGTCGTAGGGGACCTGCTCGTAGGGCCCCGGTTGCTCGTACGGGCCCTGGTAGCCGTCCTGCGGGAACGCGTGCTCGCCCTCGCCCGGCCGGCCCTCGTACGCGGCGTCCAGCGCCTCCACGGCGGTGGCCCGGGCCGCCTGCGGGCGGCGGCACAGCCGGGCGGAGAGCCGGGAGCGCAGCTCGGCGCTGTTGGGCAGGCCGGTCAGCGAGTCGTGGCTGGCGCGGTGGGCGAGCTGGAGCTCGTGCCGCTTGCGCTCCTCGATGTCCTCGACGTGGGTGAGCAGGAAGCGCGGCCCGTCGGCGGCGTCGGCGACCACGGAGTTGCGCAGCGACACCCAGACGTACGTGCCGTCCCGGCGGCCCAGCCGCAGTTCGGCGCGGCCGCCCTCGGCGGAGGTGCGCAACAGGGTGCCGATGTCCTCGGGGTGGACGAGGTCGGAGAAGGAGTAGCGGCGCAGGACGGAGGCGGGGCGGCCCAGCAGCCGGCACAGGGCGTCGTTGGTGCGCAGCAGCCGGCCGTGCTGGTCGCCCCCCATCTCGGCGATGGCCATGCCGCTGGGCGCGTACTCGAAGGCCTGGCGGAAGGACTCCTCGCTGGCCCGCAGCGCCTGCTGCTCGCGCTCCAGGCGGACCAGGGCGCGCTGCATGTTCGCGCGCAGGCGCGCGTTGCTGATCGCAATGGCCGCCTGGAAGGCGTACATCTGGAGCGCCTCGCGGCCCCAGGCGCCGGGACGGCGGCCGTTGCGGGGTCTGTCCACCGAAATGACACCCAGGAGTTCCCCGCCCGTCGCGTACATGGGGGCGTAGAGGCGGTCCTCGGGGTGCCACTCGTCCTCGAACCGGGGGTCGGGGCCGTCGGTGTGCCACTGGGGGACGTCGTCCTCGATCAGCACCCAGCCCTCGGTGTGCGGGATGAACCGCAGGCCGCCCCAGGACTCGCCCATGGTCAGTCGGCGCTCCCAGGAGGCGCGGGAGCCGACGCGGCCGGTGATGAGGGCCTCGGCGGCGGGATCACCGGCGAAGGCGGCGACGACGAGATCGCCGTCGGGGCGGACGAGGTTGACGGCGGCGAGCTCGTAGCCGAGGCCCACGACGATGCCGTCCACGACGGTCTGCAGCGTGTCCGCCAGGCTCCGGGCCGTGTTCAGCTCGGCCACCACCTGATGGAGCTGCCGCAGTGTCGTCAGACGGACGTACGGCTCCGACTCGGTCTCCATCGTTCGCTCTCCCCGAGACCTCGACAGCAACTCCAGGTTCGTCATCGGCGTTTCGTTGCGGTGTCCCGTCCACTGAATCACAGTGAGCTGTTCCCCAGGTACACAGGGTCAACAAATCTTGCTCTCTGTGACTCAAGTCACACGATCGGATCATAGGGCCGCCATCGGCGGGGGCTCGACACGCTCCTTCCCGCCCGCGAACGACGGCGTCGCGGCCGGGGCGGGGGCACGCCCGGGCCGGCCACGGGGGACCGCAGGCCTAGGGCCGGGGTCGCGGACCGGGCTCGGACCGGGGCCCGATGCGGTGCGCGGGGGGCCGAGACTAGCGTCGGAGGCGTGCTGAAGACGAGCCCCGCGAACACATCGAGCCCCTCGGACCCCCTGCTGCGCCCCGGTCCGGGACGCAAGCCGCATCCTGAGGGGGTGAGCAACGAGGAGTTCCGGGCCGTCATGTCCCGGCTGGCCGCCGGCGTGGTGCTGGTCACCGCCCACGAACCGCCGCTGACCGAGGACGGCCCGCGCGGCGAGGACGTCGGCATGACGGCCACGGCCTTCCTGTCGGTCTCCCTGGACCCGCCGCTGGTCCTGGTGAGCGTGCGCGAGGGCTCGCGGATGGACGACCTGCTGGCCGAGCAGCCCCTGTGGGCGGTCTCGCTGCTGTCCGACCACCAGCGGCAGGTGGCGGGCCGGTTCGCCATGAAGGGCCGGATCAGCGACCGGCTGCTGTTCGCCGACCTCCCCCACACCCGCGGCAGCGTGTCCGGCGCCCTCCTGATCGACGGCGCCCTGGCCACGCTGGAATGCCGTACGGAGTCCCGCGTGCCGGCCGGCGACCACACCCTGGTCATCGGCCGCGTCCTGGCCACGTCCCTGCCGGCCGCGGAGGCATCCCCGCTGACGTACTTCCGGGGGCGCTACCGCCAACTGGGCGCGTAACGGCCCCTCGTGGGTCACCAGTCGCGCGAGGTGCGGTTGCGCTTGGTCTCCGAGCGGGCCTTCTTCTCGCGCAGGCGGCGTTCGTTGATGCCGCGGGGGATCTTCGTGGGGCGGCGGGGCTTGGGC
>NZ_RPRY01000157.1 GCF_003949795.1 Streptomyces sp. WAC06614
ACCCCGGCCCGGACACCGAGCCCCGCACGGCCCCCGCCACGGGCCAGGACCCGGATCTCGCCACCGACCCCGACCACCCCGCGGCCGACACCGACCCCGCGACCGACACCGACCCCGCGACCGACACCGACCCCGCGACCGACACGGACACGGACACCGAGACCCGCCAGGGAGGCGACGCGTGAACGACGCCCTCGACGTCGCCCTGCGACTGCTCGTCGTCTTCGTCGCCTTCCTCGTGCTGCCCCTCGTCGTCGGGCAGACCGAGCACAAGGTGATGGCCCACATGCAGGGCCGCCTCGGCCCGATGTACGCCGGTGGCTTCCACGGCTGGGCCCAGCTCGTCGCCGACGGGGTCAAGTTCGCGCAGAAGGAGGACGTGGTCCCGGCCAACGCCGACCGCCGCATCTTCCAGCTCGCCCCCGCCGTCGCCCTCCTGCCCTACCTCCTCGTCCTCGTCGCCATCCCGATCGGCCCGAGCGAGGGCGCGGTCGGCCAGGTCATCGACGCCGGGCTCTTCTTCGTCCTGGCCGTCATGGGCGTCGGCGTCCTCGGCAGCCTGATGGCCGGCTGGGCCTCCGCCAACAAGTTCTCCCTCCTCGGCGGTCTCCGCACCGCCGCCCAGCTCCTCGCGTACGAGCTGCCCATGCTGCTCGCCGCCGCCTCCGTCGCCATGGCCGCCGGGACCGTCTCCCTCCCCGGCATCGTCGGCGCCTTCGAATGGTGGTGGCTGCCCTGGCAGATCACCGGCGCCCTGGTCTTCTTCACGGCCGGCCTCGCCGAACTCCAGCGGCCCCCCTTCGACATGCCCGTCGCCGACTCCGAGATCATCTTCGGCGCCTACACCGAGTACACCGGCCTGCGGTTCGCCCTGTTCCTCCTCGCCGAGTACGCCGGCATCGTCGTCCTGTGCGCCCTGACCACCGTCCTCTTCCTCGGCGGCTGGCACGGCCCCTTCGGTGCCGACGGCCTCGGCTGGCTGTGGACCCTCCTGAAGACCGCCGTCCTCGCCTTCGTCGTGATCTGGCTGCGCGTCACCTACCCGCGCCTTCGTGAGGACCAGCTCCAGAAGCTCTCCTGGACCCTGCTCATCCCGCTCGCGCTCGCCCAGATCGCGCTCACCGGCATCGTGAAGGTGGCGATCCAGTAATGCCCCCGATTCCCGGCTCCGGCCTCGCCAAGGGCCTCGCCGTCACCCTGCGCACGATGACGAAGCGGTCGCACACCGCCCAGTACCCCGACGTACAGCCCGAACTCCCGCCCCGCAGCCGGGGCGTCATCGGCCTGTTCGAGGAGAACTGCACGGTCTGCATGCTCTGCGCCCGTGAGTGCCCCGACTGGTGCATCTACATCGACTCCCACAAGGAGACGATCCCGGCCGCCACCCCGGGCGGCCGCGAGCGCAGCCGCAACGTCCTCGACCGTTTCGCCATCGACTTCTCCCTCTGCATGTACTGCGGTATCTGCATCGAGGTCTGCCCCTTCGACGCCCTCTTCTGGTCGCCGGAGTTCGAGTACGCCGAGACCGACATCCACGAACTCACCCACGAGCGCGACAAGCTGCGCGAGTGGATGTGGACCGTGCCGGCCCCGCCCGCCCTCGACCCGGCGGCCGAGGAGCCGAAGGAGATCGCGGCCGCCCGCAAGTCCGTCGAGAAGGCCGAGGCCGCCGCCGCGGCCGCCACCGCGACCCCGGACACCCCGCAGGCCCCGGACACCCCGCAGGCCCCGGACACCCCGGACACCCCGGCGGGAGGAACCGCCCGATGACCGGCACCACCCTGGCCGCCGCCGCCCAAGGCCACGGCTTCCTGTCGCCCAGCGGCGTCGAGATCGCCTTCCTCCTCGTCGGCCTCGCCACCCTCGGCGCGGCCGTCGTGACCGTCACGACCAAGCAGCTCGTGCACGCCGCCCTGTGGCTGGTCGTGGCGCTGGGCGGCATCGCCGTGGAGTACCTCCTGCTCACCGCCGAGTTCATCGCGTGGGTGCAGGTCCTGATCTACCTCGGTTCCGTGGTCGTCCTCCTTCTGTTCGGTCTGATGCTCACCCGGGCCCCCATCGGCCGCTCCCCGGACGCCGACTCCGGCAACCGCTGGGTCGCCCTGGCGGTCGCCCTGCCCGCTGCCGGCGCCCTGGTCTGGGTGGTCGTGGACGCCTTCCGGACCACCTGGATCGACCTCGACGGACCGGTCCAGGGCTCCACCAAGGTGTCCGGCGAGATCCTCTTCCGGCACTGGGTGCTGCCCTTCGAGGCCCTCTCCGTCCTGCTGCTGGCCGCGCTGATCGGAGCCATCGTGCTGTCCCGCAAGAACGGCGACCCCGGCCCCGCCCGGGGCAACGGCCCGACCGGCGCCACCGGTGCGAAGGGGAAGCGCTGATGCACCTCGCCTACCCCGCCGTCCTCGCGGCGCTGCTCTTCTGCACGGGCCTGTACGGAGTACTGGCCCGCCGCAACGCCATCCTGGTGCTGATGTCGGTCGAGCTGATGCTCAACGCCGTCAACCTCAACCTCGTGGCGTTCGACGTCTGGCTGCGCGACACCCTGCACGCCGGCCAGGCCCTCACCCTCTTCACCATCGCCATCGCCGCCGCCGAGATCGGCATCGGCCTGGCCATCGTGCTGATGGTCTACCGCAATCGGGGCACCTCCGACGTGGACCGGCTGCGCGACACCGTCGAGGGCAACGAGCCCCCGGCGGGCCCCGGCACCGCGACCGCCCCCGACCAGAGTTCCGTCCGGTCGGAGGTGACCGCGTGAGCACCACGACCCTCGCCGTCCTCGTCCCGGCGCTGCCCTTCGTGGGCGCGCTGGCGGGCCTGCTGCTGGGCCGTACCGCCCCCGGCTTCGTCCGGCCGCTGGCCGTACTGCCCACCCTGGCCGCCGCGGTGCTGGCCGTCCTCGTCGCCGTACGCCAGGGCGGCGGTCCGGCCATCGAGGCCGCGACCGAACTGACCCCCACCGGCTCGGTCCCCATCGAGCTCTCCCTCTACCTGGACGGCTTCGCCGTCCTGGTCGCCGTCCTGGTCGGGCTCGTGGCCACCTGCGTCCAGCTCTACTCGACGGCCTACCTGCGCGAGGACCCGCGCTACCCGTCGTACGCCGCTCTGGTCTCACTGTTCACCTCCGCCATGCTGCTCGTCGTCTACTCCGGCGACCTGATGGTGCTGCTGGTCGGCTGGGAGATCATGGGCATCTGCTCGTACTTCCTGGTGGGCCACTACTGGGATACCGAGGCCGCCCGGTCCGCCTCCCTCAAGGCCTTCCTCGTCACCAAGCTCGGTGACGTCCCCTTCCTGATCGGCCTGTTCGCGCTCGCCGCCGACGCCGGCTCCTTCGAGGTCCCCCGGATCCTCGGCACCGTCGCCGCGGGCGGGCTCGACCACCCGACGCTCATCGCGCTGCTCCTGCTGGCCGGAGTCGCGGGCAAGTCCGCGCAGTTCCCGCTGCACACCTGGCTCCCCGACGCCATGGCGGGCCCGACCCCGGTCTCCGCGCTGATCCACGCCGCGACGATGGTCGCCGCCGGTGTCTACTTCGTCGCCCGTCTCCTCCCCGTCTTCGAGGCCTCCCGCGCCGCACTCGTCGTCATGGCGGTCATGGCGGCGGTGACCATGGTGGGCTCCGCCCTGGCCGCCCTCGCCCAGGACGACATCAAGCGCGTCCTGGCCTATTCGACCGTCGGCCAGCTCGGCTACATGCTCGGCGCCCTGGCCGTCGGCGACCGCGGGGCCGCCGTCTTCCACCTCCTGTCGCACGGTGTCTTCAAGGCCCTGCTCTTCCTCGGCGCCGGCGTGATCATCCACGCCGCCGGGACGAACTCCCTGTCCGCCATGGCCCGCATGGACGGACTGGCCCGGCGCATCCCGGACGCCTTCTGGACCATGACGATCGCGCTGCTCGCGCTCGCCGCGATCCCTCCCTTCGCCGGCTTCTTCTCCAAGGAAGCCGTCCTCGTCGCCGCCGAGCACACCGCCACCGGCGGGTCCGACGGCGTCCCGAGCGCCGCCGGCTGGCTGGTGCTGGTCGCCGGTGTGCTCACCGCCCTGCTCACCGCCGCCTACGCCACCCGGCTGTGGCTGATGACCTTCCGCGGCCGGGGCGCCGCCGCGCCCGACCACGGCAAGGAGCCGCTCGCCATGACCGGCGTGCTGTGGCTGCTCGCCGCGCCCACGACTGCGTTCGGCCTGGCCGCCGGCCCGCTGCCCGACTGGTTCGACGGCCGTGAGCTCTCCCCGACGCTGACCACCTCCGTGCTCGGCACGGGCGCCGCCGTCATCGGCGTGATGCTCACCTACGCCCTGTGGCAGCGCGCCGCCGCCCAGGCCGCCCGCGTCCCGGCCGGACTGCCGACCGTCGCAGCGGCCGCCGCGGTGGAGACCGCCGTCGAGGAGTCGGCCGCCCAGGCGCCCGAGGTCGAGGAGGTCACCCACGACCACCCGGCCACCGCGACCGGCCCGGTCGCCGACCCCGGCAAGGCCCTGCTCGGCCCGCTCCACCGGCACGCCGCCGTCGGCTTCCACCTGGACGCCGTCTACGCCACGCTGTTCGTCCGCCCCGTCCGGGCCGGCGCGAGCCTGGTCCGCTTCCTCGACCGCGAGGTCGTCGACACGTACGTCCGTGGCGCGGGCGGCGGACCCCGGCTGCTCGGCGCCCTCGTCCGCCGGGCCCAGACCGGAAACGTGCAGAGCTACCTGAGCGCCCTGCTCGCCGGTGCCGTGGTCCTGGCGATCGCCACCGCCGTCCTCGCCAACGTCAACGCCGGATCGTGAGCCGTGAGTCAGCCGTGATCGATATCAGCCCGTCCGTGATGCAGTTCCTTCTGGCGTTCATCGTGGTCGCCCCGCTCGTCGGCGCGCTCGCCGCCCTGCTCCCGGCCCCGCCCGGACTCAAGGGCCGCAGCCCCGAGCAGGCCGTGCTGCGCCACGGCGTGACCGTGACCGGTGTGGTGCTCGCCGCGGCCGTCGCCCTCACCCTGGGCTTCGACCACGACACCCCGTCCCGCTTCCAGGCGACGACGGACATCAGCTGGATCCAGGCGCTGAACGTCCGGATCCACCTCGGCATCGACGGCATCTCGCTCCCCCTCCTCCTGATGACCGCGCTGCTGTTCTTCCTCTGCGCGCTCTACAGCTACTTCAAGCTCCCGGCAGGCCCCTCCCCGAAGGCCTTCGTCGCGCTGGTCCTCGTCCTCGAGTCCGGCACCCTCGCGACCTTCGCCGTCCTCGACCTGCTGCTGTTCTTCCTCGCCTTCGAGATGGTCCTGATCCCGATGTACTTCCTCATCGCCCGCTGGGGCGGTGACCAGCGGCAGTCCGCCGCCTGGAAGTTCATCCTCTACACGCTGCTCGGTTCCGTGGTCATGCTGCTCGGTCTGCTGCTGATCGGGCTGAACAGCGGCACGTTCGACATGGTGGCACTCGCCTCTGACAACGGCCGCGAACTCACCCGCACCACCCAGCTCCTGGCCGTCCTCGCCATCGGCATCGGCCTCGCCGTGAAGACCCCCATGTGGCCGCTGCACAGCTGGCTGCCGGACGCCCACACCGCCGCCCCCACGGTCGGCTCGGTGCTGCTGGCCGGCGTGCTGCTGAAGATGGGTACGTACGGGTTCGTCCGCATCCTGCTGCCCGTCACCCCCGACGGCATGCACACCGTCGCGCCCTACCTGGCCGCCTTCGCCGCCGTCGGCATCGTCTACGGGTCCCTCGCCTGCCTCGCGCTGACCCGCAAGGGCTCCAAGGGCGACCTCAAGCGCCTGATCGCGTACTCCTCCGTCGGCCACATGGGCTTCGTGCTGCTCGGCATCGCCACCATGACCCCCACCGGGGTCAACGGCGCACTCTTCGCCAACATCGCCCACGGCCTGATCACCGGCCTGCTCTTCTTCCTGGTCGGAGCCCTCAAGGACCGCTACGGCAGCAGCGACCTGGACACCCTCGCCGGGGCCACCGGCGCCGCCCTGTACGGCCGCGCCCCGCGCCTGGGCGCCCTGCTCGCCTTCGCCGCCGTCGCCTCGCTCGGGCTGCCCGGCCTGGCCGGGTTCTGGGGCGAGATGCTGGCGCTGTTCGGCGCGTTCGACCCGGCCGAAGGCCTGTCGCGGCCGGCCTTCCTGACGTTCATGGCGATCGGCGCGTTCGGCACCCTGCTCACCGCCGCATATCTTCTGATCGTCGTACGCAGGGTGTGCATGGGCGATCCGCAGGCCCGTCCCGAGGCCGCCCCCGCCGTCCTCTCCGACGTCCACGGCTACGAGTTCGCCGCCTGGACCCCGCTGGTCGCCCTGACCGTCCTCGCCGGCCTGTGGCCCGCCATCCTCCTCGGCCTCACCGACCCGGCCGTCCAGAAGCTCCTCGCAGGAGGCAACGCATGACGGCGACCCTCACCACCGCCGCCGACCGGGGCGCCGGCCTCGTCCAGACCGTCGACTGGCTCGCGATCGCGCCCGCGGCCCTGCCCGCCGCCGTCGCCCTCGTCGTCCTGGTCGCCGACCTGTTCCTGAGCGAGCGGAGGAAGGCGTTCCTCGGCTGGACCGCCCTCGCCGGCCTGGCGGCCTCCACCGCGCTGCTGCTGCCGCTGCGCGGCGGCGACCGGTCCACCTTCTGCCTCACCGACGCCCCCGAGGTCTGCAGCTACACCGCCGACCACTTCACCCTCGTCATCCAGTTCCTGGTGCTCGCCGGCGCCCTGGTCACCGCGCTGCTCTCGGTCACCGGCACCCGCGAGGGGCGGCTCCCCGCAGGCGAGTTCTGGTTCCTTCTGCTCTCCTCCGTCGCCGGCGCCGCCCTGCTGCCCGCCTCCCGCGACCTCGCCACCCTGATCGTCGCCCTGGAGGTCGCCTCCCTGCCCGCCTTCGCCCTGGTGGGCATGCGGCGCGGCGACCGGCTCTCCTCCGAGGCCGCGCTCAAGTTCTTCCTCTCCTCGGTCACCGCCACCGCCGTCTCGCTGCTCGGCGTCAGCTTCGTCTACGCGGTCACCGGCACCCTCCACCTGACCGAGCTGGCCGACCGCCTGGAGGACGTGCCCGGGCAGTTCGACACCCTCGCCATGGCGGGCGTCGCCCTGACCCTCGTCGGCTTCGCCTTCAAGACGGCCGCGGTCCCCTTCCACTTCTGGGTCCCCGACACCTACGTCGGCGCACCCCTGCCCATCGCCGGCTACCTCTCGGTCATCGGCAAGGCCGTCGGGTTCACCGGTCTGATCCTCGTCACCGTGATCGCCTTCCCGGCGTACTCCGACGTCTGGGGGCCGGCCCTGGCCGTGCTCGCCGCGCTCACCATGACCCTCGGCAACGCGGCCGCCCTGCGCCAGTCGCCCGACCGCGCCCACAGCGCCGTACGGCTGCTGGCCTGGTCCTCCGTCGGGCAGGCCGGCTACCTGCTGGTCCCCATCGCCGCGGCCGCCTACTCCGACCGCGACGCCATCGGCTCCACCGTCGCGTACGCCCTCATGTACGCCGTCGTGAACCTCGGCGCCTTCGCCGTCGCCGCGCTGGTCGCCCGCAGCAAGCCGCTGAACCGCATCAGCGACTACCGCGGCCTCTACGCCGAGCGCCCCGCGGCGGCCCTCGCCCTCGCCTTCTTCCTGCTCTGCCTGGCCGGTCTGCCGCCCGGCATCATCGGCCTCTTCGCCAAGGTCACCGTCTTCCGGTCCGCCGTCGACGCGGGGCTGGGCTGGCTGGCCGTGGTGATGGCGGTCAACGTGGTCATCGCCCTCTACTACTACCTCCAGTGGACGGCCGTCCTGTTCCGGGCCCCGGAGGGCGCCCGGGCGCCGACCGGGGCGCCGTCGGGGGCCGCGTCCGGCGTCGACGGGGCCGGTGCGGTGGCGGTCACGCCCGGGGGCGCCGGCGTCCCGACGGCCCGCATCCCGTTCCCGATCGTGCTCGCGATCGCCCTCACCGCCGTCGTCTCGGTGATCCTCTCGGGAGACCCGCAGGCCGTGCTGCGCTACGCGGCGTCGAGCCTGTTCCCGTACTGACGTCCACCCGAACGGCGCAACGCCCACGCCCGGGCCGGTACGGCTGCGGTAGGGGTGCGGGTACGCCCGCGGTACGGGTCCGGGTACGCCGGCGGCACCGGTCCGGGTACGCCGGCGGCACGGGTCCGGCGTGGCCTCGGCACGGTCCGGTACGGCCCCGGCACGGGACCGGCAGGGCCCCGCCGCGGCCGTGGCCGGGAACCCGTCGCTCCCGCCTGGCGTTGACCAGGAAGGGAGGGTCCACTGGACCGTAGAACCCCTTGCCGGGTCCCCCTGCCGCACCACTAGGAGGGCGTACCGTGCACCGCCGGCACAACGGGCTGAAGACCGCCGTACTCCTGGGCGGCCTGTCCGCACTGATCATCATCATCGGGAGCTTCTTCGGCCGCGCCGGTCTGATCGTCGCGGTCCTGGTCGCCCTCGGCACCAACGCGTACGCGTACTGGAACAGCGACAAGCTGGCTCTACGCGCGATGCGCGCCCGCCCCGTGAGCGAGTTCGAAGCGCCCGAGCTGTACCGGATGGTCCGCGAGCTCTCCACCTCCGCGCGCCAGCCCATGCCCCGCCTGTACATCTCGCCCACCGAGGCCCCGAACGCGTTCGCCACCGGCCGCAACCCGCGCAACGCCGCCGTCTGCTGCACCGAAGGCATCCTGCGCATCCTCGACGAACGGGAGCTGCGCGGGGTCATCGGCCACGAGCTCAGCCACGTCTACAACCGCGACATCCTCATCTCCTCGGTCGCCGGAGCCCTCGCCTCCGTGATCATGTTCCTGGTGAACTTCGCCTGGCTGATCCCCGTCGGCCGGTCCGACGACGACGAGGGCCCCGGCCTGCTCGGCATGCTGCTGATCGCGATCCTCGGCCCGTTGGCCGCGACTGTGATCCAGCTGGCCGTCAGCCGCTCCCGGGAGTACGAGGCCGACGCCTCCGGCGCCCAGCTCACCGGCGACCCGATCGCCCTGGCCAACGCGCTGCGCAAGCTGGACGCGGGCACCAAGCAGCTGCCGCTGCCGCCCGAGCCGCGCCTGGAGACCGCGAGCCACATGATGATCGCCAACCCCTTCCGTCCCGGGGAAGGTTTGTCGAAGATGTTTTCCACACACCCACCCATGGCCGAGCGCATCGCCCGGCTCGAACAGATGGCAGGCCGTAGGCAGTGAAGACGATCCTGAACCTCATTTGGCTCGTGCTCAGCGGGTTCTGGCTGTTCCTGGGCTACTGCCTGGCGGGCGTGATCCTCTGCATCACCATCATCGGCATCCCGTTCGGCATAGCCGCGTTCCGCATCGCGCTCTACGCCCTGTGGCCGTTCGGGTACACCACGGTCGAGCGGCACGACGCCGGCGCCGGCTCCGCCCTCGGCAACATCCTCTGGCTGATCCTCGCGGGCTGGTGGCTCGCCCTCGGCCACATCGCCACGGGCATCGCCCTGTGCATCACGATCATCGGCATCCCCTTCGGCATCGCCAACTTCAAGATGATCCCCATCTCGCTGCTTCCGCTGGGCCGCGAAATCGTCCGCACGGACGCGCCGTTCGCCACGCGTTGAGCCCGACGGGGGAGTTATCCACAGGCTGTGCGGGATGTGGGCGGCGTGGTCCACGATGAACGCATGAACGAGACGCAGCAGTTGCCGAAGTGGTCGAAGCCGTCGAAGCCGTCGAAGTTGCCGCAGTTGCCCGAGCAAGCCCCCCGCCGGACCGATCCCGGTGCCACCCGCCCGACCGGCATACGCACCGCGGGGTGACACCGCCCGCGCAGGGGTGGGCAAGGAGGCCCGTACGCGGGCCCATGCAGAGGAGTTCAGGCCCCGGCGCCAGGCCTGAGCTTCGCCCGTACGCCGTAGACCAGGGCGCCCAACGCGAGAACGCCGGCCCCCGTGAAGGCGCTCTCGACAGGCAGCGTGCACGCCAGCACCACACAGCCGGTCAGCCCGACCGCTGCCACGGCCCGTCCCTTGACACCTGAATCAAGAGTCCACGCAGAGGCGTTCGCGATCGCGTAGTAGGCGAGTACTCCGAAGGAGGAGAAGCCGATCGCGCCGCGCAGGTCGACCGTGGCGGCCAGCACCGCCACCACCGCACCCACGACCAGCTCCGCGTGATGCGGCACCTGGTGGCGCGGATGTACGGCGGCCAGCGCCCGGGGCAGATGGCCGTCACGGGCCATGGCCAACGTCGTCCGCGACACCCCGAGCACCAGCGACAGCAGCGCTCCCAGCGCGGCCAGCGCCGCCCCGGCCCGGACCACGGGGGCCAGTCCGGGCTGCCCCGCCGCCCGTACCGCGTCGGCCAGCGGCGCCGTCGACGCGGCCAGATCCTCCGCGCCCAGCACCGACAGCACCGCCACCGCCACCGTGGCGTACACCAGCAGAGCGATCCCCAGGGCGACCGGCACCGCCCGCGGGATCGTGCGCTGCGGATCGCGCACCTCCTCGCCCAGGGTGGTGATCCGCGCGTACCCGGCGAAGGCGAAGAACAGCAGCCCGGCCGCCTGCAGCAGCCCCGCCACGCCCCCGGTGGCCTCCCCGGTCAGCCGCCCGGCGTCGGCCGCGGCCGAGCCCAGGCAGGCCACCACCACGGCGGCCAGCACCGTCAGTACCGCCGCCACGATCACCCGGGCGATCCGGGCGGACTTCTGCACGCCCCCGTAGTTCGCCGCGGTCAGCGCCACCACCGCGGCCACCGCCACCGCACGCTCCTGACCTGGCCAGACGTACGCCCCGACGGTCAGGGCCATGGCCGCGCAGGATGCGGTCTTGCCGATCACGAAGCCCCAGCCGGCCAGATATCCCCAGAAGGGCCCGAGCCGCTCGCGCCCGTAGACGTACGTGCCGCCGGACGCCGGGTACCGGGCGGCCAGCCTCGCCGAGGAATGCGCGTTCCCGTACGCCACCACCGCCGCCAGCGCCAGCGCCCCCAGCAGCCCGCTGCCCGCCGAGGCGGCCGCCGGACCGAGGGCGGCGAAGATGCCCGCGCCGATCATGGCGCCCAGCCCGACGACCACGGCGTCGGTGACCCCGAGCGTGCGTCTCAACTCGCGTTCCACGCGCCGGATGCTAGCCCGGCTCGGGGGCGCCCTCCCGGCCGGGGGCTGCCGCGCGCCGCTCCCGCTGGCGGGCCCAGCCGTCCAGGGCGGTCAGACAGGCGTGGTCCAGGTGGCGCAGCCCGCTCAGGTCGAGCCGCACCGGCCGGTCGCCCGGCTGCGCCTCCAGCACGTCCAGCAGCTTGGGCAGCCGCAGGAAGCTGGCGTTGCCCATCACCCGCAGGCACAGGGTGCCGTCCTCCCAGACCTGTTCCACCTGCACGTGGGAGGTCTCCCAGGCGGCCTTGGCGACGGCCAGGGTCAGGCCGACGAGCACCCCTTCGAAGAGGTTCGTGGTCACGATCGCCCCGGCCGTCGCCACGAGCACCACCGCCTCGCCCCGGTGCGTGCGCCACAGCGCGACGACCGCCCGCGCCGGCAGCAGCTTCCACCCGGCGTGCAGCAGCACCCCGGCCAGGGCGGCCAGCGGCACTGCCGACAGCGCCTGCGGCAGCGCCACGGCGAACAGCAGCAGCCAGGCGCCGTGCAGCACCCGTGACGCCCGGGTGCGGGCCCCGGCCTGCACGTTGGCCGCGCTGCGCACGATCACCGCGGTCATGGGCAGCGCCCCGAGCAGCCCGCAGACGGTGTTGCCGATGCCCTGGGCGACGAGTTCGCGGTCGTAGTCGGTCCGCGGCCCGTCGTGCATCCGGTCCACGGCGGCCGCGCTGAACAGCGTCTCGGCGGAGGCGATGAGTGCGAGCGCGACGACGGTGCCGACGGCTCCCGGGGAGAGCAGCAACCCGAGGTCGGCGAGGCCGACCGGTTGCACGGTGGAGAGCACCCCGGCCACCTCCACCCGCTGCACCGGCAGGGACAGCGCCGCCGCGGCAGCGGTGGCGGCCGCCACCCCGACCAGCGCCCCGGGCACCACCCGGACCCGGTCCGGCATCCGCTGCCAGCCGACCATGATCAGTACGGTCCCCAGCCCGAGCACCACGGCCGTCCACTCGGCCCGGCCGGCCAGCCCCGTCAGCCCGCCGAGCTTCGCGGGCATGCCACCGGGGGCGGAGGCGTCCCCGAGGGCGTAGACCTGCCCGGTGATCAGCACCAGGCCGATCCCGGCCAGCATGCCCTGCACGACGGCGACGGAGATCGCCCGGAACCACCGCCCGAGCCGCAGTGCCCCCATGCCCAGCTGCACCGCCCCGGCAGCCAGCACCAGCACCCCGAGCGCGGCGAGGCCGTGCGCCTGCACGGCCTCGTACACGAGCACGGTCAGTCCCGCGGCGGGCCCGCTGACCTGCAAGGAGCTGCCCCGGAAGGAGCCGACGAGGAGCCCGCCCACCACTCCGGTGACGATCCCCAGCTCTGCGGGCACACCGGAGGCGACGGCCACGCCCACGCAGAGCGGAAGTGCGACCAGCGCGACGACGACGGATGCCCCGAGGTCTTCGCGGAATGTGCCGGCCCCGAGCATGCGAGAACCCCCTGCCACGTATGTGATGGACGTCACCCAGCGTGGTGGGTGTCATCCACCCGCGCCAAGTGACCACAGGGGGTCTGCGGAGGGGCGCGCGCCGCACGCGCGCCGCGTGCGACCGGCGAGCGCCGATCTTTAGCGGTAGTTCACGAACTGGATCGCGAAGTCCAGGTCCTTCTCGCGGAGCAGCTGCTGGACGGCCTGGAGGTCGTCACGGCTCTTGGAGCTGACGCGCAGCTCGTCGCCCTGCACCTGCGCCTTGACGCCCTTGGGGCCCTCGTCGCGGATGATCTTGGCGACCTTCTTGGCGTTCTCCTGGGAGATGCCCTCCTGGATCGTCGCGAAGATCTTGTACTCCTTGCCGGAGAGCTGCGGCTCGCCCGCGTCCAGGGCCTTGAGCGAGATCTGCCGCTTGACCAGCTTGGTCTCGAACACGTCGAGGACGGCCTTGACCCGCTCCTCGGAGTTCGCCTCCATCAGGATCTTCTCGCCGGACCAGGAGATGGAGGCGCCGGTGCCCTTGAAGTCGTAACGCTGCGAGAGCTCCTTGGCGGCCTGGTTGAGGGCGTTGTCGACCTCCTGCCGCTCGACCTTCGAGACGATGTCGAAACTGGAGTCGGCCATGTGCTGTGGCTCCTTGATGTCGGCTGCGATTGCTCGGGGCAAAGCCTAGCCACCGCACCCGCCCGAAGTGCCGATCAATCCTGTGGCGAAGCATCCCTGAGCATCGGGTATTGTTTACGTCGTTGCCAGAGAGCACCGCCGAGAGGCGAACTCGAAGCGACATCCCATGGCGGTGTGCCCGAGTGGCCAATGGGAGCGGACTGTAAATCCGTCGGCTTAGCCTACCCAGGTTCGAATCCTGGCGCCGCCACGCGAAGAGAGCCCTCTTGATCTGCGGAAACGTGATCAAGGGGGCTTCTTCGACATCGCGCGCGACTACGGAGAGTAGTCGTGGAGGTGTGCGGCGTCAGGGGCCCGGTCGGCGGTCGGGTCGGGTCAAGGTGGGCCGCGCAAAACGGAAGTGATGGGGCGTATCCGGACGGTCCTCGGTGTCGTTGTCCCGGCGTGAAGTGGACTGCGAAGGCACGGGGGAAGGTTGGTGGCGGGGTGCTGCTCGCCCTGCTGGGGGCCGGGATTCCGGCTCTGGTGGGGGCGTTGCAGGGGGACGTGGGGGAGTCGTACCACGAGACCCGGCTGTACTTCGGGACCCAGCGGACCGGGGGCGGTGAAGTGCGCGAGCAGGAGTTCGCGGCGTTCCTGGACCGGGTCGTGACGCCCGCGTTCCCGGAAGGGCTGACGCTCCACGAGGGGCGCGGGCAGTGGCGGGAGCAGGACGGGGACCTCGTACGCGAGCGGTCGTACGAGCTCGTGCTCCTCTACCCGGAGACCGAGGCCGAGGAGCGCAACGTGCGCGTCGAGCGGATCCGGCGGGCGTACGAGCGCACGTACGACCAGGATTCGGTCGGCCGGTCCGACGACCAGGTGACGGTCGACTTCTGACCGGCCGGGACCCGGGGCCCAGGGCCTCGCGGGACCCCCGGGACCGTTGGGGCCCGCAGGTCTCGCGGGACTCCTGGGGCCGTCGCGACCCGCGGGGCTCGGGGACCCCCGGGCCATCGGGGACCGCCACGCGCGTCGGGGCCCTTGGTGCGGCCGTCCATCCATCGCCTGGGGGCCTTCGGCGTGCGCCCGCCGGGTGGGGGCCTCGGAGGGGCCTCAGTTGCCTGCGACGTCCCTCACCGCCACCGGGAACGGGGTGGAGCCGGAGACCAGTTCCAGGGTGAGGCCCGCCGTCGCCGGAGTGTCGATCAGCTCGGCCAGCACCGCCGCCACGTCGTCGCGCGGGATCGACCCGCGGCCGGTGTGCGCCGCCAGCCGGACCAGGCCGGTGCCGGGCTCGTCGGTCAGCGCCCCGGGGCGCAGGACCGTCCACTCCAGGCCGATCCGGGTGCGCAGGTGGTCGTCGGCCTCGCCCTTGGCGCGCAGGTAGGCGTCGAAGACGTCGTCGCCCGGATGGCGGGCGTCCGCGCCCATCGAGGAGACCATCACGAAGCGGCGGACCCGGGCGCGTTCGGCCGCGTCGGCGAACAGGACCGCCGCGCCCCGGTCCACCGTGTCCTTGCGGGCCGGCCCGCTGCCCGGGCCCGCGCCGGCGGCGAAGACCACGGCCTCCGCGCCCTGGAGGACCGCGGCGACCTGTTCGACCGAGGCCGACTCCAGGTCGCACAGCACCGGTTCGGCGCCGACCAGCCGTAGGTCGTCGCCCTGTGCCGGGTCGCGGATGATGCCCGCGACCTCGTATCCGCGCGCGCTGAGCAGCCGTTCCAGCCGCAGCGCGATCTGACCGTGTCCACCCGCGATGACGATGCGCATGGACCGACCGTACGACGGCGGGCGCGCGGCCGCCCGCAGCCGCTCAGGGACCTGGCTCCATACGGCCCTGCCGGGGGAGGTCCAGCGCCACCGCGACCGCCGAGTCGCAGTACTCGCGCACCGCGCTGGTGCGAGCCACCACCCGGCCGCGGTGGATGACGATGCGGCTGTAGGCGAGGGAGAGCACGCCGGCGATCCGGTCGCCGCGCACGGCGAGGAGTTCGGCCGGGAAGCCGGCCTCCACCCGGACCTCCGGCAGGCCCATCGCCTCCCTGGCCTCGGTGCTGACGGTGTCGTAGGCCTCGGCCGGGCGCAGGCCGCCCTGCGAGGCGAGGAGGTAGGCGGCCTCCAGGGGGTCGCCCCGGCCGACCGGGTTGCCGGCGTCGCGCAGGGCGCCGCTGCCGGCGGCGACGCGGACGCCCCCGGTGCGCAGCAGCCGGACCGGGGCCGGGCGGGGGCCGCGGCGTTCCAGGGCGGCGCAGTCGCCCTGCGGAAGGCACGTCACCCTGACGCCGGCCGCCGCCAGTTGGTCGGCGGCGCGGGTGACCACGTCCAGGGGGAGCCGGGTGAGGCCGCCGCACGGGCCGATGGACACGCCGGGGCGCAGTCCGCCGGCCATCGCCGCCAGGCGGGCCAGGCGGGCCGGGTCGTCGCCGTCGGTGTGGAGGTCCACGGGGCAGCCGTGTTCGGCGGCGAGTTCGAGGACGGCCTCCAGGAAGCCGGTCGGGTCCGGGTCGAGATCGGGGCAGCCGCCCACCACCGCCGCGCCCATCTTGAGCGCGTCGCGCAGCATCGCCCGTCCGTCGGCGCCGGCCACGCCGGTGAGGAGACGGGGCACGGCGACGGCGGTGAGGTCGGTGAGTCCGCGCAGGGAGCGGCGGGCCTGGAGCACGGCCTCCAGCGGAGTCAGGCCGTGGACGTCGCCGATCCGGACGTGCGAGCGGACCGCGGTGGCCCCGTGGCCGAGCTGGAGCAGGGCCGCCTCGGTGGCCCGGCGCTGCACTTCGTCGACGGCGTACGACACCGGGCCGGCCGTGTCGGCGGTGAGCGCGGTGTCGCCGTGGGCGTGGGGCTCGGCGGGAGCGGGCAGCAGCAGGTAGCCGGTGAGGTCGACCCGGGAGGGGGACGGGGCCGGCAGGCTGCCGACGGTGCCGACGGCCTGGATGCGGCCGCCGCTGAGCCGGACGTCGACCGTCCGCCCGTCCGTGAGGCGGGCGCCGGCGAGCAGCAGCGTCGTGGGGTCGGCGGCCGAGCCGTGGTGGGCGGCGCCTGGTTCCGGGGCGTGGCTGTCGGGCATCGCGCTCCTGCGGTGGGCTCGGGCGTTCCCCGGGCCCTGGCCACAGCCACGGCCCAAGATCGCGCAGCGTCCTCAGAGCGTAGGGCGCGTGGCTCCCGCCATCGCGGAGGACCGAATAGTCATACCGCCGTGGTCCCGCCCAAGGCCCCACCACTCCTGGCCCCACGGGCCCCACTCCTCC
>NZ_RPRY01000158.1 GCF_003949795.1 Streptomyces sp. WAC06614
ACCCCGCCCCCCACCCCGAAGCCGGAGCCGGTCGCGGCCGAGCCGGAGCCGGTCGCGGCCGAGGCCGAGCCGGTCGCGGAGCCCGAGCCCGAGGTGGTCGCCGTAGCCGCCGAGCCCGAGCCGGAGCCCGAGCCCGTCGTGGCCGAGGCGCCGGTCGCCGAGCCCGAGCCCGTCGCGGCGGAGCCCGAGCCCGAGGTGGTCGCCGTAGCCGCCGAGCCCGAGCCGGAGCCCGAGCCCGTCGCGGCCGAGGCCGAGCCCGAGGTGGTCGCCGTAGCCGCCGAGCCCGAGCCGGAGCCCGAGCCCGTCGCGGCCGAGGCCGAGGCCGAGCCCGTAGTGGCTGGGGCGGAGGTCGGGCCTGCGGTGGCGTTGGCGCAGGTGAAGCGGCGGGCCGCCGGGGTCGCCGGGGCGTACAAGGCGGCCGGGCAGGTGCTGCGCGGCAAGGGGAAGGCAAGGGCCCGGGCCCGCGTCTACCTGGTCCTGGACCGCTCCGGCTCGATGCGACCGTTCTACAAGGACGGCAGCGTCCAGCACCTGGCCGAGCACACCCTGGCCCTGGCCGCGCACCTGGACGAGCAGGCCACCGTGCACACGGTGTTCTTCTCCACCGAGGTGGACGGCACCGCCGACCTCACCCTGGACACGCACGAGGGCTGGGTCGAGGCCCAGCACTCCGCGCTCGGCCGCATGGGCCGCACCAGCTACCACGTGGCGGTCGAGCAGGTCGTCGAGCACTACGTCAAGCAGGGCGGCGAAGGCCCGGCCTTCGTGGTCTTCCAGACCGACGGCGCCCCCGACAACCGCCAGCCGGCCCGCCAGGCCCTGGTCGACGCGGCGGCGTACGACATCCACTGGCAGTTCGTCGCGTTCGGCGACCTGGACTCCAAGGCGTTCGACTTCGTCCGCAAGCTCGACCTGGACAACACCGGCTTCTTCCACGCCGGCCCGGCCCCGGCCGAACTGACCTCGGCCGCCCTCCTCAAGGGCGTCCTGGCCGACTTCTGAGCCACCGGCGACGACGGCCCGCGACGACGAAGGGGCCCGGGATCCGTACGGATCCCGGGCCCCTTCCCGTTCAGCTCGGCTCAGCTCAGCTCGGCTCAGCCGGCCCCGGCACGGCTCAGCGCGCGGCGTCCGGGTGGACCGCCTCGGAGACCGGCCGCTCACCGGCGGCGGTCTTCTTCTCCACCGGCTTGCGCAGCGCGATGTTCAGCTCGCGCAGGCGGGCCTCCTCCAGCTCCGTCGGCGCGCCCATCATCAGGTCCTGGGCATTGCCGTTGAGGGGGAAGGCGATGGTCTCGCGGATGTTCGGCTCGTCGGCCAGCAGCATCACGATGCGGTCCACGCCCGGGGCGATGCCACCGTGCGGCGGGGCGCCGAGGCGGAACGCGCGCAGCATGCCCGCGAACTCGCGCTCCACGGTCTCCGCCTCGTAACCGGCGATCTCGAAGGCCTTGAGCATGACCTCGGGCTCGTGGTTGCGGATGGCGCCCGAGGACAGCTCGATGCCGTTGCAGACGATGTCGTACTGCCACGCCAGGATGTCCAGCGGGTCCTTCTCCTCCAGGTCCTTCATGCCGCCCTGCGGCATGGAGAACGGGTTGTGGGAGAAGTCGATCTTGCCGGTCTCCTCGTCCCGCTCGTACATCGGGAAGTCGACGATCCAGCAGAAGCGGAAGACGTTCTCCTCGAACTGGCCGGCGCGCTTGGCGGCCTCGACCCGGACCGGGCCCATGATCTTGGAGACCTCGTCGAACTCGCCCGCGCCGAAGAACACGGCGTGGCCGGCCGCCAGGCCGAGGCGCTCGGTGAGGACCTTGACGTTCTCCTCGGTGAGGAACTTGGCGATCGGGCCGGTCAGCGAGCCGTCCTCGCCGACGCGCACCCAGGCCAGGCCCTTCGCGCCGAGCGAGATCGCGAACTCGCCGAGCCCGTCGAAGAACTTGCGCGGCTGGGCGGCGGTGTCCGGCACCGGCAGGGCGCGGACGTGCTTGCCGGCGAACGCCTTGAACTCGGAGTTCTCGAAGACGTCCGTGATGTCGACGAGCTCCAGCTTGGCGCGCAGGTCGGGCTTGTCGTTGCCGTACTTCAGCATCGACTCGCGGAACGGGATCCGCGGGAACGGCGAGGTGACCTCGCGGCCGCCGCCGAACTCGGTGAAGAGCTCGGTCATCAGCTTCTCGATGGGCTGGAAGACGTCCTCCTGCTCGACGAAGGACATCTCCACGTCGAGCTGGTAGAACTCGCCCGGCGAGCGGTCGGCGCGGGCGTCCTCGTCGCGGAAGCACGGCGCGATCTGGAAGTAGCGGTCGAAGCCGGAGATCATCAGCAGCTGCTTGAACTGCTGCGGGGCCTGCGGCAGGGCGTAGAACTTGCCGGGGTTCAGGCGGGACGGCACCACGAAGTCGCGCGCGCCCTCGGGGGAGGTCGCGGTCAGGATCGGGGTGGCCATCTCGTTGAAGCCGAGGGCGACCATCTTGTGGCGGATCGCGGCGATCACGGCGGAGCGCAGCATGATGTTGCGGTGCATGCGCTCGCGGCGCAGGTCGAGGAAGCGGTACTCCAGACGGCGCTCCTCGTTCACCCCGTCGTCGGTGTTGATCGTGAACGGCAGCGGGGCGGCGGCGCCCAGCACCTCGACCTCGGCGGCCTCGATCTCGATCTCGCCGGTGGCGAGGTCGGGGTTGATGTTCTCGGCGCCGCGGGAGACGACCTTGCCGTCGACGCGGACGACGGTCTCCTTGGACAGCTTGTCCAGGACCTCCGCGGCGGCGGTGCCGGGACGGGCGACGAGCTGCGTGATGCCGTAGTGGTCGCGCAGATCGATGAAGAGGATGCCGCCCAGGTCTCGACGATTGTGCAGCCAGCCGCTCAGCCGGACGTCGGCGCCGACGTCAGAGGCACGGAGCTCGCCGCAGGTGTGGGACCTGTACCGATGCATCATTCATCCAGTTCTTCGCGATAGCAGGTGGATACAACCCTCACAAGGTTACCGCCCGCGTCCGCGCCCGACCTGCGCCGGATCCGGACGGGCGGAGCGCCGCGATGACCTGTAAACATGGCGGGGTGCGTACCGAGGACGTCCTGGCCGCCATCGCGACGGGCCTGTGGCGGTGGGACAACGCCGCCGGCACGGTCGCCCTCGACGGCGAGGCCGCCCGGCTGCTCGGCCTGCCCGCCGAACCCGTCGTCCTGCCCGAGGCCGCGGTGCGGTCCCGCTTCCACCCGGTGGACTGGAACGAGATCAACGGGATCGTGAACCTCGCCGTCGCCGAGGGCACCCTCGCCGAGGCCCGGCTGCGGATCATGGACGAGGACGGGCGCGTGCTGCGTACCGTACGCACCCGGTCCAAGCCGTTGGAGAACCGTTCGGACGGGGGCCGGCCGGACTACGAGCTGATCGGCACGCTCCAGGAGATCGCCGAGCCGCAGCCGGGGACCACCGCCGCGCACACCCCGATCACCGGGGACTGGCGGCGCTCGCGGGAGGCCTTCCTGCTGGACGCCGGCCGGGCGCTGGCGGAGGCGCGGTCGACCGCCGAGGTGCTGCGGGTGGCGGCGTCGCTGTCGATGCCCGGGTTCAGCCCGGACGGGCTGGCCGTCTTCGGGGTGGAGGGCGACCGGCTGTCGGTCATCGGCCACCACGGGCACGGCCCGGACGACGAGGGCCCCTTCTCGCACATGCGGCTGGACACCGACTACCCGGCCGCCGAGGTGGTCCGCACCGGCCGGGCGATCTACCTGCCCACGCCGGAGGACTACAAACGGCGGTTCCCGGCCACCTGGCCGCTCGCCCAGCGCTTCGGCCGGGTCTCGTGGGCCTTCGTCCCGCTGATCGTGGCCGGCCGGACCATGGGCGCCTGGATGGCCGCCTTCAAGCAGCCGGTCTCCTTCTCCCCCGACGAGCGGTCGGTGCTGACCACCGTGGCCCGGATGCTGGCCCAGGCCCTCCAGCGGGCCGGCGTGGCCGAGTCCGAGCGGGAGCTGACCACCGGCCTGCAGCGCTCGATGATGCCGACCCTGGGCCCGCAGATCCCGGGCATGCAGGTGGCCGCGCGCTACGTGCCCACCGGCGGCGGCCTGCAGGTGGGCGGCGACTGGTACGACATGATCCCGCTGCCCTCGGGCCGGTTCGCCCTGGTCATCGGGGATGTGCAGGGCCACGACGTGCGCGCGGCCGGGCTGATGGGCCAGCTCCGGATCGCCGTCCGCGCGTACGCCTCGGAGGGCCACCGGCCGGACGCGGTGCTCTCCCGGGCCTCCCGCTTCCTGTCCGGCCTCCAGTCGGGCGATCCCTTCTCGTCCGGCACGGCCGCGGCGGTCGACGGCTCCGCCGAGGACTCCGCGGAGGACTTCCACATCCCCCGCTTCGCCACCTGCCTGTACGTGGAGTGCGACCCGGAGACCGGAGTGCTGGAGGTGGCCCGGGCCGGCCACCCGGACCCGGCGATCCGGATGCCCGACGGCACCGTGCTGCTGCGCCCCACGGCGGGCGGGCTGCCGCTGGGCATCGTCGCGGACACCGACTACCCGACGACCCGGTTCACGCTGGAGCCGGGCGAGACGATGATGCTGTGCACCGACGGGCTGATCGAGACCGGCGGGCACGACCTGGACACCGGCTGGGCGCGGCTGCGCGCCGTCCTGGAGTCCGAGGCGCATGTCACCGAGGGCCTGGAGAAGCTCGCCGACCTGCTGGTCCAGGCCGTGCACGGGCCCTCCTCGCACCACACCACCGGCCCTCTCGCCGACCGCCGCGAGGACGACATAGCGGTGGTGCTGCTGTGCCGCGAGGGCCCGGGCTGCGGGTGCGGAGCCCCGGCCGAGCACCTGGTCCGGCCGGCCCGCCGGACCATGCTGACCGTGGCGCAGGCCGAGCCCGAGCGGATCTCCGGTGCCCGCCGGCAGGTGCGCGAGCTGCTGCACGACTGGGCGGACCCGGAGCAGGTGGACTCGGCGGTGCTGATGGTGTCGGAGATGGTCACCAACGTGCTGATGCACACCGACGGCGACGCGCTGCTGGTCGCCGAGGCGGTGGGCGAGCTCGGCGCCCGGCGGCTGCGGGTGGAGGTCGCCGACGGCTCCGACGAGCTGCCGCACAAGCGGCACCCGGGCGAGATGGCCTCCAGCGGCCGCGGTGTGCTGCTGATGGAGATGCTGGCGGACGCCTGGGGCGTGGACCCGCGCGGCGAGGGCAAGTCGATCTGGTTCGAGCTGTTCGAGCGGTCCAAGCCGGACTCCGCCTGAGCCGGCCGCGCCGCCCGTGCGTGGTTGGATGGGGCGTGATCAGCTCCCTGCTCCCCGAGCCCGTCCGGCGGCTGGCCGCCTGGTGCGTGGTCTTCCTGCTCCTGACCGGTGTCGCGGCCGTCCTGGTGTGGCTGTGCACGGTGTTCCGTACCGCCGTCACCCCGGTGCTGCTGGCCCTGCTCGGCACCGCCCTGCTGGGGCCGCTGTACCGGCGGCTGATCCGGATGCGGGTGAACCGGTCGCTGGCCGCGGCGCTGACCTGCCTGGCCGTGGTGGTGGTGTTCGGCGGGGCGGCGTACGTCGTGGCGAGCGTGCTCGTGAACACCGGGGACCAGATCATCGTCAGCCTGCGCCGGGCCGGTGAGGACCTGGCCGGGCACCTCGGGGCGGCCGGCACCTCGCTGGAGGACCTGGCCGCGAACGCCAAGGACCTGCTGACCAAGTTCGGCGGCACCGCCGCCTCCGGGGTGATCGCCGGCATCAGCGTGGTGGGCGAGGTGATCGCCGAGGCCGTCCTCGCCCTCCTGCTCAGCTTCTTCTTCCTGCGCGACGGCGACCGCGCGGTGCTCACGCTGCGCTCGCTGGCTCCGCGTCAGGCCGGGGACATGCTGGAGGCGATGGCCCGGCGCGCGTTCGAGGCCGTCGAGGGCTTCATGCGCGGCACGACGTTCATCGCCCTCATCGACGCCCTGTGCATCGGCATCGGCCTGCTGGTCCTGCGCGTGCCGGGCGCGGTGGGCCTGGCCGCCCTGGTCTTCGTCGGCGCCTACATCCCGTACCTGGGCGCCTTCGTCTCCGGCACGGTCGCCGTCCTGGTCGCCTTCGCCGACCGCGGCTGGTTCATCGGCCTGTGGGCCCTGGGCGTGGTCCTGGCGGTCCAGGTCCTGGAGGGCCACGTCCTCCAGCCGATGATCCAGAGCCGCACGGTCCAGATGCACCCGGCGGTGGTCATGCTGGCCATCACCGCAGGCGCCGGCGTGGCAGGCATCCTCGGCATGCTCCTGTCGGTCCCCCTGACCGCAGCAGCCTTCGGCATCATCTCGGAACTCCGGGACCGGTACGGGGGCCCGGACGCGGCGGAGCCGGCGCGGTAGCGCGCCGGCTCCGGGGGGCCCTGGTTACAGCCCGCCCTCGGACATTCCGTGGACGGCCGGGATCGTGCCCAGGCGGCCCTTCTGGAAGTCGTCGAACGCCTGCTGGAGTTCCTCGCGGGTGTTCATGACGAACGGGCCGTAGTGGGCCATGGGCTCGCGGATGGGCTGTCCGCCGAGGAGGACGACCTCCAGGTCCGGGGTGTGGGAGTCCTGCTTCTCGTCCGCGCGGACGGTGAGCGAGGAGCCGGTGCCGAAGACGGCCGTCTGGCCCAGGTGGATCGGACGGCGCTCGGCGCCCACCGAGCCGCGGCCCGCGAGCACGTACGCCAGGCCGTTGAAGTCCTCCCGCCACGGCAGGGTGACCTCCGCGCCGGGGGCGAGCGTCGCGTGGATCATCGTGATCGGGGTGTGCGTGATGCCGGGGCCCTGGTGGCCGTCCAGCTCGCCGGCGATGACGCGGAGCAGTGCGCCGCCGTCGGGGGACGTCAGCAGCTGGACGTTGCCGCCGCGGATGTCCTGGTAGCGCGGCGCCATCATCTTGTCCTTCGCCGGCAGGTTCACCCACAGCTGGAGGCCGTGGAAGAGGCCGCCGGACACGACCAGGTGCTCCGGCGGGGCCTCGATGTGGAGGAGGCCCGAGCCGGCCGTCATCCACTGGGTGTCGCCGTTGGTGATGGTGCCGCCACCGCCGTTGGAGTCCTGGTGGTCGAAGATCCCGTCGATGATGTACGTGACCGTCTCGAAGCCGCGGTGCGGGTGCCACGGGGTGCCCTTCGGCTCCCCGGGCTGATACTCCACCTCGCCCATCTGGTCCATCATGATGAACGGGTCCAGGTACTGGTAGTTGATCCCCGCGAACGCACGGCGCACGGGGAAGCCCTCGCCCTCGAAGCCGCTCGGCGCGTTCGTCACGGCCAGCACGGGGCGCGCCACGGCATCGGCCGGCGCGGCCACCCGGGGAAGCGTGAGCGGGTTCTCCACAGTCACTGCAGGCATGGTCGGACCTCCTTCTGCTCCGAGTTTAGTTGAAACTCGAACTTTCTGCCACACCCGCACACAACGGTGGCGTCACTCGTCCCATTCCCGATCAACCACCGCCCCCCGCGCCGCGTCCTCCCCCGCGTACCCGCATCTCGGCAGGAGTGGCAGTGACCAGCAACGACAACGGCACGGACACCGCGGACGACACCGGCAGCCGGACCGGCACCACCGCTCCGGCCCAGCCGCCGTCCCCGTCGGCGGTGCTCGGCGCCGCGGCCGCCCTCGCGGCCGCCACCGTGGCCGTCGGCTACGCCTCCTGGCGGTGGGCCCCGACCGGGCCGCTGGAGCCGCTGCCCGGCCCGCCGTGGCCGTACCTCGCCGCGTGGGGGGTGTTCTGCCTGGCCGCCTACCTGCTGTGGCGTTGGGCGACCGCGTACACGGACCCGGAGGGCGGCGCCCACGCCGTCGGCGTCGTCACCGTGGCCGGGATGCGGACCTCGCTGGCCCACCGCCCGGACGTCCTGCCCCTGTGGCTCTACGGGGCCCTGGTCGTGGCCGGGTGCGCGGTGGCGGCCGTGTGGTGGCGGCGCCGGGTGCGGCGGGACCAGGGCCGCTGAGCGTGCGAAGCCGCCGACCGTGCGGGGCCGCCGAGCCTGCGGGGCCGCGTCAGCGGGTGCCGTGGAGGAGGTCGACGCCGAGGCCGGTGGCCGTGTGCAGCACCGCCTTGCCCTCGCGTTCGGTGGTGATCAGGCCCGCCGCCCGCAGCGTCCGGGCGTGCTCGGAGGCCGAGGGCAGGCTGATGGCCAGGTCCCGGGCCAGTTCGGTGGTCGTACGCCGCTGCACCAGGTGCTGGAGCACCGCCGCCCGGGTCCGCCCCAGCAGCGCGTCCAGCGGGTCCGGCCCCGGCGCCGGCTCGCCGGCGGTCAGCGGGAACGGGGTCAGCGCCGGGTAGAGCAGCACCGGCCGGCCCCCGCCGCTGCCGTCCGGCGCGGAGCCGGCCAGCAGCGGCCGGCCGGTCCAGAAGACCGAGGGCATCAGGAGCAGTCCCTGGCCGGCCAGGCGCACCTCGTAGTCGGGCGGGCGCCCCACCTCCAGGACCGAGCCGTCCCAGCGCGCGTCCGGATGGGTGCTCGTCAGGACCGCCTTGATGCCGTGGGAGGCCATCAGCCGGGTCCGCCAGGCGACATCGGCCCGGAAGGCGGCGCGGATCCGGTCCCGGTGCGGGGCGATCACCGTCTCGTGCCCGGCCCGCAGCGCGGCCCCGAGCTGCTCCCAGGCCCCCGCCTCCTGGTCCCACAGCGCCCGCAGCCAGGTCACCGGGCCCCGGGCCCGGCCCGCCACCCGGCGCAGCTCGTCGTCGGTCAGCCGGGTGCCGGCCTCGCGGACCACGGCCAGGGCCTCGTCGAGGTCGCGGACGAACGGCTCCAGGAACGGCGGGTTGTCCCCGTCCGGCCGCAGCAGCTCCAGCAGCGGGCCGACGGCCCGGCCGGGCAGCTCCCGCGAGAGCCGGCCCCGCCAGGGCCCGAAGACGGCCCGCTCGTCGTCGCGCTGCCAGGCCGCCATCGCGAGGGCGAGCTCCACCAAGGGGTAGGGCTCGGCGGCGAAGGTGACGCTGAGCAGGTCCTCCAGCGAGAAGTGGATCCGTAGCACGCGCCCCTCCCCGGGAGATCCGTGTACGCGCAGGCGTACGTGCAGGCGTCAGGCCTCCGTCTAGCCGTACATGCGGCGCATCGCGTAGTCGACCATCTGCTCGACCGCCTTCGCGTCGAAGACCATCCGGTGGTCGCCCTCCATGTCGAGGACGAAGCCGTACCCGGTGGGCAGCAGGTCGATCACCTCGGCGCCGGTGATCACGAAGTACTTGGACTCCTTGCCGGCGTACCGGCGCAGCTCCTTGAGCGTGGTGAACATCGGGATCACCGGCTGCTGGGTGTTGTGCAGCGCCAGGAACCCGGGGGTGTCCCCGCGCGGGCAGTAGACCTTCGACGTGGCGAAGATCTGCTGGAAGTCCTCGGCCGACAGCGACCCGGTCGTGAAGGCCCGCACGGCGTCGGCGAGCGAGGGCGGGGAGGGCTCGGGGTACAGCGGCTGCTCGGCGTACCCGCCCGCCATCTGCTGCGGATGCTGCGGAGCGGCGTAATTCTGCCCCGCGTGGCCCGCGCTCACGTTCTGGTCGTAGCCGTACATGGGCCGAAGCCTACCGAGCACCCCTCGCCGTCAGGGCACGGATTCCCGCCACGCTTGACGCTGGTCACAGTCGTCGGACGGGGGTTGATTCTTATTACCGGCGGGTAGCATCATGACGTTACCGATTGGTACGCGTACGAGGAATGCCTCCCCGAGCCTTAACGGAGCCGTCGCAATGGGCCACTACAAGTCGAATCTCCGCGACATCGAGTTCAACCTCTTCGAGGTGCTCGGCCGCGACACGCAGTACGGCTCCGGTCCGTTCGCGGAGATGGACGTCGAGACCGCCAAGAGCATCCTGGACGAGATCGCCCGCCTCGCGGAGAACGACCTCGCGGAGTCCTTCGCGGACGCCGACCGCAACCCGCCGGTGTTCGACCCCGAGACCAACACCGCCCCGGTCCCGGCCTCGTTCAAGAAGTCGTACAAGGCCTTCATGGACTCCGAGTACTGGCGCCTGGGCCTGCCGGAGGAGATCGGCGGCACCACCTCCCCGCGCTCCCTGATCTGGGCCTACGCGGAGCTGCTGCTCGGCGCGAACCCGGCCGTGTGGATGTACTCCTCCGGCCCCGCCTTCGCCGGCATCCTGCACGCCGAGGGCAACGAGGCGCAGAAGAAGATCGCCCAGATCGCCGTCGAGAAGCGCTGGGGCTCCACCATGGTCCTCACCGAGCCGGACGCCGGCTCGGACGTGGGCGCCGGCCGTACCAAGGCGGTCCAGCAGGAGGACGGCTCCTGGCACATCGAGGGCGTCAAGCGCTTCATCACCTCGGGTGAGCACGACATGGAGGAGAACATCCTCCACTACGTCCTCGCCCGCCCCGAGGGCCACGGCCCCGGCACCAAGGGCCTGTCGCTGTTCCTCGTCCCGAAGTTCCACTTCGACTGGGAGACCGGCGAGCTGGGCGAGCGCAACGGCGTCTACGCCACCAACGTCGAGCACAAGATGGGCCTGAAGGCCTCCAACACGTGCGAGATGACCTTCGGCGACCAGCACCCCGCCAAGGGCTGGCTGATCGGCGACAAGCACGACGGCATCCGCCAGATGTTCATGATCATCGAGTTCGCCCGGATGATGGTCGGCACGAAGGCCATCGCGACGCTCTCGACCGGTTACCTGAACGCGCTGGAGTACGCCAAGGAGCGCGTGCAGGGCACCGACCTGGCCGACTTCCTGGACAAGAACGCGCCCAAGGTCACCATCACCCACCACCCCGACGTCCGCCGCTCGCTGATGACGCAGAAGGCGTACGCGGAGGGCATGCGCTCCCTCGTGCTGTACACCGCCACCGTCCAGGACGAGATCGCGGTCAAGGAGGCGGCCGGCGAGGACGCCAAGGCGCTGCACGGCCTGAACGACCTGCTCCTGCCGATCGTCAAGGGCTACGGCTCGGAGAAGTCCTACGCGCTGCTGGCCGAGTCCCTGCAGATCTTCGGCGGCTCCGGCTACCTGCAGGAGTACCCGATCGAGCAGTACATCCGGGACTCCAAGATCGACACCCTCTACGAGGGCACCACAGCCATCCAGGGCCAGGACTTCTTCTTCCGCAAGATCGTCCGCGACCAGGGCGCCTCGCTGAACCTCCTCTCCGAGGAGATCAAGAAGTTCCTCGCCCAGGGCGAGGGCGGCGAGGAGCTGGCCCCGGCCCGCGACGCGCTGGCCAAGGCCGCCGTGGACCTGGAGGCGATCGTCGGCAAGATGATCA
Source organism: Streptomyces sp. WAC06614 (assembly GCF_003949795.1). GTDB lineage: Bacteria > Actinomycetota > Actinomycetes > Streptomycetales > Streptomycetaceae > Streptomyces. The sequence goes on from NZ_RPRY01000158.1 coordinate 11,213, forward strand.
CCGACCTCACCGCCACCGGCGAGGACGTCAAGAACATCTACAAGGTGGGCCTGAACACCACCCGCCTGCTCATGGCCTCCGGTGACGTGGTCGTCGGCTACCTGCTGCTCAAGGGCGCCGCCGTGGCCGCCGCCAAGCTGCCGACCGCCTCCGCCAAGGACGTGCCGTTCTACCAGGGCAAGATCGCCGCCGCGAAGTTCTTCGCCGGCCAGGTCCTGCCGGCCCTGTCGGTCCAGCGCGAGCTGGCCGAGGGCGTCGACAACTCCCTCATGGAGCTCGACGAGGCCGCCTTCTAAGCAGGCGCGGCAGCCTCGTCACCCCGCGTACGCGGTGTACGCGCGCAGCGGCCGGACCCCTCCTCGCACAGGGGGTCCGGCCGCTGCCCGTTTCTCTCCCGCCCCCCGCTCACCAGGCCGTTTCCCCGGTTGTCCGTGGTTCGTGGCACGCTCGTGGACATGAGTCCACAGGAGCAGCAGCGCACCGGCGGCCGGGGGTACAGCGTGCCCACGGGGCGCCCGTACGCCCTCAAGCAGCTTCAGGACAGCCTGAGCACCCTCGGCGACCAGGTGAAGGAGCTCTACGAGGGCTCCCACCCGGCCGAGTACGAGCCGGTCACCGACGCCCTGTGGACCGCCTTCCGGACGGCCGCCGGGCTGGCCCCGGCCAAGAGCTACACCGGCTGCCCCGTCCACCCCAACGGCGCGCTGGACCCCGAGGCCCCCGAGGGCTGGGGCCGCTGCCTGCTGTGCAACGACCGGCGCCGGCTCGGGCTGCGGTTCCAGGGCGGCACCGGACGGCCCGGCCCCGGCCCGGCCGGCCAGGCCCCCGCCGAGCAGCGCCGGCTCGGCTACCCCGTCCCGGACGGCCCGTACACGCTCGGCATGCTGCGGGCCTACCTGCGGGCCGTCGACGAGCAGCGCTTCCACCTCACCCTCACCTCGCCCGACCAGGCCTTCGTGCGCATCGCCGACGACGTCCACCGCGCCTTCATCGTGGCCCGCGAGCTGTCCCGCCCGCGCAACGCCTCGGGCTGCAGCGAGCATCCCGGCGCGCCGATCGACCCCGATGCTCCACCGGGTGAGGCCTGTATCTTCTGCGCGGGACGCAAGAGACGCGCGCAGCGCTCCCCGCAGACCCCGGAGATGCTCCCGCGCATCCGCCGGGGCGAGCGCAGGCAGTTGCGGCGGCGCTTCGAGCGTCCGCCGGGCTGAGCCGCCCGGGACGTGGTTCACCTTGCGCCGCGGCCCCTGCTTCCGGCGGCTGCCCGTCGGCTATCCGCCACAGTCCGGCCATGGCGAACACGACCGTCGTTAAGGTGAACCACATGAGCTCTCCCGCCCGCTTCGACCGCGGCCACACCGACGACCTGATGACCTTCCTGGCGGCGAGCCCCTCGCCGTACCACGCGGTGGCCGGTGCGGCCGAGCGACTGGAGAAGGCAGGCTTCAGGCAGTTGTCGGAAACGGACGCCTGGGACGCGAGCGCGGGCGGCAAGTTCGTGCTCCGCGGCGGGGCGATCATCGCCTGGTACGTGCCCGAGGGCGCCGCGGCGCACACCCCGTTCCGGATCGTGGGGGCCCACACCGACTCGCCCAACCTGCGCGTCAAGCCGCTGCCCGACACCGGCTCCCAGGGCTGGCGCCAGATCGCCGTCGAGATCTACGGCGGCACCCTGCTCAACACCTGGCTGGACCGGGACCTCGGCCTGGCCGGCCGGCTGACCCTGCGGGACGGCTCCGAACGGCTGGTCAACGTCGACCGCGCCCTGCTGCGCGTGCCCCAACTCGCCGTCCACCTCGACCGGTCGGTCAACACCGACGGCCTCAAGCTCGACAAGCAGCGGCACATGCAGCCGATCTGGGGCCTGGGCGACGTCCAGGAGGGCGACCTGATCGCGTTCCTGGAGGAGGAAGAGGGACTGCCCGCCGGCTCGGTGGCCGGCTGGGACCTGATGGTCCACTCCATCGAGCCGCCCGCCTATCTCGGCCGCGACCGCGAGCTGGTGGCCGGCCCCCGCATGGACAACCTCGTCTCCGTGCACGCCGGTACGGCCGCGCTGGCGGCCGTCGCGACCTCGCAGAAGCTGGAGTACATCCCGGTCCTGGCCGCCTTCGACCACGAGGAGAACGGCTCCCAGTCGGACACCGGCGCGGACGGCCCGCTGCTGGGCAACGTGCTGGAACGATCCGTCTTCGCCCGGGGCGGCAGCTACGAGGACCGCGCCCGCGCCTTCGCCGGCACCATCTGCCTGTCCTCCGACACCGGCCACGCCGTCCACCCCAACTACGCTGAACGGCACGACCCTTCGCACCACCCGCGGGCCAACGGCGGGCCGATCCTGAAGGTCAACGTCAACCAGCGCTACGCCACCGACGGCAGCGGCCGTGCGGTGTTCGCCGCCGCCTGCGAGCGGGCCGGGGTGCCCTGGCAGACGTTCGTCTCCAACAACTCGATGCCGTGCGGCACCACCATCGGCCCGATCACCGCCGCCCGGCACGGCATCCAGACCGTCGACATCGGCGTGGCGATCCTGTCGATGCACAGCGCCCGCGAACTGTGCGGCACCGACGACCCGTTCCTCCTCGCCAACGCGCTGGTGGCCTTCCTGGAGGGCTGACCGGCCCGCCGGCGAGCGCCCCGGCCGGGGCGGGCCGGGCCGGGGCGGGCCGTGCCGGGCCGGGCCGGGCCGTGCCAGGCCGTGCCGGGGCGGGGGTGGAGCCGCCGGGAACGGCCCCACCCCCCTCCTCACCTCAGTCGTCCATCCCGGCCAGGACCAGCGGCAGCCGGCCGGCACCGCCGGGGGTGATCCGTACGGGCACGCCCCAGTCCTGCTGGTGGACGTGGCAGGCCGGGTACTCGTTGGCCGGGTCGTCGTCGCAGGACGCGGCCATCGCCGAGACGTGCAGCACGCCCTCGGTGATGCCGTCGGCCAGCACCAGGTCGCGGAACAGGTCGGTCCCGGTCCCCTCGCCGCCGGCCAGCAGCTCGGGCGGCGTGGAGCTCACCAGCAGCCGCGTGGAGGGCCCGTACCGGTCGTCGAGCTTCTGCCCGTTCGGCGCCCGGAAGACCACGTCGAGACGGAGCGTGCCGGGAGCGATGTCGGTGGCGGCCCGCTGCGTGCGGTGGGCGACGTCCTGGACCCGCACGGCCTCGTCGGGCAGCCGCAGCCGGGTCAGCCGGTGCCGGGCGGACTCCACCACCACGATCTCCTCCCCGACCAGCACGGCGTCGCTGGGCTCGCGCAGATCGGTGGCCAGCGTGCTGACCTGGCCGGTCGCGGGGTCGTAGCGGCGCAGGGCGTGGTTGTACGTGTCGCAGACGGCCACCGAGCCGTCGGGCAGGGCGGTCACGCCCAGCGGGTGCTGGAGCAGCGCCTGGCCGGCCTCGCCGTCGCGGTGCCCGAAGTCGAACAGCCCGCTGCCGACGGCGGTGTGCACGGCTCCGTCGGCGTCGACCCAGCGCAGCGCCGAGGTCTCGGAGTCGGCGACCCACAGCCGGTCCCCGGCCGCCGCCAGGCCCGACGGCTGCGCGAACCAGGCCTCGGCGGCGGGCCCGTCCACCAGGCCCTCGTTGGTCGTACCGGCCGCGACCTGGACGGTCCCGGCGGCCGGGTCCCAGGTCCACAGCTGGTGCACGCCCGCCATGGCGATCCACACCTTGTCCTGCCACCACGCCACGTCCCAGGGCGAGGACAGGTCCACCTCCAGCGCCGGCCCGGAGGTCGGCGAGCCCTGCCACCACTGGCGGCCGGTCCCGGCGACGGTCTCGACGGCTCCGGTGGCCGGGTCGAGCACGCGCAGCGCGTGGTTGACGGTGTCGGCGACGACCACCCGGCCGTCGGGCAGCAGCGCCAGCCCCTGCGGCTCGTTGAAGGTGTCCGCGCCGAACCCGCGCTCACCGCTGCCGATCCGCCGCAGGACGGTCTCCCCGTCCGGAGCGAACTCGACGAGCTGGTGCCGGGTGGAGTCGGACACGAGCAGGTTCCCGCTGTCCGGGAGCACGAGCGCCTTCCCGGGGAACCGCAGCTCTCCGGCGACCGGCTCCGGAGCCACGTAGGGCCCGTCCCCGCGCCGCAGCGTCCCCTTGGCCTCGTGCTCGGCCTCCAGCTCCGCGACCAGCCGGGCGATGGCGTGCGCATGCCCCTCACCGGCGTGCTGCGCGACGACGTACCCCTCGGGGTCGATCACCACCAGCGTGGGCCAGGCCCGCACGGCGTACTGCTTCCAGGTCGCGAGCTCGGGGTCGTCGAGCACGGGGTGGTGGACCCCGTACCGCTCGACGGCATCCACGACGGCGGCGTGCTCGGCCTCGTGCACGAACTTCGGCGAGTGCACCCCGACGATCACCAGGGTGTCCCGGTGCTTCTCCTCCAGCTCGCGCAGCTCGTCGAGGACGTGGAGGCAGTTGATGCAGCAAAAGGTCCAGAAATCGAGGATCAATGTGCGACCTCGGAAGTCGGCGAGCTTCAGGTCCTTCCCGCCGGTATTGATCCATCCGCCCTTGCCGATCAGCTCGGGGGCACGGACACGGGCACGGCGGGGCGCGGGCGCGGGGGTGGGCGCCGGGGCAGCATCGTTCATGTTTCAAGCTTGCCATTGGCCCATGAACACCGGATCACGACCGTACGACGCCGTTGTCCTGCGCAACTGCGGGATCCGCTCCACCACGGACTCCACGGGTGGGGCCTTCGGCAGGCTTGGCAGGGCTTTGACCGTGCCGCTCTCGCGCCTTCGGCGATCGATGTGCGCTCCCACGCGTACGGCACCGCCCCGGGGAGCCGGGCCGGGTGCGGCTCGGGCGCAGGAGCGTGTCTCAGACGACCGAGGCGTACCAGGCCAGGGTCAGGGCGAGGACGGTCGCGGCGATCGTGGTCAGGAAGCGGGCCCGGTCCGGGCTGCGGCGGGGGTCGGCGCCGCGGGACAGGAGCAGCAGGGTGGCGGCCGGGATCAGCAGGATGCCGCCGAGGTAGGCCAGCGGGAGCGCCAGGAGCAGCACCGGCACGCCCAGGACCAGGCCGTACGCGCGGAACGCGGTGCGGCGGGGGAGGAGGGGGGCGACGGCGAAGGCCGCCAGGAGGACCGGGTGGAGC
>NZ_RPRY01000159.1 GCF_003949795.1 Streptomyces sp. WAC06614
CCGTACGGAGGTGGGTGGGGACGGGGGCGCGCGCAGCGGAGGCTGCGGGCACCGCGAGAGCCGGACGGCCGGCCTGCGGCCGGGGCTCAGGGCTCAGGGCTGATGGCCGGGGGTTGACGGCCGGGGGTTGACGGCCGGGGGCCGAGGATCGACGGCCGACGGCTGAGGGCCCGCGGTGGGCGGACCGACGGCTGACGGCGACCGGGGCCGCGGGTAGGCGGCTCGACGGCTGACGGCTGACGGCTGACGGCTGACGGCTGACGGCTGACGGTCGGCACCCGACGGCCGCGCGGTGCGCGGCCCGGTGGCTGACGGGCGGCGGCCGCGTCGCGGGCGGCCGGCGGTCGGTGCTCGGGGAAGAGGCCCGGGCCTCAGTGACAGGGCAGGGCCGGACAGGGGCGGCCCGGACAGCCCTGGGGCGCCGTGGGGGCGCCGGGGGTGTGGAGCCGCGGGGCGGTGTGCTCGGTCGCGGTCATGTCCCGGAGCGTGTCAGCGGGGAGTTGGCCGGTCAACACCCCTTCGAAGGCCCCCCGGAAGCCCCCGGACCGCCCTCGCATCGGCCGTGACCTGCGATTTCTCATGGTCGGCGCCCCGCCGACGGACTGGCTCGATTTCATAGGGCCGCAACGCCCTCGCCACGCGGCGACACGCCCGGCCGATTCCGGACGTCCACCCCCCTGACAGGCCCGTTTTCCCCGGATCCTGGCGGTCTGTCCTGGGAGGGCGAGATCACATCCAGGGGTTATGGTCTCAAGTGAGCGGCCCCCCTAAAGTTCGAGCCATGACGGTCCTGCCTGACGACGGGCTCTCTCTGGCCGCCGAGTTCCCTGACGCGACGCATGAGCAGTGGCAGCGCCTGGTTGAAGGCGTACTGCGCAAGTCGGGCAAGGACGTAACCGGCGAAGCCGCTGAGGACGCCCTGTCCACCGCGCTAGAGGACGGGCTCCGCACCCGCCCGCTGTACACCTCCTCCACCGGGACGGCCGACGGCCGTGGCGCCGGGCTCGACGGCTTCCCCGGGTTCGCGCCCTTCCTGCGCGCCGGCAAGGCCGAGGGCAACGCCGCCGGCGGCTGGGACGTACGCCAGCGCCTGGTCGGGCCCGATGCCGAGCGGGTGAACGAGGCCGCCCTCGGTGACCTGGAGAACGGCGTCACCTCGCTGTGGCTCACCGTCGGCGAGGCCGGCATCCCGGTGTCCGGGATGGCCCGTGCCCTCGACGGCGTCTACCTGGACCTGGCACCCGTCGCCCTCGACGCCGGCGCGGAATTCGCCGAGGCCGCGGCGGAATTGCTGCGGCTGTACGGCGAGCGGGGCATCGCCCCCGCGGCCGCGCACGGCAGCCTCGGCGCCGACCCGCTGGGCCACGAGGCCCGCACCGGCCGGGCCCTGGACCTCGACGCCGCCGTCGCCCTGGCCCGGTGTACCGCCGACGGCTGGCCGCACCTGCGCGCCCTGACCGTCGACGCCCTGCCGTACCACGAGGCCGGCGGCTCGGCCGCCCAGGAACTGGGCCTGGCGCTCGCGACCGGGGTCGCCTACCTGCGCGCGCTGACCGACGGCGACGACGGCCTGTCCGTCGAAGCCGCCCTCGGGCAGCTGGAGTTCCGCTACGCCGCCACCGCCGACCAGTTCCTCACCATCGCCAAGCTGCGTGCCGCGCGCCGGCTGTGGGCCCGGGTCGCCGAGGCCTGCGGGGCGCCCGCGGCGGGCGCGCAGCGCCAGCACGCGGTGACCTCGCCGGTGATGATGACCCGTCGCGACCCGTGGGTGAACATGCTGCGCACCACCGTGGCGTGCATGGCCGCCGGGGTCGGTGGCGCCGACGCGGTGACCGTGCTGCCGTTCGACCACGAGCTGGGGCTGCCCGACGCGTTCGCCCGCCGGATCGCCCGCAACACCTCCACCATCCTGCTGGAGGAGTCGCACCTGGCCCGGGTGATCGACCCGGCCGGCGGCTCCTGGTACGTCGAGCAACTCACGGACGAACTCGCCCATGCCGCCTGGGAGTTCTTCCGGACGGTCGAGAAGGAGGGCGGCCTGCCCGCCACCCTGCGCTCCGGGCTGGTCGCCGACCGGCTGGCGGCCACCTGGGCCGCGCGCAGCGCGAAGCTGGCCACGCGCCGGGAGCCGATCACCGGGGTCAGCGAGTTCCCGCTGCTGTCCGAGAAGCCGGTCGAGCGCGCGCCCGCGCCCGCCCCCCTGTCCGGCGGACTGCCGCGGGTGCGGCGCGACGAGGCGTACGAGGCGCTGCGCGCCCGTTCCGACGCGCACCTGGCGGCGACCGGCTCGCGGCCGAAGATCTTCCTGGCGGCGCTCGGCAGCGCCGCCGCGCACACCGCCCGCGCCACCTTCACCGCGAACCTCTTCCAGGCCGGCGGCATCGAGCCCGTCCACGAGCCGGTGTCCGTGGACGCGGCCACGGCCGGGGAGGCGTTCGCCGCCAGCGGGGCGACCATGGCGGTGCTGTGCTCCAGCGACACGCTGTACGAGGAGCAGGCCGAAGGCGTCGCCGCGGCACTGCGCGCCGCGGGCGCGCAGGTGCTGTTCCTCGCGGGCCGGCCCGGGACCGCCGCGCCGGCCGTGGACGAGTACGTCTTCGCCGGGTGCGACGCCGTGGCCGTGCTGACGTCCGTACTCGACCGGATGGGAGTGGCACGTTGAGCATCCCCGACTTCTCCGAGGTGGCGCTCGGCGCCGGCGGCGCGGCCGCCGGGACCGAGGACCAGTGGCGGGCGGCCGTCAAGGAGTCCACCGGCACCGCCGCCGGGGACCTGCTGTGGGAGACCCCCGAGGGCATCGGGGTCAAGCCGCTGTACACCGGGCAGGACCTGGAGGGCCTGGACTTCCTGGGGACGTACCCGGGGGTGGCCCCGTACCTGCGCGGGCCGTACCCGACGATGTACGTCAACCAGCCCTGGACGATCCGGCAGTACGCCGGTTTCTCCACGGCCGAGGAGTCCAACGCCTTCTACCGGCGCAACCTCGCGGCCGGCCAGAAGGGCCTGTCGGTCGCCTTCGACCTGCCCACGCACCGCGGCTACGACAGCGACCACCCGCGGGTGACCGGTGACGTCGGCATGGCGGGCGTGGCGATCGACTCGATCTACGACATGCGCCAGCTCTTCGACGGCATCCCGCTGGACCGGATGACGGTGTCGATGACGATGAACGGCGCCGTGCTGCCCGTCCTCGCGCTGTACATCGTGGCGGCGGAGGAGCAGGGCGTACCGCCCGAGAAGTTGGCCGGGACCATCCAGAACGACATCCTCAAGGAGTTCATGGTCCGCAACACCTACATCTATCCGCCCAAGCCTTCGATGCGGATCATCTCCGACATCTTCGCGTTCACCTCGCAGAAGATGCCGCGCTACAACTCCATCTCGATCTCCGGGTACCACATCCAGGAGGCGGGGGCCACGGCCGACCTGGAGCTGGCGTACACCCTCGCCGACGGTGTGGAGTACCTGCGGGCGGGGCAGGAAGCGGGTCTGGACGTGGACGCGTTCGCACCGCGGCTGTCCTTCTTCTGGGCGATCGGCATGAACTTCTTCATGGAGGTCGCCAAGCTGCGCGCGGCTCGCCTGCTGTGGGCGAAGCTGGTCAAGCAGTTCGACCCGAAGAACACCAAGTCGCTGTCGCTGCGCACCCATTCGCAGACCTCGGGCTGGTCGCTGACCGCGCAGGACGTCTTCAACAACGTCACGCGCACCTGTATCGAGGCGATGGCCGCGACCCAGGGCCACACCCAGTCGCTGCACACCAACGCCCTCGACGAGGCGCTGGCCCTGCCCACGGACTTCTCCGCGCGCATCGCCCGCAACACCCAGCTGCTGCTCCAGCAGGAGTCGGGCACCTGCCGTTCGATCGACCCGTGGGGCGGCAGTGCGTACGTCGAGAAGCTGACGTACGACCTGGCGCGCCGGGCCTGGCAGCACATCCAGGAGGTCGAGGCGGCCGGCGGCATGGCGCAGGCCATCGACGCGGGCATCCCGAAGCTGCGCGTGGAGGAGGCCGCGGCCCGTACCCAGGCCCGGATCGACTCCGGCCGGCAGCCGGTGATCGGCGTCAACAAGTACCGCGTCGAGAACGACGAGCAGATCGAGGTCCTCAAGGTCGACAACTCCTCGGTGCGCGCCCAGCAGATCGCCAAGCTGCGCCGGCTGCGCGAGGAGCGCGACGAGGCCGTCACCCAGGACGCGCTGCGCGCCCTGACGCACGCGGCCGACCGCGGGGACGGCAACCTGCTGGCCCTGGCGGTGGACGCGGCCCGGGCCAAGGCCACGGTGGGTGAGATCTCGGACGCCCTGGAGAAGGTGTACGGCCGGCACGCCAGCCAGATCCGTACGATCTCCGGTGTGTACCGCAACGAGGCAGGGGAGTCCCCGTCGGTGGAGCGCACGCGCGCCCTGGTCGACCGGTTCGAGGAGGCGGAGGGCCGTCGTCCGCGCATCCTGGTCGCCAAGATGGGCCAGGACGGCCACGACCGCGGCCAGAAGGTGATCGCCACGGCCTTCGCCGACCTGGGCTTCGACGTGGACGTCGGCCCGCTGTTCCAGACCCCGGCGGAGGTGGCGCGCCAGGCCGTCGAGGCGGACGTCCACGTGGTGGGCGTGTCGTCGCTGGCGGCCGGCCACCTGACCCTCGTCCCGGCGCTGCGCGAGCAGCTCGCGGAGGAGGGGCGCGAGGACATCATGATCGTGGTGGGCGGGGTCATCCCGCCGGCGGACGTGCCGACCCTGCTGGAGATGGGGGCGACCGCCGTCTTCCCGCCCGGCACGGTGATCCCCGACGCGGCCCACGACCTGGTGACGCGGCTGGCCGCGGACCTGGGCCACGAGCTGTAGGCGGCTGCCGGGGATGCCTGCCAAGATCGACATCGATGCGTACGTGAAGGGTGTCCTCGACGGGAAGCGCGCGCAGATCGCGCGCGCGATCACCCTGGTCGAGTCCACCCGCGCCGATCACCGCGCGCTGGCGCAGCGGCTGCTGACGCAGCTCCTGCCGTACGCGGGCAAGGCCCGGCGGATCGGGATCAGCGGGGTGCCGGGCGTGGGGAAGTCCACGTTCATCGACGCCTTCGGCACCCTGCTGACGGGCCGGGGCCACCGGGTGGCGGTCCTGGCCGTGGACCCGTCCTCGACCCGTACGGGCGGTTCCATCCTGGGCGACAAGACGCGCATGGAACGGCTCGCGGTGGACCCCGCGGCCTTCGTCCGCCCCTCCCCCTCGGCGGGGACGCTGGGCGGGGTGGCCAAGGCGACCCGCGAGTCGATGATCGTGATGGAGGCGGCGGGTTACGACGTCGTCCTGGTGGAGACGGTCGGCGTCGGCCAGTCGGAGACCACGGTCGCCGGCATGGTGGACTCCTTCCTGCTGCTGTCCCTGGCGCGTACGGGCGACCAGCTCCAGGGCATCAAGAAGGGCGTCCTGGAACTGGCGGACGTCCTCGCCGTCAACAAGGCCGACGGCCCGCACGAACGCGACGCGAAGGCGGCGGCCCGCGAACTGGCGGGCGCCCTGCGCCTGATGCACCCGGCCGACGCGGCCTGGACCCCACCGGTCCTGACGTGCAGCGCCCGGGAGTCGACGGGCCTGGACGAGCTCTGGGACCGCCTGGAGGCCCACCGGGCCCTCCTGTCGGGCACCGGCCGGCTGGCCGCGAAGCGGGCGGCGCAGCAGGTGGAGTGGACCTGGTCGATGGTCCGTGACGAGCTGCTGGAACGGCTCCACTCCCACGCCGGGGTCCGGGCGGTGGCCCCGGACCTGGAGGCGGCGGTGCGGGAGGGCCGGCTGACGGCGACGTCGGCGGCGGACCGCATCCTGGAGGCGTTCGGGGACGGCGGCCGGGCCTGAGGGTCAGAGCGTGATCAGGCGCACCCGCTCGGGGAGGGTGCCGGCGTTGCGGACCTGGGCCGCCGGCACCGGCAGGATGACGGCCTGGAGGTGCGGCAGCCCGGCCAGGGGTGCGACGTCGAGATCAGCGCCCACGGTGCGCAGGTCCGTGGTCACGTGCACGATCTGCACCCGGGGACAGGCGCGCGGCACACGATCGACGAGGGTCTGAAGGTCGGACGATCCGCCGTCGCGGCACCGGAGGCGTGAGACCGAGGGGAGCACCACCCCCTCGGGCACGCTCTCGAAGAATTCCGCCGCCAGGCCCAGGTTCATCAGCACCGGCAGCTCACCGATGCGGCGCCAGGCCTCGGCCGAGGGAGGTGCGAAGCTGCCGCTCAGCTGGAGGTCTTCGAGGCTGCCGGGCAGCGCGTCGAAGTCCCAGTGCGCGCCGGGGGGCAGGTCGAGCGTGAGGAAGCGCAGCTTCGGCAACGCGGCGACCCGGAATCTCCCTACGTCGACCGGCGTCGCGGCGATCGTCAGGCCTTCGAGCGGAAGGCCGCTGAGCGCGGACACGTCGGCGAGCGCCGTGCACCCGCTGAGCACCAGACCGGACATGCTGGTCTGCCCGGCCAGGAAGGACAGGTCCGTGACCGGCGAGCGGGACAGCCTGAGTTCGTCCAGCCCGGTCCGGGCGGCGTAGGCGGCCACGGCCTCGGGCGGCACGTCGCCCCGCACGTCCAGCCGAGTGGGCCGGGGTTCGAGCCGGCTCAGGAGGTCCAGCTGCTCGGCGGACCGGGCGGTGTACCGCAGGCCTTCGCCGGGGTCCACCCGGGCGATCACCTCGTGACCGTAGACGGCGCAGTCGAACCTCGACCACGCCCAGACGAGCTGGGAGCGGACGGCGAGGGACGGGTGCCCCGCCAGCCGGGCCAGGTACGGGACGGCAGCGTCCGACGTGACGTTCGAGGCGGTGATCGCCAGGTCGCGCACGGTGCTGTCGGGCAAGCCCTCGGGCTCCGGGAGCAACCCCAGGACCAGCGGCCCGACCTGCGCCAGGGCGTGCGCCTCCTCCTCGTTCGTGGGAGGGATGAGGCGGGCCGTCCGCTCCTGCACCGCCTCCCGGACGGCGGGGTCGAGCACGGTCGCCTGCTCCAGGCACGCGGCGGCCAGCAGATGGACGCGGGCCCGGGAGCGGCGGTCCGATCCTGCGGCCCGGTCCCCGGCGGCGATCAGCCCGCGCAGGATCTCGGCGCGTTCGCGTGGCTTGGCGAGGGCGACCGCCATGCGGATGACGTCCTCCCACTGGTCGTTGCCGGCCCGGTCGACCAGAAGTCCGAAGTCGCCCTCCTCCACGACCGCGCGGGCGCCGAGGAAGTCCTGGAAGGTCTTGTGCACGAAGTGCACGGTGTCCGGGGCCGGTTCGCGGAGCAGGCCGCTGCGCAGCAGGAAATGGTCGAAGACGGCCGCGGCGTCGCCGAGGGCGGCCAGCTCGGGGACGGCGGGCAGGGCCCGCCCGATGATGTCCTCGGCCCTCGAACGGTCCATCTCCGTACGGCCGTTCTTGATCAGCCAGTAGGCCAGCCGTTGCAGCACGTCCAGTTGGGCGTCCTCGCCGAGCTCGGGGACCTCGATGTCCCGCTCCCGGTCCCGGCGGCTGAGCAGCATCGACAGCCCGGCCTCGTAGAGGTCCTTGCGGCCGTGCGGCAGGTAGCCGCGCCGGTCGCGGTGCAGGGCGCAGATCAGGCCGCACATCAGCGGGTTGGTGGCCAGCCGGCCCAGGTCCGGCTTGGTGCGCACGGCGGCCAGCAGCTGCTCCTCGTACGCGTCGAGCTCGGCCGGGTCCTCGGCGTCCGGCCGGGCGGCGGCGTGCCAGCGCCGGACGAACGTGGCGACCTCGGCGGTCCCCATGGCGGACAGGGTGAGCTCGCCGAACCCGTCCTCGGCCAGCCAGCGCTCGCCCACGGCGGACGGCCGGGAGGTGACCAGCCAGCGGTTGTCGCCGCCGTAGGTGTCCATGAGGTCCCGCAGCCAGCGGCGGGTCCGCTCGCGTTCGCGCTCGGGGACCTCGTCGATGCCGTCGACCAGCACCAGGCCGCGGCCGGCCGCGAGGACGCGCTGTTCCCACCCGGTGGGCTGGGAGCCGGCCAGCGGGCAGTCCACGGCGGCCAGGAAGTCCTTGGGCGCGGGGAGCCGGTCGCCGTTGCGGGTCACCGTCCGCAGGGGCAGCACGAACGGGATCCGGTCCCGCAGGTGGGCCATCGCGGGCGGGGGGTCCTGGTCGGCGGCGCTGACCGCCAGCCACTGCACCAGCGTGGACTTGCCCGAACCGGCCTCGCCGCGCAGCAGGACCCGGCAGTTCCTGGCCAGGACCTGGTCGGCCGGCTGGGGGGCCTGGGGCGCACCGAACGTCGAGGCGGGGTGGTGGAGTTCCGCTTCGGACGGCACCTGGTCGAAGGCGAGGGCGAGCGGGCCCCGCTCCCTGGTGGCGGCGGAGGTCGCCTCCAGGCTGAGGTAGGCCACGTCCAGCGGCCACCGCGACGGCGATCGGTCGAGGTCGATCCCGTAGATCGTCAGCCGGCCGTGCTTCTTCGTCACGTACCGCAGGTACTCCTGCTCGAATCCGGTGTCCTCGGCGCCCGGCAGCGGCCGGCGCCGGATCAGCTCGTCCACCTTGGCGGTCAACTCGGCCGTCGCCCGGGTCTGTTCGACCAGGGTGTGCGCGACGAACGTGGACCGCTGGGTGAAGAAGTGCAGGATGTGCAGGCAGGCCGCGTCGAGCAGCCGCTCGTAGAAGTACGCGGCGTCGGCGCCGAGTTCGCGGGCCGGGTCGGGGCCGGCGGCACGGCGCAGGGCGCGGGCGAAGTCCGGCGCGCCGAGCCGGACCGCGTCCAGGTCGGTGATCCGCAGCTCGCCCAGCGCGCACAGGGTGGCGGCGAGGGCGTCCACGACCGCCTGCTCCTCGTCCGCGGCGACCGGCCGCTCGCCGGCCGTGCGCAGGGCGTGCTGGACGATCCTGCCCGCGAGGCGGCGCACGTCGGCCGGGGTCAGGCTGCGCTTCTCGCCCCGGAAGGAGACGTACCCCGAGATCCGGATCGGCTTGTCGACGACCCCGGCACCCGGCCCCTCGCCGAGGACGAAGAGCTTGCGCACGAGCGGGCCGAGCACGCTCGACGCCAGCCGCATGCCGACGGTCCCCGGATCCATGTACGCGCCCCCCCCTGAGCTCGGGCCGATGCCTCGGGGCCGATGCCTCGGAACGACGCCCGGGGCCGTTGCCCGGGGTCGATCCTATGCCGAGGGGGCGTCAACACCGTCCGGTACTCCGCCACTTCCCCGCGGCGGCCCGCGGCGGGCCCGGCGAGGGCCCGGCGAGGGCCCGGCGCGCGCCCGGTCTACGCGTCGACCAGCGGTCTCGGCGCCTCGGCCGCCGTGTCGCCGAGCACCGCCCCCAGGACCTGCTCGCGCCGACCGCGGTCGTCGGAGGCGAGCAGGGCGGCCAGGACGGCGGCGCGGGCCTGTCCGGCGCGGAGGGTGCCGGTCGGGACGGCGCCGGCGGCGACCAGGTCGACGGCCCCGCCCTGGGTGTAGATCTCGGTGACCGGGCCGGCCGGCACGCGGGTGGTGAGCGCGACCAGCACACCGCGCGCGGTGGCCTCGGCGACGGCCTCCACGAACTCCGGCGTGGCGTTGCCGGCCCCGGTGGCGACCAGCACGACCCCGCGCGCGCCGGCCTCGACCGCCGCGCGGAAGAGCAGCGGGTCGGCGTCCACGTGGTGCATGACCATGTCCACCCGCGGCGGCACCTGCGGGAGGTCGGGCAGCGCGAGCGGCTCCGGCCGCTGCGGCTGCCGCAGCACGGTCACCTTGCCGAAGCCGACCTTGCCGACCCACTCCCCCGACGGGTCGGCGAAGGCGTCGTGGGCCACGGTCTGGGTCTTGACGGTGCCGCGCGCGGCGTGGACGCGGCCGGCGAAGGCCACGAGCACGCCGAGGCCGCGGGTGGTGGCGGCGGTCAGCAGGGCGTCGTAGAGGTTGCCGGGGCCGTCGCCGCCCTCGGTGCCCATGGGGAGCTGCGCACCGGTGAAGACGACCGTGCGCGGGTCGTGGTGGTGGAGGTCGACGAGGAAGGCCGACTCCTCCAGGGTGTCGGTGCCGTGGGTGACGACGATCCCGTCGACCCCGGGGTCGGCGAGGACCTCGTGGACGGTGCGCAGCAGGGTGAGCTGGTGGGCGGTGGTCAGCCGGGGGCTGTTGACGCTGAAGAGGTCGACCACCTCGACGGTGACGCCCTCGGGCAGCGGCGCGGTGGCCATGACCTCGCGGCCGTCCGCGTCGGCGGCGAAACCTGAACCCTGCCAGCGGCTGGCTATCGTGCCGCCGGTGCTGATGACGACGATCCGTCCCACGGCCCGCCCTTCCCCTGAATCATGGACATCGAGTACGTCGAGTCCTCGATGCGCTCGACGCACTTCCCGCATCGAATGTCTGTACGCAACCAGCAATCATAGAAAGATCTACGCGCAAGAGGATTGCGTTTTCGGTCTGAGGTCCCCCGAATGCGTGGGGGATAATTGCGCAATGGATTCGATCGACCGCGCAATCTTGCGTGAGCTCCAGAAGGACGGCCGGCTGAGCAACCAGGAGCTCGCCGCCCGCGTCGGACTGACCCCTTCCCCTTGTATGCGCCGGGTCCGCCAGCTGGAGGAGGAGGGGGTGATCCAGGGCTACCGCGCGGTGATCGACCCCGAGGCGGTGGGCCGTGGCTTCGAGGTGCTGGTCTCGGTGGAGGTCCGGCGCGACCGGGAGGCGGTGGAGGCGTTCGAGGCGGCGCTCCAGGACATCCCCGACGTGATCGAGGCGTACCGCCTCTTCGGCAGCCCGGGCTGCCTCCTGCGGATCGCGGTGGCGGACCTGCGTGCGTACGAACGGCTGTGGATCGAGCAGCTGACGGCGCTCTCGGGCGTCACGGAGGTCAATTCCCAGATCATCATGAAGCGCATCAAGGAGCCGACGGGCCTGCCGGTGGACCGCTGAGCGGGCGTCGCCCGACCGGGGGCGGGCCCGCGTCGCCGCTGCGCGGGAAGCAGAACCGGGGTGTATCCAGGAGTCATGAACCACGGGCGCCGGGAACCGCGCAAGGCACTGCTGGTGGTTCCGTTCGGCTTGATCGCCCTGGTCACGGTGGTCGACGTGCTGGCGCCCCCCTACGTGCACCTCGGCCCGTTCCTCGCGGTCGCCCCCGCCATCACGGCCTCGTTCGCCGGCCCCCGGACCACGGGCCTGGTCGGCGCCGTGGCCGTCCTCGCCCAGGCCGTGGTGGCCGCGAGCCGGACCACCCTCACGGACCTGAACCACACCCTCCAGCTCACCGCGCTGATCATGGTCTCGGTCTTCGTGACCCTGTTCGCCCATCTGCGCGAGGTCCACGAGGAGCAGCTCAGCCGGCTGCGGTCGGTGGCCGAGGCCGCGCAACAGGTGGTGCTCCGCCCGCTGCGGGACCGGATGGGCCCGCTCCACCTCGCCTCGGTCTATCTGGCGGCGGAGGCCGAGGCGCAGATCGGCGGCGATCTCTACGCCGCCGCCCGGACGGCCCACGGCACCCGGCTGATCATCGGCGACGTCCGCGGCAAGGGCCTGGAGGCGGTCGGCGACGCCGCCCTGGTCCTCGGCGCGTTCCGGGCCGCCGCCCACCAGGAGTCGGACCTGCCGAGCCTGGTCGCCTACCTGGAGGGCGCCGTCGACCCGGACCCGGACGGCTCGGACGACCACGCCCGGGTCGGCGAGAGCTTCACCACCGCGGCGGTCCTGGACATCCCCGACGGCGAGATGACCCTCGAGGTCATCAGCTGCGGCCATCCCCCGCCGCTGCTGCTGCGCGACGGCCGGGTGATCCCGCTCCAGGTGGACCACCCGGCCCCACCCCTGGGCCTGTCGGACTTCGTCCCGTCCGGCCTGTCGGCCCAGACCTTCCCGTTCGAGCCGGGCGACACGGTGCTCCTCTACACCGACGGCGTGATCGAGGCCCGCGACCGCGCCGGCACCTTCTACCCGCTGCCGGACCGCATCCGGACCTGGTCCGCCCAGGACCCCCACACCCTCCTGCGCACCCTCTGCCAGGACCTGCTGGCCCACACGCCGTCGGGCCGGCTGGTGGACGACGCGGCGCTCGTGGCGATCGAGCGGCTCGCGTGAACGTGGACAGCGCGTCACCACGGTCAACGATCCTTTATCCCGGAGGAATTGATCGTTGACTCCCGAGCCGCGGTACGTCACCATCGAGAGGTGCTGGCCCGGACGCCCGAGGCCGGGCAGGAGGCCGCACGGGGGTGGGCCTCCGCCCGGGCCCCGGGCCGGACGCGTCAGCGATCGAAGAATGGCCGCAAGCGATCGTTGAGGCGAGAAGGCTTGCGGGCTACGCTGACTGCGCACGACAGCCCCGATCCCCTGCGGCCTTGGGAGTGACCAGGTGGGCCCCACCCCGTCCCTGCCGGAGACGCTCAAGCGCCTCGACGTACTCGTCCAGGAGCGGAAGATGCGGCGTTCGGACCTGCTGGATCCGAAGGAACTGGCGGCCAGGACCGCGCTGCCCGAGGCCACGGTCCGTACGCTCCTCCACGGCGGCGCACCGCCGGCCGACACGGTCAACGACCGCGTCCGCGCCCGTATCAGCACGCTGGCGGACGCCTATCTCGCGCGCACCGGCGTGCGCATGTCGGAGCTCGCCAACCGGATCTCCCGGCAGTTGGGCGTCTCCGCGTTCTGGGCCCGCCAGGTGTGCAGCGGCGAGAAGGTGCCCAGTGTCGAACTCCTGCACGGCCTGGTGGACTTCTTCGGGGTCGAGGGCGGCGAAGCCTTCTTCACCGTCCCCGCCGACGAGGCCCTCCACCGCGCCCTGCTGCCCGTCCTCGCCTCGCTCCAGCCCGGCCCGGACGGGCCGGAGTCCGACCCCGACCCGCTGGCCGCCGTACTGGCGCGGCACGGCGACGTCCGCGGTATCGCCCTGCGCCGGGCCCGCGACCTGCCGGAGGAACGCTGGCACGTGCTCAGCGCCACCTTGAACGCCCTGCTGGAACTCGACGCGCACGAGGCAGAGCACGGGACGCAGGAGGCGGCGCCATGAGGACCGGGCCGAGGGCGATGCGCAAGCTCAGCACCCGGATCGTCCGGGACCTGCCGCCGCAGGCCGCCGAGGACCAGCTCATCCCGTCCATCGGCGAGGTCCTCGGGCGGTTGAGGGGACGACCCGTACGCCTGCGCGAAGCAACGTTCCCGCCGTCGACCGCCAGCGGGCTCTGGGTCGACCGCGCGAGCCACGACCTGATCGTCTACGAGGGGAACACCGACCCCGAGCACCAGCTCGTGATCATCGGGCATGAGGCGTGGCACATGTTCCAGGGCCACGGTCACCACGGTCTCGGCCACGATCCCGTGGCGTCCCGCTCGGCGGGGGCGTCCCGCAGCGCGGGGCCGTCGCGTACCGCGGAGGCGTCCCGTAGCGCCGGGCACGCGGCGGCGGAGGCGCTGGCGGCGTTCGTGGCCGAGGTCTCCGCGGCCGACAGCAGCGAACTTCCCGCCGAGGGACGCACCGACATCGCGATCCACCTCGCCTCGCGGGCCGACACCCACGAGGCGCGTGAGGAGATCGAGGCCGAGCACTTCGGCATCCGGTTCGCGACCGATGTGAAGGCCGCCCTCCGGGGAGCCGGCCGGGCCTCCGACCCACGGCAGGTGGCCGGCCGCATCCAGCACTCCATGGCCCACCGCTTCCCGCGGCCCTGACCGCAGCCCGCGGCCACCCGGCCGGGCGCGGACCCCCGTCGCGCCCCGGCCACCCGGCGGCCGGGGCACCCGCCCGAGGCACCCGCCCCAGCCACCCAGCACCCCAGCCCGCCCACCGAGGAGAAGCAGCACGTTGGCGTCCGGAACCAGCAGTCTCAGCTTCTACCTCTGCGGGGCCATGCTCCTGCTGGTCTGCGCCCTCAAGATCCCCGCCCTGCTGCGCAGGCGGCACGACATGCTGCTCCGCTCGGCCTGTCTGCTCCTCTTCGTCGGCGCCTGCCTGATGATCTTCGCCGCGCCCGATTCCATCGTCGCGCTCAACCGGATCTCCGGAACGCCCAACTTCGCCGCCCCCGTGGTCTACGCGACGATGACCGCCTTCGCCGGCGCCAGCCTGCTGCTGATCATCAACTGGCGGCCCGGCCCGCCGGGCCAGACCCGGCGCCTGTCCCGCCTGTGCGTGACCGGCTACAGCCTGGCCATCGCCGCCGTCGTCGGACTCTTCTGGGCCGGGGACGCCCCCGTGGAGCAACGGACGCTGTTCGACGCCTACTACGCCAACACCCCCTGCATCCGCGAGATGATCGTCACCTACCTGGTCGCCCAGGCCGTGGCCATGGTCGCCGCGAGCGTGCTGTGCTGGCGGTGGTCCGGGGAGGTCCGCGGATCCCTGCGCGCGGGGCTGCGCATCCTCGCCCCCGCCTACCTGATCAACGTGGTCTACGACGTCATGCGCCTGGTCGCGGTGGTCGCCCGGTGGACGGGCCACGACCTGGACTTCCTGGTCGACCAGGTCTCCCCGCTGCTCGCCGCCCCCACCTCGGTCCTCGGCGCCGTCGGCTTCGCCGTCCCGCTGGTGGGACCGCGCGTGGCCCTGACCGTACGCGCCGTGCGCGAGCTCCGGCTGCTGGCGCCGCTGTGGCGCAGCCTGAGCCAGGTGCCCACGCCGAGCGCCGTCCGCCACGCCCTGCCCTGGTGGCGCACGCCGCCGACCGTGCTCCTGACCGGGCGGAAGACCGCCCTCTACGACGCCGTCCTCACGCTCGCCCCGTACTACGACCCCGCCGTCCGCGGGACGGCGTACCGCGCAGCACTGCGGGACGGTCTCGACGAGGCCGCCGCCGCGTCCCGGGCCGACGCCCTCATGATCCTCGTCGCCCGCGACCGGCAGCGCACCGGACCCGAGCGGCTGGAGCCGGTGCACGGCGCGCCGGCCCCGGCGCTGCGCGGGCGCGACCTGATCCCCCTGTCCCGGGCCGTCGCCTCGGTGACGGACCACGACCTCCGCGCGTACGCGGCGCCCGTGCCGACAGCAGAAAGCAGCCCGTCATGAGAGAAGCCACGAGCTGGGCCCCCCGGCACGTCGTCGTCGTCGGGGGCAGCATCGCCGGCATGCTCGCGGCGGCCGCCGTCAAGGACCACGTCGACTCGGTCGAGGTCGTCGAGGCCGACGAGCTGCCCGACGGGCCGCTCCCGCGGACCGGAGTCCCCCAGGCGGCGCACATCCACTGGCTTCAGGGCGGCGGGGCGACAGCGATCGACACCCTCCTGCCCGGCACCCTCGACCGTCTGACAGCGGCGGGCGCCCACCGCATTCCGGTGACCACCGACATGGTCATCCACTCCCCCGAGGGCTGGTACCGCCGCTGGCAGCACGCCACCCATTTCGTGATCACCGCCAGCCGGAACCTGACCGACTCCGTGGTCCGCCGCGCGGTGCTCGCCGACCCCCGGGTCCGGGTCCGTACGCGCTCCAGGGCGGTCGGCCTGACCGGCGACGCCCGGACGGTCACGGGGCTGAGGGTGCGCGACGCCGACGGCACGGAACGCCTGCTCCCCGCCGACCTCGTCGTCGACGCCTCCGGCCGGTCCTCCCGCCTGCCCCAGTGGCTCGGCGACCTCGGGGTGACCGGCCTCACCGAGGAGCGCATCGACTCCGGCCTGGCCTACGCCAGCCGCCTCTACCGGGCCCCGTTCCCCACCCGCGGCTGGCCGGTCGTCGGGGTGCAGGCCGACCCGCGCCTGGCCCGCCCCGCCTCCGCCGGCGGCATCCTGCCGATCGAGGACGACCTCTGGCACGCCAGCCTGATGGGCGGGCCCGGCGCCCGGCCCACCGCGGACGCGGACGCCTTCGAACCCTTCGCCCGGACCCTGCGCCACCCCGTCCTGGCCGACCTCCTCGCCCACGCCGAACCCGTCACCGAGGTCAGCGTCACCCACAGCACGGCCAACCGCCGCCACTACTACGAACGCCTGCGCCGGTGGCCCGAGGGCCTGGTGGCCCTCGGCGACTCGGTCGCCACCTTCAACCCGGTCTACGCCCAAGGCATGTCGGTGGCCGCCCTGAGCGCGCAGGCCCTGCGCGACACCCTCGCCGCCCGCCCGGCCCCCGGCCTGGCCCGGCGCGCCCAGCGCGCCATCGCCCGCCCCGCGGACGCCGCCTGGACCCTGGCGGTGGGCCAGGACATCCACTTCCCCTCGACCCGGGGCAAACACCCGACCCCGGCCGACCGCCTCCTCAGCCGCTACGTCAGCCGCCTCTCCCGCACCGCGACCGGCTCCTTCCACGCCGCCACGGCCCTGACGGACGTCCTCTCCCTCCAGTCCCACCC
>NZ_RPRY01000160.1 GCF_003949795.1 Streptomyces sp. WAC06614
GCCGCTGGTGAACGCGCTGAGCTGGATCACGCCGTCGGTCGTGGCGGTTGCGACCGTGTACACGCCGCTGATGGCGCTGCTCAAGTCTGCGACGTCCCTCGACGGCAGCCTGGTGTGTGTCGACTTGAGAGGTCAGAGGGTGCCGGCGAGGGCGATGGTGCCCAGGGGGGCGGTCGGGGTGCCCTGGATCGTGGGGACCGTGACCGGGTTGGTGAAGAGGGCGCCGGCGGTGTTGCGGCTGGTGTAGACGACGCGGTTGTCGCTGGTGGTGAAGGCGAGGTCGAGGTCGTGCTCACTGCGGGCCGCGCCGACCGACTTCACGGTGATGCCGCCGAGGTGCGCGGTCAGTTCCTTGACCGGGCTCCAGGAGGCGCTGGCGAGGCGGGCCGTGTGGTACTGGCGGGTGCCGTTGTCGGTGGCGAGGACGACGTGGGCGTTGCCGTTCAGTCCGGCCATCGCCACGGAGGTCACCGGCCCGGTGGCGCCGGCGGCCTGGGCGACGTCGCCCCAGGGGGACCAGTGGCCGGCGGTGGTGCGCAGGGTGTGGTACGCCTTGCCGCCGGTGACGGCGATGACCTGGAGCACGCCGTCGGTGTTGGCGGTGGCGACCGCGGACACGCCGCTGATGGGGCTGCTCACGGCGGCGACGTCCCCGAAGGGGGTCCAGGTGCCGTCCGCCTTGCGAAGGGTGTGGAAGACCTTGCCGCCGGAGACTGCGACCACCTGGAGCTCGGCGCCGGTGGAGACGGCGGACACCTGGGTGACTCCGGTGAGGGCGCCGGCGACGCCGAACACGTCCCCGAAGTTCTGCCACGAGCCGTCCGCCCTGCGGACGGTGTGGTAGATCCGGCCGTTGGTGCTGAGCGCCACCACGTGGGTGTCGCTGTTGATCCCGGCGACGGCGGCCGTACGGATGCCGCCCACGGCGCCGGCCTTGGTCTGGACGTCGGTGAAGCCGGTCCAGGCGCCGTTGTCCATGCGGATGCCCTGGTAGAGGGAGGTGCCCGCCTGGACGACGGCCTCGGTCTTCCAGCCGGGGGTGGCCGAGCGGACCTCTGCGGACCACGCGGTCAGGTCGTCGGCCCGTGCGGCGATGGCTCCGGTACGGGTCTCGGTGGTGGGGGTGGCGAGACAACCACCCTGCCAGGAGCGGCTGTTGACGCCGACGAGCTGGCCGGCCGCGTTGAGGAGCGGGCCGCCGGTGTCGCCCTTGCAGAGGGCGTCGGTGCCCTTGCCGGTGAGGGTGACGGTACCGGCGTCGGAGGCGTTGACGGTGAAGGTGCCCGTGTGGACCTTGTCGGGGACCCACTCGGTCTTCGTACGCCCGAACCCGGCCGCGGTGAGTTCGGTGCCGGGCGCGGGAACCGCGGGGGCGAACCGGGTCCACGGCAGACCGGTGGCGGCGGCGGGGGTGGCCATGCGGGCCAGGACCAGGTCACGGTCGGCGCGGGGCACGAGGTCGACGATCTCGACGGCCTGGCCGTCGGACAGTGTGGCGACGGACTTCAGCGCGGGCTTGCCGGCCGGGACCGAGGTACCGGGGGTGGCGGCGAAGCAGCTCGTGGCCGTGACGATCCAGTTGGCGTCGACCAGGCTCGCCGAGCAGCCACGGGAGTTGGTCTCGTCGCCGATGGTCAGCCGGACGACGGCCGCGTGACTGCCGGCCGGGGCCTCGGGGCCGGTGACCGCGAGCGCGGGGGCGGCCGAGAGCAGGCCGGCGGCGACCGCGGTCGTGGAGAGCAGAGCGGTGGTCCGCGCCGGGCGCAGACGGGGTGCGGGCATGGGTGTTCCTTCGGTCAGCAGGTGGTGCGGGGAAACGAACAGGCGCCGTGGCGTCACTTGGAGGTGCGGATCTCCATGAGGAGGAACTCGCGGCCCTGCTCGTCGGCGCTCTCGCCGACCGCGGTCCAGGAGTTCTTGTTCACGTCCCACGTCTTCTCCTCCGCGCCGACCTTCATGTCGACCTGGGCGGCGTAGTCGTTGCCCTTGACGGCGAAGACGGAGGGGATCTCCAGGGTCAGGTAGCCGGTCGTGCCGGTGACCTTGAAGCAGATCTTCTCCTTGGACCGGGACCAGACCTCCAGGAGGTCGTTCGCGCTCGCGCAGTCGGCGAGGAGGATGTGTCCGTCGCCGCGCTTGAGGACGATGTTCCGCTCGGCGAGGATCTTGTCGGCGTTCGGGTAGCCGAAGTCCTCGATGGCGTAGCCCGGGCCGTCCTCGGCGACGACCTTCAGTGCGGTGGTGTCGGCGGCCGTGTCCGCGCTCCCGCCTGCAGCGGCACCCGTGAGGGCCGCCCATGCGAGGGCGCCGGCCGCCGCGGCGCCGGCCACGGTGCGCAGGAGTGTCTTACGTGCCTTCATGCCTACCCCAGTCTTCTGTTCCGGCACATGCCCGGAAGATGCCATGCGGATGCGAAGGCTCATGTCCAACCAACAAGAGATGCACCTAAGAAGGGCGATCTCTCCCTGGAAGCCCCCAACTTCCTCCGGGATCCTAACCGCAGGACCGCAGCGGAAATCAAGTCCACAAAAATCAATGTGACGACAGATCAGTCGACCCACGTGCGTCGGTCGCGGAGGCAGAGGAGTCTCCGACGGACGCTCCCCCACGTGATCCGGACCACATTTATCGGGGAATCCAGACTGAGTATATGCGTGGGTTAGTTACTTGATGTCCGTATTGGAAGGGGGGTGAGAGGCTCCCACGGGGCACTCAAGCATGGCTGGATAAGCTGGAGTTGATTCAGCATCATCTATCGTCTATCCCACGTCGTGTGTCCCGCGTAAGGTCATGCTGCCTCTCTCGGAATCCACCCTTGCACCCTGTGGTCCGGCGAATGAAAACGCGACTCACACCTTGCTGCCCCGACCACGCCCCGCATGCGCGCGGCGTGGCGCGCGCCGATAGCGAAGGACCGTTTTGGACACCACTTATTGGAGTAGGCGACGCATTCTCGGCGCCGCCGCGGCCACTGCTGCCGTCGTCACCACTTCCAGCCTCGTTCTCCATCCCACGGCGGCATGGGCCGACACTCCGCCGCCGGAGGCCGACCCGTTCCGGCTGCCCGACACCGACCGCGCCAAGGTCGTCAAGGCCTGGGTCCTGGGCGGGAACGCCGTGCGCGCGGCCGCCGCAGCCGCGCTGGCCGGCTCCGACGCCGATGTGCAGCACTTCCTGGCCGTCAAACTCGCCTCGGAGACCGCGGTGGACAACCGTGCCGGGCTCGTGGGCCGTCTCGCCACGGTCGGCCGGGGAACCCGTCGCGAGATCAGGACCGCGCTCGACAACGGTGACGCCGCCGTGTCCGCGTTCCTGGCGGGCGGCTTCAAGCCCGCCCTCGTGGAGGACCTGCGGGTGGCCACCGCCGCGACGATCGCCACCGGCGGCAAGGCCGTGACCAAGGCGGGCAACGCCGCCCTCGGCGACGGCTCCCAGGCCGCGCTGGAGAAGTTCCTCACCACCGACCGCCACACGGCGCGGCTGGAGGACATGCGGGTCGAGGCCTCCAAGCTGCTGATGCTGGCGGGCCCGGAGGTGCAGAAGTACGCCAACAGGGCCCTGTCGGGCAGCGAGGCCGAGATCGAGTGGTTCCTCGACACCGGCCAGCACATCGCCCGCGCCCGCGACCAGGAGCGCTCCAGGATCGAGGAGCTCGTCGCCGTCGCCACGCGCGAGGGCAGGACGGCCGAGGCGAGGACGAAGCAGGCCGAAGAGGCCTGTGCCCGGGCCGTGGAGGCCGCGGCCAAGGCCAAGGAGGCCGCGGAGACCGCGGAGGCCGAGGCCCGGCTGGCGGAGAACGACGTCGTGAAGGCCGCACAGGCGGCCCGCAAGGCGGCCGAGGCCTCCAAGGGGGCGTCGGACGCGGCACGGATGGCCACCAACGCGGCCAACGCAGCCATCCTGGCCTCCCGTCGCGCCGCGAACGCCGCCATGGCCGCGAGCCAGGCGGCGGCAGCCGCGGGCAGGGCCGCCTCACAGGCGTTCCGGTCGGCCATCGACGCCTCCAAGAACGCCACGCTGTCGGGCAAGGCCAAGGACGACGCCGCCTGGTGCCGGAAGATCGCCGCCCACGCCCTGGCCACGGCGGACCAGGCCGAACAGGCCGCGAACGCCGCGCAGCAGTGCGCCGACGTCGGTTCCAGCGCCGCCGGCGCGGCCCGTCAGGCCGCCGCCACGGCGGAGGCGGCGCAGCGGTCCGCGGAGCGGTCGGCCGGTGTGGCCGGAGCGGAGGCCGCGGAGGCGCGGCGCCAGGCACAGATCGCCGCCGCCAACGCCCGGATTGCCACCAACGCCGCCGGTACGGCGCAGGCTTTGGCGAACGCGGCCGCGAACGCGGCGCGCAAGGCCCGCGATGCCGCCCGCAGCGCGGCCGCCCACGCGATCAAGGCCGCGGAGGCCTGCGAGTGGGCCGTCACGTACGCCGGCCAGGCGGTGGACTACGCCAACAAGTCGACCGAGTTCGCCAACCAGGCCACCGCTGCCGCCGACAAGGCCACGGCGGCGGTCGCCGAGGCGATCCAGGTGGAGAAGGACGCACGCGCGGCCGAGCAGCAGCGGCTGGACCACGAGACGCAGCGGGCGATCGAGGAGATGCGCCTGTTCGCCCAGGCCGAAGCCGTCGAGAGGGCGGCCACCCAGGCGAAGCGCACCCAGGCGGAGCAGACCTCCCAGGCCACGAAGGACCTCGTCGCGCAGGCCGAGTCGCTGCTGCGGGGCGGGAACCTGGCAGCGGCCGCCGCCACGGGCCGCAAGGCGGCCGTCGCCGTCATGGACTCCCTCGGCATCTGGTCCCGGGAGGCCGCCCAGTTCGCCCTGGCCGGTACCGACGCCGACGTTCACGCCTGGATCGACAGCGACCGGCAGATCGCCCAGCGGCAGGACGACCGGGAGTCCGTCGTCCACCTCTCCCGCGTCTCCCCCTCGAAGATCGGCTTCGCCGCGGTCCAGGCGCTGCGCAGCAGCGACCCCGACGCCGCGACGACGTTCCTGCGGACCGGCGCCGTCCAGGCCGCGGGCATGGACAACCGCGTCCTCGTCACGCGCCTGCTGGGCGAGAAGCCCGGCCGCGCGGTGACCGAGGCGGCCAACGCGGCACTGAACGCCGGAACGCCCGAGGCGCTCCACCAGTTCCTCTTCAGCACCTTCGAGAAGGCTCAGCGGGAGGACGACGCGGTGGCCACCGCGGCGCTCCTGGAGACCGCGGGTCCCTACACCAAGGCCCATGCCCAGGCGGTGCTGGAGGGCCCTTCGTGGATGCGGCGGAGGTTCATCGCCACCGTCCAGTACGAGACCGCGCAGCTCGACCACGACTTCGCCACCCATGTCGCCGCCATGCAGGGTGCCATCGCCGCGGCTGCGAAGATCGCCGACAAGGCCCAGGAGGACGCCGCCCGCGCCCAGCAGGCCGCGGCCACGGCCCGTAACGCCGGCCTGGAGGCGCAGGCGTGGGCGGGGAAGGCGGAGGCGGCAGCCGAACGGGCCGCCACGTCCGCCCGGCAGGCGAACACGTACGCCGAGCAGGCGGAGGCGTCCGCCCGCAGCGCCCAGGCCTCGGCCGACCAGGCGAAGCAGGCGGCCGCCACGGCCCGCAGCGCCGCGCGCTCGGCGAACTACTCGGCGAGCCAGGCACTGAAGTCCGCCCGGAGTGCGCGCCTGTCCGCCACCAGCGCCAAGGAGTCGGCGACCCAGGCCCGCGCCTCCGCGATCCAGGCGGGCCGGAACGCGGCGGAGGCGGCCGGCGCGGCCAGTCAGGCACGCCTGGAGGCGAAGCAGAAGCGGGACGCGGAGGCCACGGCGACGGCCGAGTTCGAGGCGAACCGGAATGCGACGGCCGAAAGCACGGGGACGAACGTCGCCGACACCTCGGAGAACGACTCCCTCACCCTCGGCCTGTCGAAGTCGGAGTGGAAGGACTGGGCGCACACCACGCACGAGTGGGCGTTCTACGCCGGTGTGAGCGCTTCCACGCTGGGTGCCGCCGGTGTGATCGTCGGCTTCACGCCGCTCGCTCCCGCCGCCCCGGTCCTGCTGGCGCTGGCCGGAGGCCTGAGCATCACCGCCGCCGGCCTCGACGTGGTGAGCGCGTTCTGCTATTTCAACGGCTACGGCTGGCAGAGCGAGGAGTTCCAGACGGCCGCGGGGACCGCGGTGCTCAGCGTCATGACCTTCGGCCTCGGGAGGAACCTCAGGTACGTCCCGGGCGTCTCCCACGCCGCCGGCGAGCTCACGAAGTCCGCGTTCGACGGGTTCGGAGCGATCATCAACCGGCTGACCGCGCACTGAGGGGCGCGCGCTGAACGCCGTGCGGGCCGGTGCCGGGGGGCCGGCCCGCACGGCGTCAGAGCCGTGCGGGTGCGGGGTGCCGGTCCGGCCCCGGGGAGTCCGTTGCGGCAGGAGCAGGATCCGGTACGGCGGCCAGGGCCGCCAGGGCCCGGGACATGCCGACCAGGAGGTCGTCGTGCTCCGCCTCCGCGGCCCGCAGCGCTCGCACCGCGGCTGCGCCCTGGGCCGGATCGGCGGGGCGGCCGAGGGCACGTGCGGCCACCGCCGCGCGGAGCATGACGGCCAGGCCGAGGGCGACGCTCTCGGCCTGCGGCCTGCCGTCCTCGTGGGCCCGGCGGCAGGCGGCCGCGCGGACCTCCTCCGAGCAGTAGGGTCCGACCTCCAGCATCCGGTCGTGGATGTCGGTGATCCGGTCCGTCAGGCGGCGGCCCGGGCCTGCGTACCAAGGGGTGGCGAGCCGCGTGCGGCCCCGTGGGCCGGCGGCGCGGCCCAGGGCTCGTCGCAGGGGGCCCAGGGCGTGCAGGGTCCGCAGCGGGCCGTGGACGCGGGCGGTGGTCCAGGGTCCGACGATGGGCACGAGGAAGCCGACGGCGACGAGGACGGTGCCGAGGCCGGCGAAGGTGGTGGCCACCTGGTTGAGCTCCTCCCAGTCCCGGCCGCTCCAGGCGGCCACGACCGTGATCAGCGTGGCCGTGCCGTAGGTGACGTTGATCAGGAAGCCGACGGCCAGCACGGTGAGCCCGATGCGCAGCGGTCCCCCGGCCGAGGTCCGGCGCCCGGGGAACTCGCGGCGGATGTCGCGGGACCACCTCCAGCACGCCGCTGCCGCGGCGGCCGCGGCGGCGGTCACGGCGAACAGGCAGAGCAGCACCATCTCGCGCACGAAGGGGGTGTTGGCGTAGTACGTCTCGAAGTCCTGCCGCCGCTCGACCGGTGCCTCGCCGCAGGCGAAGCAGACGACGAGCAGGGCGATCACCACCACGTGGCTCCAGACCCAACGCCGCACCCGGCGGCGGGTGTCGGGGAGGACCTCCACATCGCCTCGCCAGTTCTCCATGAGGACCCGGCAGGCACACGCGTAGGCGGACAGGATGCAGTAGACCAGCACCGCCGAGAAGTTGCTGACACCGGTCGCGTCGTTGACGAACGCGATGGTGGGGGGCGCCGAGAAGAAGAACGCCGCGGCCTGCAGGAAGATCACGGCGTTGACGCTGCGCACCACGGGGCTGTGCCGGCGCCGCACCAGGGAGGGGAGTTTGGCCAGCAGGACGACACCGAGCGCGACGGCCGGTATGTAGAGGTTCACGCGTTCCCGTCCGTCATCCGCGCAGGGAGGCCCAGATCCGGCCGGACACCCCGCCGGAGGGTACCGCGCCGCGGCTGCGCTCCAGGTGGGGCCTGGTCCGGTCGGCGAGCATCCGGCCGAACTCCTCGGCACGACGCTCCTCCTCGAGGTCCGGCTCGGTGCGGGCGGCGACGTGGCGGACCGCCTCGGCCAGGCTCCAGTCGTCGCCCAGCATGCGGGCCGCGGCCGTCGCGGCGGCGGTGCCGCCGTGGCCGCAGTGTCCCTCCTTGAGGTGCCACAGTTCATGCCCCAGGATCACGACCTGGTGCAGCGCGGAGGTGTTCGCCTCGACGACGATCAGGTCGTAGTCGCCCATGTCCAGCCACAGGCCCGTCGCCGTGTCCGGTGGGAACTCCTCGAACATCAGGCGTACTTCACGTCCGCTGCCGCGCGCCGCACAGCCGCAGAACGCCTGGAGCAGCTGAGCCGGTCGCTCGGGAAGGGGCTGCGGCAGACCCGCGAAGAGCGCGTCGCGATACCGTCTCATCTCTCGCGAGACGCCCACCCCGTGCCACCCGTCCCTCGGGCCGGATGCACAGGCCCCCGGCGCATCGTCCTTGCGCATCACGGCTGTCGGGACGCGATTCCCCGGCCCCCGCCGTCAGTCGAGATCATTGTGCACCAGGCCGGCGCCGAGGGCCTCGCGGGCTTCCCGGGCCCGCTCCTCCCGGGAACGCCGTGCCACGGACTCGATCAGGGCGATCAGCGGCTGGGCGGTGTCGTCCGGTACGTCGGCCAGGGCCCGGGCGGCGTACGCGACCACGCCGAGCGAGGGGTCCACCTCGCTCGCCGGCCCCGCGGTGCGCAGTCGCTCCAGGTCCTGGTCCTGGCGTTCGACGGTCCGCTCCAGCAGGTCCTTGTGGATCTCCCGCAGCACCCGGTGCAACGCCTCGGCGGGCTCGTCGACCAGGAACTCGATCCTCTCCCCGAAGAATGCCGCGATCCCGGCGGTGTGGTCGAGGTTGGGCGCCTTGCCGGTTCTGATCATCTTGTCGAGCCACTGGGCGCTCGTGCCCGCGCCGGCCGCGATCTCGGCGAGGGAGTACGTCCGTCTGCTGCCGTCGGCGGCCGTGCGCAGCCGGGTCGCGCGCAGGAACAGGATCCGCTCGACCACGAGGCGGTGACGCGCCTCCACGGCATCCTCGGGCGGGACGACCTCGGCGGGCCGCTCGCCGCGCAACAGTTCCCGTACCGTCTCCGGGGCCACCCCTGAGGCGTAGGACAGCCCGCCCTCGCCCTCCACCCGCAGCACGTCCTCGCGGTCGAGTCCCATGCGGTCCAGGAGCGAGTCGATCCGGCGCACCGTAGCAGTCAGGTCCTGAGCAGATCCGTCACCCATGAGAACTCCCGCGGTCGTCGGACGAGGCCCCGCAAGGCTAGCAACCACCGTTGATCCCTCATCATCGATCCCCCCGTTCTGCGCGGCCGGGCGCGCAGTCCGGGCACAGGCCGCGGTAGGTGACCTCGGCCGAGGACAGGGTGAAACCGAAGCGTTCGGCCGGGGGGAGGGAGGTCAGGGGGTCGCCGGTGGGGTGGACGTCGCGGACCAGGCCGCAGTGGGAGCAGACCAGGTGCTGGTGGGGGCGGTGGGCGTTGGGGTCGTAGCGCTTGGCGCGGCCGTCGGTGGTGACCTCGGCGACCTCGCCGAGGGCGACCAGCTCGCCGAGGGCGTTGTAGACGGTGGCCCGGGAGATCTCCGGGAGCCGGCGGGCGGCCCGGGCGTGCACCTCGTCGGCGGTGAGGTGCACATGGTCACCGTCGAGGACCTCCGCCACGACGCGCCGCTGGGCGGTCATCCGCCAGCCACGTCCGCGCAGTCTCCGCAACAGGTCGCTCATGTCGGCTCACCTCAGGTTCGGCAGGCGCCCCGCAGGTCAGGGGGCGGGTGTCCGGGATCCGATGGAATATCGGGCTGGTGTCCTTCTTGACTTGGATTCTGTCCATCGTAGGATCGGTTGCGTAGATAGCAAGGGACAATTGGACACGTAACGGGCAAGAAGACTCCAGGGCGGCAAGGCTCAAGTCCGTGAACCGCCTGGTCCGGAAGGATTCCCATGTCTGAGCAGAACCACGACGCCGTCGTCACGGACGACACGCCGCAGTGCCCCGTCGCTCACGGACGCGCGCCGCACCCGACCCAGGGCGGCGGAAACCGCCAGTGGTGGCCGGACCGGCTGAACCTCAAGATCCTCGCGAAGAACCCCGCCGTGGCCAACCCGCTCGGTGCGGACTTCGACTACGCCGCGGCGTTCAACGCCCTCGACCTGGCCGCCGTCAAGCGGGACATCGCCGAGGTGCTCACCACCTCCCAGGACTGGTGGCCGGCCGACTTCGGCAACTACGGCCCGCTGATGATCCGCATGGCCTGGCACAGCGCCGGCACCTACCGCATCAGCGACGGCCGCGGCGGCGCGGGCGCCGGGCAGCAGCGCTTCGCCCCGCTGAACAGCTGGCCGGACAACGCCAGCCTGGACAAGGCCCGCCGCCTGCTGTGGCCGGTCAAGAAGAAGTACGGCAAGAGCATCTCCTGGGCCGACCTCATGATCCTCACGGGCAACGTCGCCCTGGAGACGATGGGCTTCGAGACCTTCGGCTTCGGCGGCGGCCGCGAGGACGTCTGGGAGCCGGAGGAGGACGTCTACTGGGGCCCCGAGACCGAATGGCTCGGGGACAACCGCTACACCGGCGACCGCGAGCTGGAGAACCCGCTCGGCGCCGTGCAGATGGGCCTCATCTACGTCAACCCCGAGGGCCCCAACGGCAACCCGGACCCGATCGCCGCGGCCCGCGACATCCGTGAGACCTTCCACCGCATGGCGATGAACGACGAGGAGACCGTCGCCCTCATCGCCGGTGGCCACACCTTCGGCAAGACCCACGGCGCCGGCCCCGCCGACCACGTCGGCCCGGACCCGGAGGCCGCCCCGCTGGAGCAGCTCGGCCTCGGCTGGCGGAGCACCTACGGCACGGGCGTGGGCAAGGACGCCATCACCAGCGGCCTGGAGGTCACCTGGACCACCACGCCGACGCAGTGGGGCAACGGCTTCTTCAAGAACCTCTTCGAGTACGAGTACGAGCTCACCAAGAGCCCGGCCGGCGCCCACCAGTGGGTCGCCAAGGACGCCCCGGAGATCGTCCCGGACGCCTTCGACCCCGCGAAGAAGCACCGCCCGACGATGCTCACCACCGACCTCTCGCTGCGCTTCGACCCGATCTACGAGCCGATCTCGCGCCGCTTCTACGAGAACCCGCAGGAGTTCGCGGACGCCTTCGCCCGGGCGTGGTTCAAGCTGACCCACCGCGACATGGGCCCGGTCGTGCGCTACCTCGGCCCGGAGGTCCCGACCGAGGAGCTCATCTGGCAGGACCCGCTGCCGGCCCGTACCGGCGAGGTGATCGACGCCGCGGACCTGGCCGAGCTCAAGAGCCGTGTCCTGGCCTCCGGTCTGACGGTCTCCCAGCTGGTCTCCGCCGCCTGGGCCGCCGCGTCCTCCTTCCGCGGCAGCGACAAGCGCGGTGGCGCCAACGGCGGTCGCATCCGGCTCCAGCCGCAGAGCGGCTGGGAGGTCAACGACCCCGACCAGCTCGCGGTCGTGCTGCGCACCCTGGAAGGCATCAAGGCGTCCTTCGACGCCGCGCAGAGCGGCGGCAAGCAGGTCTCCCTCGCCGACCTCGTGGTGCTGGCCGGTGGCGCCGCCGTGGAGAAGGCCGCGAAGGACGCGGGCTTCACCGTCGAGGTGCCGTTCTCCCCGGGCCGGGTGGACGCCTCGCAGGAGCAGACGGACGTGGAGTCCTTCGCCGCGCTGGAGCCGGTGGCCGACGGCTTCCGCAACTACCTCGGCAAGGGCAACCGCCTGCCGGCCGAGTACCTGCTGCTGGACAAGGCGAACCTGCTGACGCTGAGCGCACCCGAGATGACCGTCCTGGTCGGTGGTCTGCGCGTGCTGGGTGCCAACACCGGCGGCTCCACCCACGGTGTGCTGACCACCACCCCGGGCCGGCTCACCAACGACTTCTTCGTCAACCTGCTCGACCTCGACACCACGTGGAAGTCGACCGCCGAGGACCAGAGCCACTTCGAGGCCCGGGACGCCTCCGGCAAGGTCAAGTGGACCGGCACCCGCGCCGACCTGGTCTTCGGCTCGAACTCCGAGCTGCGGGCGCTCGCGGAGGTCTACGCGAGCGACGACGCGAAGGAGAAGTTCGTCCAGGACTTCGTCGCCGCCTGGGCCAAGGTCATGGACCTGGACCGGTTCGACCTGGTCTGAGCGACCTCGGGCCGGCCGGGCGACCTGTTCGCCCGGCCGGCCCGACCGCCCCGTCCCGCCCGGGCCGGCCGGCCTCCGCCGGTCGGCCCGGGCCTTTTCGTGCCGGCACACCCGATCCGGAGGCCGCAAGTGGCATCGCACGACCAGGCACCGCACGACCCGCAGGCCTTACGTGACGCGCTGTACCGCGACCCGTACCCCGTCTACGCGCGCGCCCGCCGGACCGAGGGGCTGACGTACCTGCCCGAGGCCGGCGCCTGGCTGGTGGCGCGGGACCGGGACGTCCGGGAGGTGCTGCTGCACCCGGAGGACTACTCCTCGGCGAACTCCCTCGTACCGGACGTCCCCCTGTCCGAGGCGGCCCTCGGCGTCCTCGTACCGAACGGGTTCGTGCCCCGGCCCACCGTGCTCACCGCCGACGGGGCCGAGCACCGACGGCACCGGGCCCCCCTGAGCCGAGGACTGTCCACGGCCCGGGTGACCGCCCTGCTGCCGTACGCGCGGACCTGCGCGCAGGAGCTGGTGGACGGCTTCGCGGCCGCGGGGAGCGCGGAGCTCGTCCAGGACTACGCCCGGCGGCTGCCGGGGCTGGTGGTCGGACGGCTCATCGGGCTGGACCCGGCCGATGTGCCCGCGGCCGTGCTCGGCGGCTACCGGGCCGAGGAACTGCTGTTCCGGCCGCTGCCGCCCGAGGGGCAGGTGGCCGCCGCCGAGGACGTGGTCGCGCTCCGGCAACTCCTCGGCCGCCACGTCCGCGACCGGCGCGAGCGGCCCCGCGACGACCTGTGCTCGGCGATGGTGGCCGCCTACGCGCCCGGGGACACCGAGCTGACCCCCGAGCTGCGGCACGAACTGGTGGCGCACCTGCAGAACCTGCTGATCGCCGGCTTCCTGACGACCAGCGCGCTGATCGCGACCCTGCTGATGCACCTGCTGCGCGACCGCCGGCAGTGGGAGCTGCTGCGCGCCGACCCGGCGCTGGTCCCGGCCGCGGTGGAGGAGGCCCTGCGCCACGACACGGCGATCCAGGCGTTCCGAAGGGTCACCACCCGCCCGGTGACCCTCGCCGGGACCGAGCTGCCCGCCGGGACGAGCGTGCTGGTGGCCTTCGCCTCGGCCAACCGGGACGAGACGCGCCACGAGCGGCCCGCCACGTTCGACGTCGCCCGGGCCGGGGCCCGCCGGCACCTGGCCTTCGGGCACGGCCCGCACGGCTGCCCGGGCTCGCAGCTGGCCCGCGAGCAGCTCCGGCTGACCCTCGACCTGTTCCTGCGCCGGCTGCCGGACCTCCGCCTCGACCCGGACCGGCCGGCTCCGGTGATGCGTCCCACGCTGATCCACCGTTCGCCGGAGTCCTTGCACGTGACCTGGTGAGCCGGGCGCGGCCCGCCCCGGGTCAGGCGAGCTGGTGGCGGACCAGAGTGTGGAAGGGACCCGCCGGGTCGGCCAGCAGCAGCGCGGGCGGGCCCTGCTGGACCACCCGGCCCTCGGCGAGGACGATCACGCGGTCGGCGTCCATGACCGTGGAGAGGCGGTGGGCGATCACCACCCGGGTGCACCGCAGGGCCCGGGTGGAGCCGATCACCACCCGCTGGGCCTCGTTGTCGAGCGCGCTGGTGGCCTCGTCCAGGAACAGCAGCCGGGGCCTGCGGACCAGGGCCTGCGCGATCATCAGCCGCTGGCGCTGGCCGCCGGAGACGGTGCCGCCGCCGTCGGACAGGACCGTGTGCAGGCCCATCGGCAGGGCCTTGACGTCCTCGGCCAGCCCGGCGAGGGCCACCGCCTCCGCCACCTCCTCCAGCGAGTACGCCTCCGCGCCCCGGACGCAGTCCAGGATCGAGCCCGCGAACGGCCGGGCGTGCTGGAGGACGACCCCGCACTGGCGGCGCACGGCCACCGGGTCGAGGGCGGCCAGGTCCTGGCCGTCGTAGAGCACGCTGCCGGCGGTCGGCCGGTCGAAGCCGATCAGCAGGCGCAGCAGGGTGGACTTGCCGCTGCCGCTGGCCCCGACGACCGCGACGAACTCCCCCGGCCGGATCCGGAACGAGACGTCGGCCAGCACGAGCGGCCCGTCGTCGGTGTAGCGGTAGGACAGGTCGCGCACCTCCAGGGCCCCGCCGAGCTCGCCGGGCGCGATCCCGTCCGCGGCCTCGGGCAGGGCCCGCAGCAGCGGCTCGACCTGCTCGAACAGCGGTCGTACGGCGGCCGCGGCGACCAGGGCGCCGGTCAGCTGGGTCACCGAGGACAGCAGCAGCGTCAGGGCCGTGCCGAAGGTGAGGAACTCCCCCGCCGACAGGCTGCCGCGGGCCGGCCCGGCCAGCAGGGCGAACATCACCAGCGTGCACAGCGGCAGGGCGACCGCGCCCAGCACGGTCACGGCGTTCGCCAGCCGGCCGGTGCGCCGGTGCAGAGCCCGGGTACGGGCGAACTCCCGGGCCCAGGCGGCGTACGCGAAGCTCTCGGCGCCGGCCACCCGGAGCTTGGGCAGTCCCCGCAGGGTCTGGTAGGCCTGGTTGTCGAGCCGGTGGCCGAGTGCGGTCAGCCGCCGCTGGTGGCGCAGCTGCCCCAGGCCGAGCAGCAGCAGGACCGCGGTGTGGACGAGCAGCAGGGCGAGGGCCACGAGGGCCAGCGGCACGCTGTACGTGAACATCAGCACGAGGTTGGCCGCGCCGACGGTGGCGGCCTGGAGGACCACCGGGCCGAGGCCGGACAGGGCGCTGCGGACGGCGCTGATCCCGAGGGCGGCCCCGGCCAGTTCGCCCGTGGACCGGCCGGCGAAGAAGGTCACGGGCAGGCGCAGCAGCCGGTCCCAGACGGCGGGCTGGAGGGTGGCCTCGATCCGGCCCTCCAGCCGCAGCAGGGAGACGTTCTGCACGAGCAGGAAGGCGGCCGCGACCACGCTCGACGCCATGAGGGCCACCGCGGTCTGCACGATCAGGCCCGACTCGCCCCGGGGCACGTACGCGCCGAGCACCGTGCCGGTGGCCACGGGCACGCACGCGCCCAGCCCGACGGCGACCAGGCCGCCCAGCAGCAGGCCGCGCAGCTCGGCGCGGGTGCCGTGCAGGGCGAAGCGCAACAGCCGGGGCAGGCTGGGCGGGCCGTCCGGCAACGGGCGGTGGAACATCACGGCGTCCGGTTCCAGGGCGGCCCGGACGCCGGGGTCCACGCGTCGGCGGGCGCCGGTGGCAGGGTCCACGAGGAGGTAGCCGCCGCGCCGCCACAGCAGGGCGACCGCGCTGCCGTCGGCCGCCCGCCGGGCCACCAGCGGGCCGCAGTCCTCGGCCCACCAGCGGCCGGACAGCCGGACCGTACGGGTCCGCACCCGGGAGGCGGAGGCGATCCGCTCGACGGGGTCGGTCCGCTCGTCGGCGGGCCCGGCGGGGCGGGGCTCGGTCAGGGCGATGCCGGCCTCGCCGGCGACCAGCCGGCACGCAGCGAAGGCGGTGTCGGGGCCGGCGGTGCGGCCGCTGCGCCGGCCGGAGCGGCCGATGGCGGCCAGCAGGGCCCGGTCGGCCTGGGTGCGGGCGGCCCGGCCCGCCGCGACACCGGCGGCGGTGCGGTCCTCGTGGGCACGTTCCTGCTCCTCGATCCAGCGGTCCAGGGCGTGCAGGAGCCGGAGCTGCTGGTCGAGCATGCCCTGCCACAGCGCCGGGTCGAGCAGCAGCGTGGCGGCGCCGCCTTCTCCCTGGGCGGCGTGGGCCGCGTAGCCCTCGTACGCCGTGCAGCTGTCGTACGCCGGGTAGCCGTCGTACGGCGCGTACCCGGTGCCGGGGCGGACGCTGCCGGGCGGGATCTGCATCCGGGGCACGTCCTCGTCGGCCCAGGCCGCGGCCGTCGGGAACCCCAGC
The DNA here is from genome assembly GCF_003949795.1 of Streptomyces sp. WAC06614. Classification (GTDB taxonomy): domain Bacteria; phylum Actinomycetota; class Actinomycetes; order Streptomycetales; family Streptomycetaceae; genus Streptomyces. The sequence continues at coordinate 15,747 of NZ_RPRY01000160.1, forward strand.
GGGGCCTGGTACAGGACGTGCACCCCCCGGCCGATGCCGAGGGCAAAGGCGTGCTCCAGGGCGCCGGGCGGGGTCCACGGGCCGGGGTGCTCCGGCCCGGTCAGCTCGCGCAGCTCGATCCGGCGCAGCAGGCAGCCGGGGACGGGCCGGCCGACCAGGGTGTGGCCGGGGCCGGGGGCCGGGCCGAGCAGCAGGGTGCCCGCGGGCAGCCGGCCGAGGTGGTGCCACGGCCCGGCCCCGGTGGCGTCGACGGCGAACAGGTCGAGGGCGCCCTCGGCGACGAGCCACAGCACGTGCGGGCCCTCCAGCGGCAGGTCCCGCAGCCCCTCGGTGCCGACGCCCGTGCCGAGCCCGCCGAGCGCGGCCACGACGGGGTCGGCGGACGCCGCCCCGGCCCCGCCGCCGGGCGGGGCCGGGGGCTCGGGCCGGGCCGAGGCCTGGGGC
>NZ_RPRY01000161.1 GCF_003949795.1 Streptomyces sp. WAC06614
GCCGGGCCCGTCGGGGTCGCCGGGGCAGCCGGGCCTGCCGGCGGCAGTGGTGCGCGCGGGCGCAGCCCCGAGGAGGCCCGCGCGCGGATGACCGCCTACCGCGACGGCTGGACGCGCGGCGCCGGGACGGCGTCGGACGACTCCCGCCGCTCAGGCTACGAAGGAGAAGAAGGATGATCGAACACCAGAGAACCGGCCTGGGCGTCGACCTGGACCGCGTCCGCCGGTCCGGCGAACTCGACTGGCTGCTGGACGACCTCGTGGTCCGGGTCCGTGAGGTCCGGCACGCCGTCGTCCTGTCCAACGACGGCCTGGCCGTGGGCGCCTCCACCGGACTGGGCCGCGACGACGCCGAGCACCTGGCCGCCGTGGCCTCCGGGTTCCACAGCCTGGCCAAGGGTGCCGGCCGGCACTTCCGGGTCGGTGAGGTGCGCCAGACCATGGTCGAGATGGACGAGGGCTGCCTCTTCGTCGCCACCGCCGGTGACGGTTCCTGCCTGGCCGTCCTCAGCGCGGCCGGCGCCGACATCGGGCTGATCGCCTACGAGATGGCCCGGTTGGTCAAACGCGTGGGCGAGCACCTGTACACACCGCCGCGGGCCGCCGTGCGGCCGCCGGCCGCGGGCTGAGGCGGTCCGATCCATGAACGTCCAGTGGTACGACGCCGAGGCGGGCCCGCTGGTCCGCCCGTACGCCGTGACCGGAGGCCGGACCAAGCCGGGGCCGCACGGCGTCCGGTTCGACCTGATCGCGCTGGTGGCCGTGGAACCGGGCGGGGCCGACACCGGGGACGAGGCCCTGCTCGGGCCCGAGCACCGGTCGCTGCTCGGGCTCTGCCGGGCCGAGACGCAGTCGGTCGCGGAACTCGCCGCCGACGCCGACCTGCCGGTCGGCGTGGTGCGCGTACTGCTGGGGGACCTGCTGGAAGCGGGGCACGTGCGGGTCAGCAGACCCGTACCGGCGGCGCAGCTGCCGGACGAGCGGATTCTGCGGGAAGTCATCGAGGGGTTGAGAGCACTGTGACGGGACGCTACGGAGCGGACGCGGGACGGGAGGCGGCGCCGACGCCGCAGCCGCAAGGGGAAACGGGCCCGGGTCCGGGGCCGCGGGCGGAGGCCGGGCACGAGCCGGAGCCGGAGCCCGAGCTGGCCGCGCTCGCGTTGAAGATCCTGGTGGCGGGCGGTTTCGGGGCCGGCAAGACCACCATGGTCGGGGCGGTGAGCGAGATCCGCCCCCTGCGGACGGAGGAACTCCTCAGCGAGGCGGGCGAACGCGTCGACGACACCGGCGGGGTGGACCACAAGACCACCACCACGGTCGCCATGGACTTCGGGCGCATCACCATCCGGTCGGGACTGGCGCTGTACCTGTTCGGCACGCCCGGGCAGGACCGGTTCTGGTTCCTGTGGGACGAGCTCGCGCAGGGCGCCCTCGGCGCGGTGGTGCTCGCCGACACCCGGCGCCTGCAGGACTGCTTCCCCGCGGTGGACTACTTCGAGCACCGCGGCATCCCGTTCGTCGTCGCCGTCAACTGCTTCGCGGGAGCACGGACGTACGGCGCCCACGAGGTCGCCGTGGCGCTGGACCTGGAGCGGGGCACGCCGGTGGTGCTGTGCGACGCGCGGGACAAGGACTCGGGGAAGGAAGTGCTGATCAGGCTGGTCGAGTACGCCGGGCGGGTGCACACCGCCCGGCTGCTCGAAGCGGTCGGTCCCCAGGCGGGGCCGGCGTGAGGTCAGTCGGCGACGCCCGTTTCGGAGACGACCTTGTCGATCCTTACCCGCACCAGGAGTTCACCGGGCACGGCATTGCGCCGCCCGAAGGCCTCGGCCCGGTCCGCCCCCATGTAGCGGCCGCCGATCCGGGTCGCCCAGGTGAGGCGCTCGTCCGCGTCCTCGCTGATCTCGGCCCGGCCGTGGAGCACGACGTACGCGAACGGCGGCCGTTCGTCGTCCACGCAGAGCGCGACCCGGCCGTCGCGGACCAGATTCCGCCCCTTGACGGTGTCCTTGCCGGTGGTGAACACGAGGGAGTCGCCGTCGAGAACGAACCAGATGGGTGCGATGTGCGGACTTCCGTCCGCCCGGACGGTGGCCAGTTTGCCGGTGCGCGTGGAACGGCTCACGAACGCCCGCCATTCCTCTTGAGTCATCTTCCTCGCCATGGGTACATCGTGCTTGCCGGAAAGCCCCTGGTGGGGAAGGCTGGCGGAACGATGACCACGGGGGACGACGGGGAGGGGCGGAAATGGCACTGGACAAGCAGCTCGACTGGCTGCTGGACGATCTGACGCGCAGGGTCCAGCAGGTGCGGCATGCGGTGGTGCTCTCCAACGACGGCCTGGTCACCGGCGCGAGCGCCGGCCTGGCCAGGGAGGACGCCGAGCATCTGGCCGCGGTCTCGGCGGGCCTGCAGAGCCTGGCCAAGGGCTCGGGCCGCCATTTCCGTGCGGGCGAGGTCCGCCAGACCATGGTCGAGTACGACGACGGGGTGCTCTTCGTGATGGGCGCGGGTCCCGGCAGCTGCCTGTGCGTCCTGAGCGGCGCGGAGGCCGACATCGGCCAGGTCGCCTACGAGATGACGCTCCTGGTCAACCGGGTCGGCGAACACCTCGGGGTGGCGGAACGCCGGGTCACGGGCGGGTAGTCGGAGTCGGCTGGAGTCGGTCGGGGGAGTTATCCACAGGCCTGGCCGGGTGTCGTGACGCTCGGTTACGTTCTTCACGCAACGTAGTGGATGCGTGTGGGGAGGACGTCATGAAGGTCCAGGACAGGCGTACGGACGCTGTCGGTGGTGCGGCCGCTGCCGGTGGTGCGGGCGTGGTCGGTGGTGCGCGCGTGGTCGGCGGCCCGGGCGAGGCCGAGGGGGCGCAGGAGCTGGTGCCCGGGGCGCGGGCCGCCGGAGAGCTGGGGCTGCGCCGCGGGGAGTTCCACCGGGCCGTCCAGCTCGGGCTGGTGCGGGCCGGGCCCCGCATGCCGGGGGCCGGAGTGCGGTTTGCCCGGGCCGAGTTGGAGCGGGTCAGGGCCGGGGCCGGGTTCCCCGAGGACCTGCGGGAGCAGGTCGAGACGGTGGGCGCGGCGGCCGCGGCCGAGCTGCTCGGGATCGGCCCGAGCCGGTTCACCCGGCTCGCCCGGTGCGGGCACGTGGTGCCCGTGGCCTATCGGATCAACCGCTACCGTGCCGTGGTCTGGCTCTATCTGGCCCGGGAGTTACGGGAGTTCGCCCGGCGGGAGCAGCCGGGGCCGCTGCGCGGCGGGGTGTCCCCGGAGGACCGGGAGCTGATCCTGGCCGGGACGGATCTGCGGCCCCGCCGCTGGCGGGAGCGGCACGTGGAGCTGCTGCTGAGACGGACCGCCGACCCGTGGGCCCGCGCCGCGGTGCTCGCCTCCGTCCTGCCCGAGGAGACGGTCCGGGAGGCCGTGCCGGACGAGGCGGAGCGGGTGCTCCTGTCCGGCCTGGCCCCGCCCCCGCCGTACGGCCATCCGCAGGCCCCGGCCGCCGCGCAGGTCGCCGAGCGGCTGCTCCGCGCGGAGCAGCCCGACGAAGTCGACTCCTACCGCAGCGGTCTGGCGTTCACCCTGACCGGAGCCCGGCGCCGGCCTCAGTCGAAGACGACGGGGGAGAGGGGGCCGACGTAGACCCAGGCCCCACCCTCACGGGTGAAGCTGCTGTTCTCCTGCAGCGAGCCGGAGTGCTTCCCCTCGCGGTAGTGCGCCCGGAACTCGACCGACCCCTCGGTCTCGAACATCCCACCCCGTTCGGTGCCGAGGATCTCCAGCCGGACCCACTGCTGCCCGGGATCCAGGTCGAGCCGGGAGGGGCGGGTCGTGGAGTGCCAGGACCGCAGCAGGTAGGCGGTGTCGCCCACGGCGAACGCGCTGAACCGGGACCGCATCAGCAGCTCGGCGGTGGGCGCCTGCTGCGCGCCGGAGTGGAAGCGGCCGCATCTACGACCTGGACGACGGAGACCAGCAGCCTGCCTTCCAGGTCGTAGATGCGGCCGCGGGCCAGGCCCCGGCCGCCGTGGGCGATGGGTGACTCCTGGTCGTACAGGAACCACTCGTCGGCCCGGAACGGCCGGTGGAACCACATGGCGTGGTCGAGGGAGGCCATGTCGAAACCGCGCACGCCCCACAGGGGTTCCACGGGGGTGCGCACGGCGTCGAGGAGGGTCATGTCACTGGCGTAGGTCAGTGCGCAGGTGTGCACCAGCGGGTCGTCGCCCAGCGGGCCGACGGCACGCATCCACACCGCGCTGCGGGAATCGGCCGACTTGATCTCTTCGGGGGTCCAGCGCAGCCGGTCCACGTACCGGATGTCGAAGGGCTGGCGGCGGGCCATCCGCTCCAGCGCCTCGGGCAGGGCGCCCAGGTGCTCGCGGATCTCGTCCGCGACCTTCGGCAGCGTGTCCGGATGGGGGAAGTCGAGGCGGGGAGGCAGCTGGTGCTCGATGCTGCCCTCCTCCGGGTGATGGAAGGAGGCGGTGAGGTTGAAGATCGTACGGCCCTGCTGGACCGCGGTGACCCGGCGCGTGGTGAAGGAACGCCCGTCGCGCACCCGCTCCACCTGGTACACGATCGGCACCCCGGGGATACCGGGGCGCAGGAAGTACGCGTGCAGCGAGTGCACCGGACGGTCGCTCTCGACGGTCCGGCCGGCGGCCACCAGTGCCTGGCCGGCCACCTGGCCGCCGAAGACACGCTGGAGGGACTCCTGCGGGCTGAGCCCGCGGAAGATGTTGACCTCGATCTGCTCCAGGTCGAGCAGATCCACGAGTCTCTCGGCGGGGTTCGTCATCAGAGGATCTCCACTGCTGTCGGTTCCGGAGGTGCGGACGGTACAGACGGTACGGGCGTTGCGGCCGGCACGGTCGGTACCCCCGGCCGTGGCCCGGCCGGCGGGCCGGTCAGCGCCGCCCCCGGCCATGGCCGGGCCGGCGGGCCGGTCAGAGTTCGCCGACCGAGGTGACCCGGATGACCGCCCGGCCTTCCTCGTCCGAGGCCGCGAGGTCGACCTCGGCGCTGATGCCCCAGCCATGGTCGCCGTTCGGGTCGGCGAAGGTCTGGCGGACGCGCCACAGGCCGTGCGCCGGGTCCTCCTCGATCATCAGCAGCTTCGGGCCGCGGGCGTCCGGGCCGGTGCCCAGGTCCTCGTACTCGTCCCAGTACGCGTCCATGGCCTCGCCCCAGGCGTCGGCGTCCCAGCCGGACTCGGCGTCCAGCTCGCCCAGCTCCTCGACGTGGTCCAGGGCGGCCAGCTCCACCCGGCGGAACATGGCGTTGCGGACCAGCACGCGGAAGGCCCGCGCGTTCGCCGTCACCGGCTTGACCTGGTCGGCCTTCTCCTGGGCCTCCTCCGCCGTCTCCAGCTCCGGGTTCGCCAGCTGCTCCCACTCGTCCAGCAGGCTGGAGTCGACCTGGCGGACCATCTCGCCCAGCCAGGCGATGAGGTCCTCCAGGTCCTCGGACTTCAGGTCGTCCGGGATCGTGTGGTCCAGCGCCTTGTACGCGCCGGCCAGGTAGCGCAGCACGATGCCCTCGGTGCGGGCCAGTTCGTAGAAGGAGGTGAACTCGGTGAAGGACAGCGCCCGCTCGTACATGTCGCGGACGATCGACTTGGGCGAGACCGGGTGGTCCCCGACCCACGGGTGGCTCTTGCGGTACACGCCGTACGCGTGCTGGAGGAGTTCTTCCAGCGGCTTGGGATAGGTGACCTCCTGGAGGCGCTCCATCCGCTCCTCGTACTCGACCCCGTCCGCCTTCATGGCGTTCACGGCCTCGCCGCGCGCCTTGTTCTGCTGGGCGGCCAGGATCTGCCGCGGGTCGTCGAGGGTGGACTCCACCACCGACACCATGTCGAGGGCGTAGGAGGGGGACTCCGGGTCGAGCAGGTCGAAGGAGGCCAGGGCGAAGGTGGACAGCGGCTGGTTGAGCGCGAAGTCCTGCTGCAGGTCCACGGTCAGCCGGATCGTGCGGCCCTCGGCGTCGGGCGTGTCGAGCTGTTCCACGACCCCGCCGTCCAGCAGCGACCGGTAGATCGCGATGGCCCGGCGGATGTGGCGCAGCTGGTTCTTGCGGGGCTCGTGGTTGTCCTCCAGCAGCCGGCGCATCGCCTCGAAGGCGTTGCCCGGGCGGGCGATCACCGACAGGAGCATGATGTTGGTGACCTTGAAGCGGGAGGTCAGCGGCTCCGGCTCGGAGGCGATCAGCTTCTCGAAGGTGGTGTCGGTCCAGCCGACGAAGCCCTCGGGCGCCTTCTTGCGGACCACCTTGCGGCGCTTCTTCGGGTCGTCGCCGGCCTTGGCGAGCGCCTTCTCGTTCTCGATGACGTGCTCGGGCGCCTGCGCCACCACGAAGCCGGCCGTGTCGAATCCGGCGCGTCCGGCCCGCCCGGCGATCTGGTGGAACTCGCGGGCGCGCAGGGTGCGCACCCGGTTGCCGTCGTACTTGGTGAGGGCGGTGAAGAGCACGGTGCGGATCGGGACGTTGACCCCGACCCCGAGGGTGTCGGTGCCGCAGATGACCTTCAGCAGACCGGCCTGGGCCAGCTTCTCCACCAGCCGCCGGTACTTGGGCAGCATGCCCGCGTGGTGCACGCCGATGCCGTGGCGCACGTAGCGGGAGAGGTTCTTGCCGAACTTGGTGGTGAAGCGGAAGTTGCCGATCAGCTCGGCGATCTTGTCCTTCTCCTCGCGCGAGCACATGTTGATGCTCATCAGCGACTGCGCCCGCTCCACGGCCTGGGCCTGGGTGAAGTGGACGATGTAGACGGGGGCCTGCTTCGTCGACAGCAGCTCGGTCAGGGTGTCGGTGATCGGCGTGGTGACGTACTCGTAGGACAGCGGGACGGGCCGGGTGGCCGAGCGCACCACCGACGTGGGGCGGCCGGTGCGGCGGGTCAGGTCCTCCTCGAACCGCGACACGTCGCCGAGCGTCGCCGACATCAGCACGAACTGCGCCTGCGGAAGCTCCAGCAGCGGGATCTGCCAGGCCCAGCCGCGGTCCGGTTCGGCATAGAAGTGGAATTCGTCCATCACGACCTGGCCGATGTCGGCGTCCTTGCCGTCGCGCAGGGCGATGGAGGCGAGCACCTCGGCGGTGCAGCAGATCACGGGGGCGTCCGCGTTCACGGAGGCGTCGCCGGTCAGCATGCCGACGTTCTCGGTGCCGAACAGCTTGCACAGGTCGAAGAACTTCTCCGACACCAGCGCCTTGATCGGGGCGGTGTAGAAGGTGACCTTGTCCTGGGCCAGCGCGGTGAAGTGCGCGCCGGCCGCGACCAGGCTCTTGCCGGAGCCGGTCGGGGTGGACAGGATCACGTTCGCCCCGGAGACGACCTCGATCAGCGCCTCCTCCTGAGCCGGGTACAGGGTGATGCCCTGGTCCTCCGCCCACGAGGAGAAGGCCTCGAAGAGGGCGTCGGGGTCGGCGGTCGGCGGCAGCTGATCAATGAGTGTCACGCCCCCCATCTTGCCTGGCCGACCGCCCGATGCGGGAACCGGAGGCGGAATCGAAGATCACCGGACGATAGGGTGGGCCGTCGACGATCACCACACCACCGGGGCGGGAACAACCATGATGGGTCCGGCACACTCACTGTCGGGGGCGGCCGCCTGGCTGGGAGTGGGTGCCGCGGCCGCGGCACTGGACCGGCCGATGCCCTGGCCCGTGCTCGTCGTGGGCGCGCTGATCTGCGCCGGGGCGGCCCTGGCGCCCGACCTCGACCACAAGTCGGCGACGATCTCCCGCGCCTTCGGACCGCTCTCGCGGGGCCTGTGCGAGGTGGTCGACAAGCTCTCCTATGCCGTCTACAAGGCCACCCGTACCTCCCACGACCCCCGCCGTTCCGGTGGTCACCGCACCCTGACGCACACCTGGCTGTGGGCGGTCCTGGTCGGCGCCGGCTCCTCCGCCCTCGCGGTCACCGCCGACCGCTGGGGTGTGCTGGCCCTGCTCTTCGTCCACCTGGTGCTGGCCGTGGAGGGGCTGCTGTGGCGGGCCGCCCGGGTCTCCAGCGACGTGCTCGTCTGGCTGCTCGGTGCGACCAGCGCGTGGATCCTGGCCGGGGTCCTGGACGGGCCGGGCGGTGGCGCGGGCTGGCTGTTCACCGGCCCGGGCCAGGAGTACCTCTGGCTCGGTCTGCCGATCGTGCTCGGCGCGCTGGTCCACGACATCGGCGACGCGCTGACCGTGTCGGGCTGCCCGATCCTGTGGCCGGTCCCGATCGCGGGCAAGCGCTGGTACCCCGTGGGCCCGCCGAAGGGGCTTCGCTTCCGCGCCGGCAGCTGGGTCGAGCTGAAGGTGCTGATGCCCGTGTTCATGCTGCTCGGCGGTATGGGCGGGGCCTCGGCCCTCGGGTTCATCTAGCCCAGGGCCGGTCCGGCGGACCAGGGCCGGACCGGCCCTGGCCCCCGGGGCTCCGTACGGGCCCGCCCGGGCCGGACCGGCCCTGGCCCCGGGGACCCGGGCTCCGTACGGGCGCCCGGGCCGGCCGCGGCCCACCCGGGCCGGCCGGGGCCCACCCGGGCCGGCCGGGGCCCACCCGGGCCGGCCGGGGCCCGCCCAGGGGCCCGGTCCTGAGCCGGTCAGCCGTGCCAGGAGCGCCAGAGGGCCGCGTACGCGCCGTCCGCGGCCACGAGCTGGTCGTGGGAGCCGAGTTCGCTGATCCGGCCGCCCTCCACCACGGCGATCACGTCCGCGTCGTGGGCGGTGTGCAGCCGGTGCGCGATCGCGACGACCGTGCGTCCGTCCAGCACCCGGGCCAGTGACCGCTCCAGGTGCCGGGCCGCGCGCGGGTCCAGCAGCGAGGTGGCCTCGTCCAGCACCAGCGTGTGCGGGTCGGCCAGCACCAGCCGGGCCAGGGCGATCTGCTGCGCCTGGGCCGGGGTCAGGGCGGTCCCGCCGGAGCCCACCTCGGTGTCCAGGCCCTCCTCCAGCGCCCGTGCCCAGTCCTCGGCGTCCACCGCCGCGAGCGCCGTCCACAGCTCGGCGTCCTCGGCGTCCGTCCGGGCCAGCCGCAGGTTGTCGCGCAGGGTTCCGACGAACACGTGGTGCTCCTGGTTGACCAGCGCCACGTGTTCCCGGATCCGCTCGGCCGGCATCTTCGACAGCCGGGCCCCGCCGAGGGTGACCTCGCCGGCCCGGGGCGCGTAGATGCCCGCCAGGAGCCGGCCCAGCGTGGACTTGCCTGCGCCCGAGGGGCCGACCAGCGCCACCCGGGTGCCGGGCGGCACGGACAGGGACACCTCGTGCAGGACGTCCACGCCCTCGCGGTAGCCGAAGCGGACCTCGTCCGCCCGCACGTCGCGGCCCTCGGGTGCGACGCCCGCGTCCCCCGCGTCCGGCTCGATCTCGCGCACGCCCACCAGCCGGGCCAGGGACACCTGGGCGATCTGGAGCTCGTCGTACCAGCGCAGGATCAGTCCGATCGGGTCGACCATCATCTGGGCCAGCAGCGCACCCGTCGTCAGCTGACCCACCGACAGCCAGCCCTGCAGCACGCAGGAGCCGCCGATCAGCAGGACCGCACCGAGGATGGTGACGAAGGTGACGTTGATGACCGGGAACAGCACGCTGCGCAGGAACAGCGTGTACCGCTCCCAGGCCGTCCACTGCGTGATCCGCCGCTCCGACAGGGCGATCCGGCGGCGGCCCAGCCGGTGCGCCTCGACCGTGCGGCCGGCGTCCACCGTCTCGGTGAGTGCCGCCGCCACCGCCGCGTACCCGGCAGCCTCCGACCGGTACGCCGACGGCGCCCGCCGGAAGTACCAGCGGCAGCCGATCAGCAGCACCGGCAGCGCCAGGAGCGCGGCCAGGGCCAGCGGCGGCGCGGTCACGGCGAGCGCCCCGAACAGCAGCCCGACCCACACCACACCGATGGCCAGCTGCGGCACGGCCTCGCGCATCGCGTTGGCCAGCCGGTCGACGTCGGTGGTGATCCGCGAGAGCAGGTCACCGGTGCCGGCCCGTTCCAGCACGCCCGGCGGCAGACCCACCGACCGCACCAGGAAGTCCTCGCGCAGATCGGCCAGCATCTCCTCGCCGAGCATCGCCCCGCGCAGCCGGACCAGCCGGACGAACACCGTCTGGACGGCCAGCGCCAGCGCGAACAGCAGCGTCACCCGCCCCAGATGGAGCTCGCGCGCCCCGCCGGCGAGGTCGTCGACGACCTCACCCAGCAGGTACGGGCCGATCATGGAGGAGACCACCGCGACCGCGTTCACGGCCACCAGCGCCACGAACGCCCGCCGGTGCCGGCGCAGCAGCGTGCCCACGTACGTGCGCACGGTCGCCGGGGTGCCCACCGGCAGGGTGGCCGCCGTTTCGGGCGCCGCCGGATCGTAGGACGGCGGTGCCATGCCGATCATGCCGACTCCTCGATCTCCGTCAGTTCCGCCGTCAGGTCGGCCGCCAGGTCCGCCGTCCTGTCCGCCGTGCGTCCAGGGGCCGGCCGTCCCGCGGCCGGGACCGCCGGGACCGCCGGGACCGCCGGTCCCGCCGTGCCCACCGGCCGCACCGCCCGCTGTTCCTCGTCCGTCTCCCGGGTGACCACCGTCCGGTAGCGCGGTTCGGTGCGCAGGAGCTCCCGGTGCGTGCCGACTGCCGCCACCGTGCCCTCGTGCACCAGCACCACCCGGTCGGCCCGGTCCAGCAGCAGGGGCGACGAGGCCAGCACCACCGTGGTGCGTCCCCGGCGCAGCCGGGCGACCCCCTCGGCGATCCGGGCCTCGGTGTGCGAGTCGACCGCGGAGGTCGGCTCGTCCAGGACCAGGACCTCGGGATCGGTGACCAGCGACCGGGCGAGCGCCAGCCGCTGGCGCTGTCCGCCGGACAGCGACCGGCCCCGCTCGGTGATCCGCGCGTCCATCGGGTCGGTGACCCCGTCCGGCGCGGACTGCACCAGCGCCTCCAGCACGTCCGCGCACTGCGCCGCGCCCAGCGCGTCCGCCGCCGGGACCTGCCCGGAGGACGGTACGTCGAGCAGTTCGCGCAGCGTCCCGGACAGCAGCACCGGGTCCTTGTCCTGGACCAGGACCAGCGTGCGCGCCCGGTCCCGCTCCAGTGCGTCCAGCGGTACGCCGCCCAGCAGGACGGGGGCGCCCGCCCCCGGCTCGGCCGGATGGCCGCCGAGCCGCTCCGCCAGCCGGCCCGCCAGGTCCGGGTCGCCGCACACCAGGGCCGTCAGCAGGCCCGCCGGGGCCAGCACACCGGTCTCCGGGTCGTAGAGGTCCCCGCCCGGTTCCGGCGCGGCCACCGCCGCCGGACGCTCCGCGGCCGGTGCGGCGGGCGCCTCCCGGGTCAGCGACAGCACCCGCGCCGCCCGCTTCGCCGACGGCCGGGAGAAGGAGTACGCCATGGCGATCTCCTCCACGTGCCGCAGCGGGTAGAGCATCGTGGTCACCGCGCTGAACGCCGTGACCAGTTCACCGACCGCGATCCGGTCGTCCTGCACCAGCGCGGCGCCGTACCGGACCACGGTGACCAGCAGCGCGCCCGGCAGCAGCACCTGGAGGGCCGAGATCAGCGACCACATCCGGGCGCTGTGCACGGCGGCCTTCCGGACCTCCTGGGAGGCGTCCCGGTAGCGCCCCAGGAACAGTTCCTCGCCGCCGATGCCGCGCAGCACCCGGAGCCCGGCCACGGTGTCCGAGGCCAGCTCGGTCGCCCGGCCCGCCTTCTCCCGCTGGGCGTCGGCGCGCCGGGTGGCGCGCGGCAGCAGCGGCAGCACGGCCAGGGCCAGCAGCGGCACACCGACGGCCACGACCATGCCGAGGGCCGGCGAGAGGACCAGCAGCCCGATGCAGATCACGACCACGGCGAAGGCCGCCGCGAGGAAGCGGGAGACCGCCTCCACGAACCAGCCGATCTTCTCCACGTCACCGGTGGAGACGGCCACCACCTCGCCCGCCGCCACCCGCCGGGTCAGGGCCGCGCCCAGCTCGGCCGTCTTCCGCGCGAGCAGCTGCTGCACCCGCGCGGCGGCGGTGATCCAGTTGGTGACGGCCGCGCGGTGGAGCATCGTGTCGCCGACGGCGATGGCGGCGCCCGCCAGCAGGAGCAGCCCGCCCACCTGGAGCAGTCGGCCGCCGTCGCGGTCCACGACCGCCTCGACCCCCAGGCCCACCGCGAACGGCAGACCGGCGATCCCGCAGAAGTGCAGCAGCCCCCAGCCCAGCGCGACGAGCTGGTTGCCCAGCTGGTTGCGCCCGAGCCACCACAGGAACCGGGGCCCGGACCGGGCGTCGGGCACCCCTGGATCCGGGTAGGGAAGATCGCTGATCTGCATGAAACCCCATGACTCGGAAGGACTCGACGAGTGGTCGACCCGACGAGTGGTCGGTCCGGGCGGGTGGCCGGACCGTGTCAGGTTGGTCCTCCGGGACGTCCTGGGCAATCGATTTTCCGGGGGACGGGACGGCCACCGGAGGGGCCCGGGGCCGTCCGTCGCCCGCTGCCGCGGGCGGCCCGGCGGCCCGGCGGACGCCCCGGCGGGCGGCTCGGATCAGGTCCGGGTCGCCCGTTCCAGTTCCTGGAGCACCGACCGGTAGCGGCGGCCGGTGGCCCGGTCCATCCCCACCTCGCACATCCGGTTGGCCGAAAGGTGCACGTCGTAGGCCTGCGCCCGCACTTCCGCCGCCTCCGGGCGGGTCGCGGACGCGGTCAGCTCCGGGTGCAGCATGCCGCGGTCGCCGGCGAAGGCGCAGCAGCCCGCGTCGTCCGGCACCACCACCTGCGCGGCACAGGCCGCGGCCACCTCCCGCAGCTCCGCCTCATCACCCAGATGGCGCATCGAACAGGTGGGGTGGAGCACCGCCGAGCCCACCGTCCGGCGCACCTCCAGGTGCGGCAGCAGCTCCCGGGCCGCCCACACCACCGAGTCCAGCACGGTCAGTGCGGCGTGCAGCTCACGGTTGGGCCCGCTCAGGTACGGCACCACCTCGTGGGCCAGACCCAGGGCGCAGGACGAGGCGTCGACGACCAGCGGCAGCCGCCCGCCGGCCGTCCAGCCCCAGGCCGCCTCCACGATCCGGTTCGCCATCACCCGGTTGCCGGCCGCGTACCCCTTGGAGTGCCAGATCGTCGCGCAGCAGGTGCCCGTCACGTCCCCGGGGATCCACACCGGTCTCCCGGCCCGCGCGGACACCGCCACCACCGCCTCCGGCAGCGGCAGGACGTCCGCGGGCCCGCCGAAGATCCGGTTGACGCAGGCCGGGTAGTACACGGCGGCGGCGCCCACCCGCCGGGTGGCGGGCAGCCGGTTCGGGGCCGCCCCCGGCACCTGCGGCAGCCACCGCGGCACCAGGTCGGGACGTACGGCCCTGCGCACGGCGCCCGTCGCCGCGCCCAGCAGCCGGTCCGCGATCCGGTCCGGCACCGCGTCGGCGGCGGCCACCGCCCGGCGGGCCGCCCGCTCCACCGCCGCGAAGTGCCGCGCCGCCCGCTCCGCGGCCCGCTCCTCGCGTGCCCCGTGCCGCCGACCGCGGAACTCGCGCATCATCGCGCCGGTGTCGATGCCGACGGGGCAGGCGAGCGCGCAGGTGGAGTCCACGGCACAGGTGTCCACCGCGTCGTAGCCGTACGCCTCCAGCAGCCCGTCCAGCACGGGGGAGCCGGGCTCCTGCCGCAGCATCTCGCGGCGCAGCACGATCCGCTGGCGCGGAGTGGTCGTCAGGTCCTGGCTGGGGCAGGTCGGTTCGCAGAACCCGCACTCGATGCAGGGGTCCGCGACCGCCTCGACCCGGGGAATCGTCTTGAGCCCGCGCAGGTGGGCGCGCGGATCGCGGTCGAGCAGGATCCGCGGGGCGAGCACCCCGTGCGGGTCGACCAGCCGTTTGGTGCGCCACATCAGGTCGGTGGCCCGCGGCCCCCACTCCAGTTCCAGGTACGGGGCCATGTTGCGCCCGGTGGAGTGCTCCGCCTTGAGCGAGCCGTCGAACCGCTCCACGGTCAGCCGGCAGAACGCGTCCATGAAGGCGGCGTAGCGTTCCACGTCGGCGGGCTCACCGGCGTCGAAGGCCAGCAGGAAGTGCAGGTTGCCGTGGGCGGCGTGGCCGGCGACGGCGGCGTCGAAACCGTGCTCGGCCTGGAGCGCCAGCAGGGCTGCGCAGGCCTCGGCCAGCCGGTCCGGCGGCACCGCGAAATCCTCGGTGATCAGCGTGGACCCGGCGGGCCGGGCCCCGCCGACGGCGGTCACGAAGGCCTTGCGGGCCTTCCAGTACCCGGCGATCACCGCCGGGTCGTCGGTGAAGGCGTTGGTCACCGAGGGGACCGGGGCCACCAGTTCCAGTCCGGCCAGCAGTCCGGCCGCGCGCCGGGCGTACTCCGCCCGGCCCGGCTCGTCCGGTGCCCGGAACTCCACCAGCAGCGCGGTCGTGCCCGGCGGCAGCCGGGCCCAGTCCGCCGGTACGCCGGCCACGCTGACCGAGGCCCGCAGCGTGTTGCCGTCCATCAGCTCGACGGCGACCGCCCCGGCCCCGTTGAACCGCGGCACGGCGGCGGCCGCCGCGGGCAGCGAGGGGAAGAACAGCAGCGCGCTGAGCGCCAGCCGGTCCAGCGGCAGCGTGTCGAACACCGTCTCGGCGATGAACCCGAGGGTGCCCTCCGACCCGACCGCGAGCCCGCGCAGGATCTCCACCGGCGTGGTGCCGTCCAGGAAGGCGTCGAGCCGGTAGCCGGTGGTGTTCTTGATCGCGTACTTGGCACGGATCCGGGCGACCAGTTCCGCATCGGCCTCGATCTCGCGCTTGAGCTCCAGCAGCCCCCGGCACAGCGCCGGTTCGGCCCGGGCCAGCTCCTCGTCGGCCAGCGGGTCGGCGGTGTCCACCACCGTGCCGCCCGGCAGCACCAGGGTCAGGGAGGACAGCGTGCGGTAGGCGTTGCGGGTGGTGCCCGCGGTCATGCCCGAGGCGTTGTTGGCGACCACCCCGCCCACGGTGCAGGCCACCGCGCTGGCCGGGTCGGGGCCGAGCACCCGGCCGTACCGGGCGAGGGCGGCGTTCGCGCGGAACACGGTGGTACCGGGTCGGATCCGGGCCCGCCGGCCCTCCTCCAGCACGTCGACGCCGGTCCAGTGCCGGCGCACGTCGACCAGGATGTCCTCGCCCTGGGCCTGCCCGTTGAGCGAGGTGCCGGCGGCCCGGAACACCACCTCGTGCCGGTGGCCGCGGGCGTAGGAGAGGACCGCGGAGATGTCGTCGAGGTCCTCGGCGAGGACCACGACCTGCGGCACGAACCGGTACGGGGAGGCGTCCGAGGCGTAGCGCACCAGGTCGGAGACCTTCCACAGCACCTTCTCCGGGCCCAGCAGCTCGGTCAGCCCGGAGCGCAGCAGCGCCGGGGTGCCGCCCGCCAGCCGGTCGGGGACCCGGTCGGGGGCCGGCCCCCGCACGGAGTGCGGCCGCAGGGCCGAACGCTTCGGTTCCAGCAGCGGCATGCGGGCCCCCTTGCCCTGGCGGTGGTCAGCAGCGGCGTTCCGTCCCTGCGGACAGCGCGTTCAGCAGCCCGCCGAGCACCTCGCGCTGATCGGCGGTCAACGGTGCAAGGATCTCCTCCGCCGCCGCCGTCCGCGCGTTGCGCAGCCGCCTCAGCGTGGCGCGTCCGGTGTCGGTGAGCTCGATCCGGACCACCCGCCGGTTGGCGGGGTCGGGGGCGCGGCGTACGCAGTCGGCCGCCTCCAGGCCGTCGACCAGCGTGGTCACCGCACGCGGTACGACCTCCAGCCGGGCGGCGAGGTCGGCCATCCGGGGCGGCTGCCCGCCCTGGTAGTGCGCGACCACCCGCAGCAGCCGGGACTGGGCCGGGGTGATGCCCAGGGGTTCCAGGTGGCGCTTCTGGATCCGGTGCAGCCGCCGGGTCAGCCGCAGCAGCTGCTCGGCGAGGATCCCGTCGGGCGCGTCGCCCCCGTCGGTCAGCGCGTCGCTGAACCTGCCGGTGAAGCCCTCGGTGAACCCGCCGGTGGGGTCCGTGCCGGGGAGGCCGAGGCCGGGGAGGTCGGAAGCGGTGCTCATACGAAGCACCCTAACAGGATGGCGCTCACTGTGAGCACAGGTAACAATGAGCGGTGTTCCGTCGCCTCGTCCCGAGAAGGAGCCCATGCACCACGACGAACCCGGCTGGACCCCCTCCCAGCGTCCCCTCGCC
>NZ_RPRY01000015.1 GCF_003949795.1 Streptomyces sp. WAC06614
GGGCCGGGGCGGCCCTGGTCGGCCCGTCGGGGCCGAGGCTGATCGGCCGACGGTGGTCGGGGCGGGGCCCGGGCGGCCCGCCCGGTGCCGTCGTGGAGGCGGCTGGCTGGAAAGTGTGGGTGTGGACTGGTTGGGCCAGGGACGGTTCGGGCCAGAGGAGTGGGGTTCTCAAGGGGCTGAGCAGCGGCAAAGCTAGTGGTCGTCAGCGAGGGAGACCTCGGGGACAGGGCCGGGAGCACCTGGTGGACGTCGACCGCGGGACGTCCGGGTGACCGGAACAGCAGCCGTATCAGCAGCCGCCGTCAGTCGGCGATCCAGCATGGAAGGAACCCTCTCGTCATGCGTACCGGACTTCTTCGGGCCGCCGCGGTCATCGCCCTGACCATCGGCATCACCTCCGTCGCCCCGATGGCCTCGGCCGTTCCGTTGGAGCGGACCTCCTCGCAGGCCGCAGCAGGGGACTTCGCCGCCGGCTGATTGCCTTCTCCTCTTCTTCTCTTCTTCTCTTCTCCTCTCTTTTCTTCTTCCTCGTCTTTCGACGGTTCTCGGGACCGCTGTGCCTGCAGGGCAGCTGTCCGGCCCACCGTCCGTCCTCACCTCCTTCCGCCTCCGGTCGAGCGTGCCCTTCTGACTGCGCGCACCGGCTCCCGGACCTCGGCGGACCCCCTGAACTCACCGCAACACGAACCGGAGTACACCCATGCCTCGCGCCGCCCGCACCCCCCGCCGTACCGCCGTCGCGGTCCTGCTCGCCGTCGCCGCCTCCAGCGCCGGGGTCGTCGCCCTGAACTCGGCCGCCAGTGCCGCACCGGCCCCCGTCACGGCCGTCGCCGAGCCGGTCGCCGAGACCGGCGCCGATCCCGACTTCGGCAGCACCGGGCAGGGCGCCGAGGCGCCCGTCGCCTCCGAAATGCGGGGCTTCGCCTACTCGGCGGCCTCGTCGAAGATATCCCGCAGCACCGTCATCGAGCGGGCCCGGAGCTGGGTCGGTATCGGCCTCGACTACGACTGGGGCGGCCGCTACGGCGGCTACCGCACCGACTGCTCCGGCTTCGTGTCGATGGCCTGGGACCTGGACTCCTCGCTCACCACCGACACCTTCGAGCCGCGCGGTGTCGTCCACTCCATCAGCAAGTCCGAGCTCAAGGCGGGCGACGCCCTCCTCGACAACGACGGCGGCTCGGGCGGCCACGTCGTCCTGTTCGAGAAGTGGGCCAACAGCGACCACAGCAAGTACTGGGGCTTCGACTTCACCCCCTCGGGCGTGCACCACCGCATCTACGACTACCCGTACTACCCGGGCTACGGCCCGTACGCCCCGGTCCGCTACAAGAACATCGTCGACGACACCGACACCACCCCGCCGCAGCCCTCGGCCGGTATGACGGACCTGGTCGCCGCCAACATCAACGGCGACGGCGTCGACGACGTGGTCGGGGTGGAGGCGTCCACCGGCAAGCTGTGGCTGTACAAGGGCAACACGAACGGCACCATCGCCGGCGGTTCCGCCCGGGTCGAGATCGGCACCGGCGGCTGGAACGGGATGTCCAACCTGGCCGCCGCCGACTTCAACGGCGACGGCAAGGACGACATCGTCGCCACCCAGGAGTCCACCGGGAAGCTGTACCTGTACCCGGGCACCGGGTCGGGCCTGGCCCCCCGCAAGGAGATCGGCTCCGGCGGCTGGAACGGCATGCACGACCTCATCGGCGGCGACTTCAACGGCGACGGCAAGGCCGACGTCGTCGGGGTGGAGGCGTCCACCGGCAAGCTGTGGCTCTACAAGGGCAACGGCGCCGGCGCCATCAGCGGCGGCAGCACCCGGGTGCTGATCGGCACCGGCGGCTGGAACGGCATGCACGACCTGGTCGGCATGGACGTCAACAACGACGGCAAGACGGACGTGGTCGGCGCCGAGACCTCCAGCGGCAAGCTCTTCTTCTACAAGAGCAACGGCGCCGGGCTGGACGCCCGCAAGGAGATCGGCTCGGCCGGCTGGAACGGCATGAACGACCTGATCGGCGGCGACTTCACCTCCAACGGCTACGACGACCTGGTCGGCGTGGAGAAGTCCACCGGCAAGCTCTACCTCTACCCCGGCACGGGGTCCGGTCTGGGAGACCGCAAGGAGATCGGCTCGGGCGGCTGGTAGGCCCCCCTCCCCCTCGCCCCATCGCCAATCCCTCCTTCTTTCTCTGCTCCCTTTCCTTCTTTCTCCTTCTTCCTCTTCTTCTCGGCACCGCCGTGCCGGTTTGGACCTGTCATCATGATCAAGAAGTTCATGTCGAAGCGCGTACGGATCGCCACCGGTCTGCTCTGCGCCACGATCGCCGCCACCACCCTGTCCATCAGCGGCGCCAACGCCGAGGACATCGCCGACGACTACCACGGCGACATGGACGTGCTGACCGTCGAGGAGATGGGCCTGCCGACGGAGTACGCCGCGACGCCGATGGCCGCGTTCGCCTCCAGCGACCGGCCGAAGTTCCAGATGCCGTTCAAGTGCGGTGAGACCTGGCGCGGTTCGTCCCGCTCGGGCCACAGCCCGTCGGCGTACGCCATCGACTGGACCGACGGCGGTGACACCCTCAACCGTCCCGTGCTGGCCAGCGCCGGCGGTACGGCGCACGTCAAGGACGTGGGCAACCGCAGCTACGGCAAGTTCGTCGTGATCGACCACGGCGACGGCTGGAGCACGCTCTACGCCCACCTCAACGGCTTCAAGGTCCGCGACGGGCAGAGGGTGGACGCCGGCGACCAGATCGGCATCGTGGGCAGCACCGGCAACTCCACCGGCGCTCACCTGCACTACGAGCAGCGCCACTACGGCACCGACGAGCGGACCGCCTTCAACGGCACCGCCTTCTACCCGACCAAGACGCTGACCAGCAAGAACTGTGACGCGCCGACCCCGGACCCGAAGCCCGAGGGCCCCGGTGGCGGCACGGGCGGCGCCGGCACCGGCATGACCGACCTGGCCTCGGCCGACCTCAACGGCGACGGCGTGCTCGACGTGGTGGGTGTGGAGGCGTCCACCGGCAAGCTGTGGCTGTACAAGGGCAACGCGAACGGCACCATCGCCCCCGGCTCCGGCCGCGTCCTGATCGGTACGGCCGGCTGGAACGGCATGTCGAACCTGGTCGGCGGTGACTTCACCAAGGACGGCAAGGACGACATCGTCGCGGTGGAGGAGTCCACCGGAAAGCTGTGGCTGTACAAGGGCAACGACAACGCGACCATCGCGGGCGGCTCCGACCGCATCCTGATCGGTACGGGCGGCTGGAACGGCATGGCCGAGCTGACCGCGCTCAACCTCAACGGTGACGGTGTCGCCGACCTCGCGGCGGTGGAGAAGTCCACGGGCAAGCTGTACCTGTACCCGGGCACCGGCTCGGGCCTGGGTGCCCGCAAGGAGATCGGCTCGGGCGGCTGGAACGGCATGTCCAACCTGACGGGCATGGACCTCAACAACAGCGGCCGCCAGGACCTGGTCGCGGTGGAGAAGTCCACCGGCAAGCTCTACATGTACCCCGGCGACAAGGGGTACCTGAGCCCGCGCATCGAGATCGGCTCGGGCGGCTGGAACGGGATGTCCGATCTGATCGGCGGCGACCTGCTGAACACCAGCGCCTCCGACGACCTGGTGGCCGTGCAGAACTCGACCGGCAAGCTGTACCTGTACCCGGGCACCGGGTCGGGTCTGGGCGCCCGCAAGGAGATCGGCGCGGGCGGCTGGTAGTCGCCGGCCGGCGGCCCTGCTGAGCACCGCCGAGGCGGGCAGGTCCTTCGGGACCGGCCCGCTCCTTCCGTTTCCGTTTCCGTTCACGTTTCCGTTCACGTTTCCGTGCCCGTTCTCCGTCCCGTTCTCCGTCCCGTTCTCCGTCCTGTTCCGGTTCGTGTTCCGGGTCTTGCCCCGGCTTCGGTTTAACCCTCTCCGATGGGTTCCTTAAGCGGGCCTCAAGATCTGGGGCCGGGGTCGTGACCAGGCGGTTTGTCCGGTTCCGGATCGCTAGCGTGCTGCTCCGTCCCCCATCCCCGCACCGATGAGGCAGGCAGCGCACCCATGACCGGTAACCCCTCTTCACACCGCCGTACGTCCGGCCGCCGCAAGGCGAAGGCGGCCGCCGCGCTGGGGCTGACGGTGGCCGTCGCCGGCGCCGCGGTCGCGCTCACCGGCACCGCCCAGGCGGCCTCCGTGGGCGCCGCGTTCACGCGGTCCAGCAGCTGGTCGACCGGGTACACCGGCCAGTACGTCATCACCAACACCAGCGACCGGGCACTGACGGACTGGACCCTGGAGTTCGACCTCCCGGCCGGGACCACGCTGTCGTCTCTGTGGAACGGCGAGAAGACGGTCAGCGGCAACCACGTCACCGTCAGGCCGCCGAGCTGGGCGGGCGGCGGGCTGGCCGCGGGCGCCTCCGCGACCGTCGGTTTCGTCACGGCGGCGCAGGGCGGCTCCCCCGGCAACCCGACCGGCTGTCTGATCAACAAGGTGAAGTGCTCCGTGTCCACCGACCCGGCGCCGCAGCCCAGCGGGCGGCCGACGACGACCCCGACGACCGCACCCACGCCCACGCCCACCGCCACCGCGACCGCCACCGCGTCGCCCGAGCCGACGGCTCCGGTGACCCCGGCCCCCACCCCGACCGCCACGGCCACGCGGCCCTCGGCGGGCACCGGGTTCGCGCCGTACGTGGACACCTCGCTCTACCCGACGTACGACCTGCTGGCGACGGCCGAGAAGACCGGGGTGAAGGAGTTCAACCTGGCCTTCGTCACCTCCGGCGGCGGCTGCAACCCGCTGTGGGGCGGGACGACGGCGCTCGGCGCGGACCGGGTGGCGTCCCAGATCCCCGCGCTGCGCGCCAAGGGCGGCGACGTCCGGGTCTCCTTCGGCGGCGCGGCCGGCTCGGAACTCGCCCTGGCCTGTTCCTCGGCGGCCGAGCTCGCGGCCGCGTACGGCAAGGTCGTCGACGCGTACGGGCTGACCAAGGCCGACTTCGACATCGAGGGCGCGGCCCTGCCGGACACCGCCGCCAACACGCGGCGCGCGCAGGCGATCGCCCTGCTCCAGCAGAAGCACCCGGGGCTGGACGTCTCCTTCACCCTGCCCGTGATGCCCGAGGGCCTGACCCAGCCGGGGGTCGACCTGCTGGCCGACGCCAAGCGCAACGGCGTGCGCGTCTCGGCCGTCAACGTCATGGCGATGGACTACGGCCCGGCGTACAGCGGCGACATGGGCGGCTACGCCGTCCAGGCGGCGACGGCCACCCAGGCGCAGGTCAAGGGCGTCCTCGGGCTGTCCGACGCGGCGGCGTGGAAGGCGGTCGCGGTCACACCGATGATCGGCGTCAACGACGTGGCCGCCGAGATCTTCACGGTCGAGGACGCCACGCAGCTCGCGGAGTTCGCCCGGAGCAAGGGCCTGGCGTGGCTGGCGATGTGGTCGGGGGCGCGTGACCAGCAGTGCCCGGGCGGCGCCAAGAACTACGCCGACGCCACGTGTTCGTCGATCGTGCAGGCGCCCCTGGCGTTCACCAAGGCCTTTGCCGGACGGTCGTAGCCGCCAGGAGCGCCAGTGACCGCTCCACCGCTCCACCGCCCGCCCTCCGATTCGCCCGCACCGCATTCCGGCAGCTCCGCCCACCGCTGCCGGGGTGCGGTGCGGGCGTCGTGGGGGCGGTCGGTGGCTCCAGAGGCGCTCCAGCGGGGCGCGTCATCGTGGGGGAAGTGGCTGGGAGGTGGGCGGGTGAAGGTGGTGTGTTTCGCGCATGCCGGGGCCGGAGTGTCGGCCTTTCACCGGTGGCCCGAGCTCGTCGGGCCCGGCGTGGACGTCGTGCCGTGGCTGCTGCCCGGGCGGGACCGGCGGCGGCGGGAGCCGCGGGTGGTCGGGCGGGACGGGCTGCTGCGGGAGCTGCGCGGGGTCGCCGACGTGGTCCGGGACGAGCCGTACGCGCTCTACGGGCACAGCCTCGGCGGGCTGGTCGCGTTCACCCTCGCCCGGGCCGCCGCCGAGGTCGGGCTGACGCCGCCCCTGCTGCTCGGCGTGGGGGCGCTGCCGCCGCCCGACGGGGTGGCCGCCCTCGTGGGCGGTGCCGGCCTGGACGACGCCGCACTGGTCGGGCTGCTGGCCCGGTTCGGGGCCGTGCCCGAGGGGGTGCGGGCCGGGGACGTGTGGCACCGGTCCGTGCTGCCCGTGCTCCGGGACGACCTGCGGCTCGCCGCCGCCCTGCGCGGGGCGGCCGCAGGGCCGGTGGGCGTGCCGTTGCTCGCCGTCGCCGGGCGGGAGGATCCGCTCGGGCGGCCGGAGGCCGTGGCCGGGTGGGGTCGGTGGACCTCGGACCGGTTCGTGCGCCGGACGGTGCCCGGCGGGCACTTCTTCGTACGGGACGCGGCGCTGCCCCGGATGGTGGGGCGGGCCGTGCGGGTCGTGGCGCGGTGCGCGCGGTGACGCCGCGGCGGGTCGTGGTCACGGGCCTGGGGGCGGTCGCGCCCGGCGGGGTCGGGGTCAAGGAGTTCTGGGCGCTGCTGACCTCCGGACGGACCGCGACCCGCGCCGTCACCCGCTTCGACGCCACGGGCTTCCGCTCCCGGGTGGCCGGCGAGGTGGACTTCGACCCCGTGGCGTGCGGGGTGCCGGACGGGGTGGACCGGGTCGCGCAGTTCGCGCTGGCCTGCTCCGCCGAGGCCCTCGCCGACGCCGGGCTGCCGGCGCTGCCGGGGCCGCGCGGCGGGGTGTGCTTCGGGACCGCGCTGGGCTCGGCCTCGGCGATGGACGCCGAGTACCGCAGGCTCAGCGGGGGCGGCGGCCGGTGGCTGGTCGACCGGGGGCCCGCCCGGCAGCTGTGCGACTGGTTCACCCCGGCCTCGGTCGCCGCCGAACTGGCCCGCAGCGCCCGCGCCGAGGGCCCGGTGTCGGTGGTGTCCACCGGGTGCACGGCCGGGATGGACGCGGTCGGGCACGCGGTGGAGCTGATCCGCGAGGGCAGCGCCGAGGTGATGCTCGCCGGCGCCGGCGAGGCGCCGCTCAGCCCGATCACCGCAGCCTGCTTCGACGCGGTCAAGGCGACCTCCCGGCACAACGACACGCCCGGCACGGCCTCCCGGCCCTTCGACCGGACCCGGGCCGGGTTCGTCCTCGCCGAGGGCGCCGCCGTCCTCGTGCTGGAGGAGTACGAGCGGGCCCGGCGCCGCGGGGCGCACGCCTACGCCGAGATCGTGGGGTTCGGCGCCACCAACAACGCCTACCACATGACCGGACTGCGCACCGACGGCGCCGAGATGGGCGAGGCCATCCGGATCGCCCTGCGCGAGGCCGGGCTCGCGCCCGGCGCCGTCGACCACGTCAACGCGCACGGCTCGGGCACCAAGCAGAACGACGTCCACGAGACCGCGGCGCTGAAACGGGCGCTCGGCGCGCACGCCCACCGGGTGCCGGTCAGCGCCATCAAGTCGATGATCGGGCACTCGCTGGGGGCCGTCGGCGCCCTGGAGACCGTGGCCTCGGCGCTGGCCATCGAGCACAACACGGTGCCGCCCACCGCCAACCTGCACGAGCCGGACCCGGCCTGCGACCTCGACTACACGCCGCTGACCGCCCGGGAGCACCGCACCGACGTGGTGCTGACCGTCGGCAGCGGCTTCGGCGGCTTCCACAGCGCGATGGTGCTGGCCCGGCCGCCGCAGCACGTGTTCCCCACCGCGAAGGAGGCCCGATGACCGCGACCGTCGTGACCGGGATCGGGGTGGCCGCCCCCAACGGGCTGGGCACCGCCGCCTGGTGGCGGGCCGTGCTGCGCGGCGAGAGCGGCATCCGTCCCGTGACCCGCTTCGACGCCTCCGGCTACCCGTCCCGGCTGGCCGGCGAGGTGCCCGGCTTCGTCGACGAGGACCACGTGCCCTCGCGGCTGCTGCCGCAGACCGACCGGGTGACCCGGTTGTCGCTGGCCGCCGCCAAGGAGGCCCTCGACGACGCCGAGGTGGACCCGGCGGACCTGCCCGAGTACGGCGCCGGGGTGGTCACCGCGGCCTCGTCGGGCGGCTTCGAGTTCGGCCAGCGCGAGCTGCAGGCCCTGTGGAGCCAGGGCAGCCAGTACGTCAGCGCGTACCAGTCCTTCGCCTGGTTCTACGCCGTCAACAGCGGCCAGATCTCCATCCGGCACGGCCTGCGCGGCGCCAGCGGGGTGCTGGTCAGCGAGCAGGCGGGCGGCCTCGACGCGGTCGCCCAGGGGCGCCGCCACCTGCGCAAGGGGGCCCGCCTGGTGGTGGCCGGGGGCCTGGAGTCGGCGCTGTGCCCGTGGGGCTGGGCGGCGCACCTGGCCGGCGGGGCGATGACCACCCGCCAGGACCCCCGCTCGGCGTACCTGCCGTTCGACGAACGCGCCGACGGCCATGTGGTCGGCGAGGGCGGGGCGCTGCTGGTGCTGGAGGAGGCCGCCTCGGCGCGGGCGCGCGGGGCGCGCCGCATCTACGGCACCATCGCCGGGCAGGCCTCGACCTTCGACGCGGACCCGGCCGCGCCCCGGCTGCGGGCCGCCGCCGAACAGGCCCTGGCCGAGGCCGGGATCGGGCCGGCCTACGTGGACGTGGTCCTCGCCGACGCGGCCGGCGAGCGGGCGGCCGACCGGGCGGAGGCCGAGGCGCTGGCGGGGCTGTTCGGGCCGCGCGGGGTGCCGGTGACCGCGCCCAAGACGATGACCGGCCGGCTCTCGGCGGGCGGGGCCTCGCTGGACCTGGCGGCCGCCCTGCTGGCGCTGCGCGACCAGGTGATCCCGCCGACCACCGGGACCGTACGGCCGGCCGCCGACTGCCCGCTGGACCTGGTGACCGGCGCGCCGCGGCGGGCCCGGCTGCGGACGGCGCTGGTGCTGGCGCGCGGGCGGGGCGGCTTCAACGCGGCGGCCGTCGTCCGGGCGGCCTGAGGTGACGACCACGACGACCACGGAAGGACACGGACATGGGCAACCCCGACGACCCGGCGCAGGGTCGGCTGGAACTGGCCGACCTGGCGCGGCTGCTGAGCGAGTGCGCCGGTGACAGCGAGGGCATCGACATGACGGACCCGGCGGTGCTGGACCAGGACTGGATGGACCTGAACTACGACTCCATCTCCCTCATCCAGACCACCAGCCGGATCGAACGCGACTACGCCGTCCAGCTCGACGAGGAGGAACTCGGCGACGCGGACACCCCGCGGCGCTACCTGGACATGGTCAACTCCGCGCTGTCGGCGCGCGCGGGGGTCTGAGCCGTGCCGGAGGCCACCGGCGGTGCGCGCGGCGCCGCCGCCCGTGTCACCGGGGACGCGGCCCGTGTCACCGGGGACGCGGCGGCGGACAGGGTCCTCGACGCCGACGTCTGTGTGGTCGGGGCCGGGCCCGGCGGGCTGGCGCTGACGCTGATGCTGCTGCGCTCCGGGATGCGGGTGGCCCTGGCGGAGAAGTCCGTACGGCTGCGCCGGGAGTTCCACGGGGAGATCCTGCAGCCCGGCGGGCAGCGGATCCTCGACGAGCTGGGGGTGCTCGCCCCGGCCCGGGCGCGCGGGAGCCGCGTCCTGGAACGCTTCCAGGTGTGCGAGCGCGGGCGGACCCTGCTCGACATCGACTACCGCCGCCTGGGCGGCCCCTACGACCACCTCCTCGCGCTCCCGCAGCCGCACCTGCTGGCCGAGCTGCTGCGGGCGTGCCGGGCGCTGCCCGGGTTCACGTACCTGGAGGGCCACCGCATCGTCGCGCTCACGCAGCGGCGGCCGGGCGGCGGACCGTACACGGGGGCGGTGCTGCGCGGCCCGGACGGCGGGCGGACGGCGGTGCGGGCGCGGGTGGTGGTCGGGGCGGACGGGCGGTTCTCCCGGACCCGGGCGCTGGCCGGGATCGGGGCCGGGCGGTCGGAGTCGTTCGCGCAGGACGTGGTCTGGTGCGCGCTGGACGCCCCCGGCCGGGCCACCGGCGCGGTCCGGGTGCACCGGGCGGGCGGCAGCGCGGTCCTGGTCCACGACGCCCACGGGGACCGGCTGCGGATCGGCTGGACGCTGCCGCACGGCGGCTGGAGCGAGGCCGTGGCCCGCGGCATCGGCGCGATCCGCGAGGAGCTGGCCGCCGCCGTGCCGCACCTGGCCGACCTGGTACGGGCGCAGCTGAGCTCGCTGTCGCGGCTGAGCCTGCTCGACGTGTTCGCGGCCCACGCCACGCACTGGACCCGCGAGGGCCTGGCCCTGATCGGGGACGCGGCGCACACGCACGGCCCGATCGGCGCGCAAGGCATCAACCTGGCCCTGCAGGACGCGGCGGTGCTGCATCCGCTGCTGGTGCGGGGCCTGCCGCTGGAGCGCTACGCGGCCGAGCGGGCGCCGGTCGCGCAGCGGATCCACCGGATGCAGGTGGTGCAGGCCCGGGCCGTGCTGGGCCCCGCGGCCGGGCCGGTGGCCTCGTACCTGCGGGCGGGGGCGGCGTCGCTGGTGACGCGGACCCCGATCGGCGCGAAGCTGACGCGGACCATCGCGCAGGGCCCGGTCCCGGTCCCGGTCCGCACGGACCTCTTCGCGACGGCCGCGCTCACGTGACCGTCCCTCTCTGCTGACCGCGGCCCCTGCCCCTGCCCCTGGCCCGGCCCCGGCCAAGGTTCCGGCCGGGGCCGGGCCGGGGCGGGCTAGGAGGCCTGGCGGAGTTCGGCCGGGGCGGCGGTCTGCGCGGTGGCGTCCGCCGTGAAGACCACCTGGCCGCCCTGCCGGGCCGTGACGTGGACCTGGAGCCGGCCCGAGGTGTCCCAGGCGCGCGGGGCGAGGCGGGTCTCGATCCAGCAGGGCGCGTCCAGTTCGGCGTAGCGGAGGAACTCGGCGCTCATCCCGACCAGCCGGGCCTGCGCCGGGCGGGCGGCGGCGTGCGCGGCCTGGCGGGCGGCCTCCAGCAGCAGCATGCCCGGGGCGTGGTCGACCGGGTGGTCGAACAGCGTGGCGTGGCCCAGGTCGGCGCGCAGCAGGAACCGGTTCGGCCGGTCGCCCTCGGCGAGCACGACGTCGCGGGTCCGCTCGCGGCCCACCAGGTGCGGGGCCAGCGGCTCGGGCAGCGTCGAGAGCCGGGTGCGCAGGTCGTCCAGGTCGCCGTAGGGGCCGCGCAGGCGCTCGTAGACGGCGGGCGGGTGGTTGCTGAAGGCGGCCTCGGCGCCGCCGAGCAGCCGGCCGTCGCGGACGAAGCCCACGTCCATGGTCAGGCCCGCCAGGCGGGTTCCGCGGCGGGTGATGTCGCTGCAGGAGAGGTGCAGTTCGAGCTCGGTCGGGGCGTCACCGACGTCGAGGACGGCGGGATCGACGGCGTGGGCGAACCGGTTCCAGATCTGCCGGTGGCCGAAAGGCGCCCCGTACGCGGCATGGCTGAGCAGGGGGATGGCCTGGCGGACGGTCTCGGCGAGGAGCAGCGGGTCGTGCCGCCCGTCGACGGTCGCGTAGAAGGCGTGGTCCCGCGGCCACTGGGCCGTCACGACGAAGAGATCCTGGCCCACGGCGCGCCAGCCGGTCAGCAGCACCTCGGAGTGGGCGGCCTTGTGCACGTACTCGCGGGCGACGGTCCGGGTCAGGACGGGCGCCGGGGTGGTGGTGCCGACAGACATGGTCACGACGTTGTTCCCCCGGGGACGTGGTGCGTGGATTGGCTGAATGGCGGTGCAACGGTGCAGCGGCCTCCGTAACATAGAGAATGTTCTGTTTTTTGTCGAGCGAGGGTGGGCTCGGCCGAGTGGTCGAGGGCCTTGGGGGGCACCATGATCGTCGTGAGCGGCGGGACCGGATTCGTCGGATCAGCGGTGGTACGGCAGTTGCGCGCGGACGGCGCGCAGGTCCGGCTGCTGTCCCGGGGGGAGGGGGTGGACCTCGGGGTCCCGCAGTCGTTGCGGGGGGCCTGCGAGGGAGCGCGGACGCTGCTGTCGCTGGCCTCGTACGTCGGCCCGGACGCGCAGCGGTGCCGGGCCGTCAACGACCGTGGCACCAGGGCGCTGATGTCCGAGGCGCGCCGGGCGGGCGTGCACCGGATCATCCACCTGTCCACGTGCGCGGTCTACGGCGCCGGGCCCCACCGGGGCCCGGAGGTCGGCGAGGTCCGGCCGGCGCCGGTCTCCCCCGCGAGCCGCAGCCGGCTGGCCGGGGAGTCCCCGGTGCTGGCCGCCGGCGGGACGGTGCTGCGGGCCGGGCTGGTCACCGGGGCCGGCGACCGCTGGGTGGTACCGGCCCTGGTGGACAGCTTCCGGCGGCTGCCGGGGAGCTGGGCCGGTGGGCGCGGGCTGACCTCGTACGTCGACGTGGGCGACCTGGCCCGCCTGGTCGCGGCCCTGGCGACCGGGCCGCGGGTCCTGCCGGCCGGGGTCCTGCACGTCAGCCACCCGGAGCCGGTCCGCAACGGTGAGCTGATGACCGCACTGGCCCGGCACGGCGTCCTCCCGCACGACCCGGCCGAGGGCGGGGACTTCGACTGGCAGGAGTGCCTGACGGGCCTCGCGCAGCGGCCGGGCTGGGTGAGCCCCCGCCAGTTCGCGCTGCTGGCCGACGACATGTGGTACCGCAGCGAGGCGGTCTGGCAGCTGGCGGGCGTCCGGCCGGGCCCGGGCCCGCTGCGCCGGCTGGCGGACGCGGTCCCGTGGTACCGCATCCGCGGCGGCGCCCACCCGGACGCCCCGGCCGGGACCGGGGCCCTGGCCGGCGCGGGGGCCGGGGCCGTGCCGGCCGCTGCCGCGGCGGCCGCGTACGGGGCGCGGCTGGTGGCGTAGGGGCGGGCGGCGGCGCGGCTACGCCGGGGTGACCGCCGCCAGGGCGGTGTTCCACGGGAAGGACTCCGGGGCGTCCGGGCCCGCCGGGCCCGGGGTGAAGCCGTGGTCGCCGTAGAGGACGTTCACCCCGGCGCCGCGCAGCACCGCGAGGCTCTGGTCGAACTGGGGGTGGGCGGCCAGGGCCGCGTTGGTGCAGGGCATCGTGACCACCGGGGTGCCCTTGCCCAGCGCCTCGGCGGCCACGCCGACGACGAAGCGGTCGGTCAGGCCCAGGGCCCAGGCGTTGACGGAGGTGAAGGTCGCGGGGGCGAAGAGGATCGCGTCGGCCGCCGGCCACACGTCGGGCTCGCCGGGCATCTTGTACTGCCAGCGGACCGGGTGCCCGGTCAGCGCGGCCAGTCCGTCCAGGCTCCCCGCCACCCAGTGCGCCGCCGTCGGGCTCAGTCCCAGGCACACGTCCCAGCCGCGCGCCTGCGCGTCCTCGATCACGTGGGCCACGTCGAAGACCGGCGGGGCGGCGGAGCAGAGCAGGTAGAGAGTGCTTGTCATGACCACCATGTGATCATACTCCTTTACCTGAACCTTACTTGAGGTTGCAGGATGGGCGCCATGACCGACGCATCCACGGCGCACGGCGCCGACACCACCGTCCCCTCCGCCGCCGGTACCGCGGCCGGTACCGCAGTCGGCACCGCCGCCGACATCGCCGCCCTCCACCAGGTCGTCGCCGAGGTCGAGAAGGCGCAGCGGGCCAAGGACCCCGACGCGTTCCTCGCCCTCTTCCACCCCGACGCCCTGTGGACCACCACCCACGGCAAGGTCCTCGTGGGCCTCGACGCCGTCTCCGCGTTCACCCGGCAGGTGCTGCCGGCCGCCTCCTGGACCGGCCAGGTCACCTACGAGGCCGCCCACATCCAGTTCCTGCGCCCCGACGTGGCCGCCGTCAAGGTCCGGCAGGTCTACCACGCGCCCGAGGGCAGCTCCGACGAGGACTCCGAGGGCACGCCGCTGTACGTGATGACCAAGCAGGACGACGGCCGCTGGCTGCTGACCGTGGGCCAGAACACGCAGGTGCGGCAGCAGGAGGGCTGAGGGGACGTCGAGCGGTCCTCCGGCGCGTCTCGAGTGCCCCCGCGGACGGTGGGAACACCCCGCGTCCCCAGGAGGGCAGAGCCGTGCCGGTCTTCCCCTACCCCCCGCTGCCGCTCGACGGGCTGCTGCGACGCGCCGCGCGCCGGGACCCGGACGGGGTGGCGGTCCGCCACGCCGACGGCCGCCCCCCGGTCACCTTCGCCGAGCTCGACGAGCAGGCCGACCGGGTCGCCGCACACCTGGAGCGGGAGCTCGGGCGGCGCGGGGCCCGGATCGGGGTCGGCAACGTGCTGGACGCCTCCTTCGCCGCCGCCTACTACGGGACCGCCCGCAGCGGGAACACCGCCGTCCTGGTGAACCCGCTGCTCAAGGAGGCCGGGCTGGCGCACGTGTGCGCCGCGGCCGCCGTCGAGCTGGCGTTCGTACCGGCCGCCACCGGGCGGCTGCTGGACGCGCTCGCCGGGCAACTGCCCGCGCTGCGCCGCACCGTGGTCACCACCGGCGGCGGGCAGGAATGGCAGGAGCTGCTGGCCGGTGCGCCGCGGCCGACGGCCGGGGCCGGGCAGGCCGCCGGGGCCGGGGCGGGCGGGGCCGGGCTGGACGAGGTCGTCTGCATCCAGTTCACCACCGGCACCACCGGCAGGCCGCGCGGGGTGCGCCTGACCCACCGCAACCTCGTCGCGAACGCCGCCCAGACCGCCGCCGCCCACGAGCTGGACCGTGAGTCGGTCACGCTCAACCATCTGCCGCTCTACCACGTCATGCACCTCAACTCCGCCGTCTTCGCCGGGGCCTGCCAGGTGCTGTGCACCGACCCCGACCCGCTGGCCTCGCTCGCCGTGGCCGCGCGGGAGGGCGTCAGCCACTACTACGGGCTGCCCGCCCGGCTGCACCGGCTGGCCGCGCAGCTCCACGACGCCGACGAGGTGAGCATCGAGGGGGTGCCCGCCGGGCCGCGGCTGGCCGCCGTGCTCTCCGGGGGGACCGCCCTCGACCCCGGCGCCGCGCGCGTCCTGCGCCGCCGGCTCGGCGTCCCCGTCGTCCAGGGCTACGGGATGGCGGAGCTGTCACCGCTCAGCCACTGCCAGCGCCCCGGCGCGGCCCCCGCCTACGACGAGCTCGGCGAGAGCGACCGGCCGCGCAGCACCGCCGTCGGCCCGGCCGTGCCCGGGACCGAGTGCCGGATCGTGCACCTGGACACCCGGCGCCCGCTGCCCCCGTACACGCCCGGCGAGGTGCAGGTGCGCGGGCCGCAGCTGATGGCCGGCTACCTGGACTGCCTGGGCCCGTCCAAGGTCGGGTACGGGGGCTGGTTCTCCACCGGCGACGTCGGCTACGTCAACGGCGGGGGCGAGCTGTTCCTCGTCGACCGGCTCGGTGACGTGTTCAAGTACGACAACGAGCTGGTCTCGCCGACCGCCGTCGAGGCCGTGGTCGCCGCCGACGAACGGGTCGCCGACTGCGTCGTCGCGGGCTGGCCCGACCCCGTCCACGGGGCCGTGGTGTGGACCGGGATCGTGCTGCGCGATCCCGTCCAGCCGGGGCTGCTGGACGTGGTGGACTCCATCGTGGAACGGGCCAACGAGCGGCTCGCGCCCTTCGAGCAGATCCGCCGGGTCGAGGTCCTCGACGCCGTGCCGCGCACGCCGGTGGGCAAGCCGGCCCGGCGTGGGCTGGCGATGAGCATCCGGACCCGCGCGGCGGTGGAGACCGTGCCCGTCCCGGCTCCTGCTGCCACTGCCGCCGGCGCCGGGACTCCCCCTGCGGCTCCCGTTCCCGTTCCCGTTGCTCTTCCTCTTCCTCTTCCTCCTCCTCTTTCGCTTCCGCTTCCGCTCGCTGCCGTTCCTGGCGCTCTTCCCGATCCCGTTCCTTCTACCTCCGGGAGTTCCCCGTGGTGACCTTCGTCAACAAGCTGACCGTGCACGGTGACATCGAGGAGTTCCTGGCCGCCAAGGAGAAGATCTCCGCCTTCATGAGCGCCCAGCCCGGCCACATCGCCCACCGCACGCTGAACTCCCTTGGTGAGCCCCACGTCTTCATCGAGATCGCCGAGTGGCTCGACGCCGCCTCCCACCGGGCCGCCGTGACCAGCGAGACCTTCCGCGAGCTGGTCGGACCGCTGGCCGCGCTGGCCACGCCCGAGCCGGGGCTGTTCCGGACCGTGGAGGAGGGGCCCTGGCGGACGCCCGAAGGCGTCGCGCGGCGGTCCGCCGCGCAGGAGCCGGCACATGCGGCCTGAGCGGGCCGCCGCCGCGGGCCGCGGGGCGCAGGTCCTGGTCGTCGGGGCCGGCCCGGTCGGGCTCACCGCCGCGCACGAGCTGGCGCGGCGGGGCGTGGCCGTCCGGCTGGTCGACGCCGCCGTACGGCCGGGCACGACCAGCCGGGCCGTGGCCGTGCACCCGCGCACCCTGGAGACCTTCGACCAGATGGGCCTGGTCGGTCCGGTCCTGCGGGCCGGCCGGCCGAACCGGGCCTTCACCATGTACGCCGGCGGGCGGCGGCTGGTGCGGCTGGAGGCCGACTACGCGACCATGCCGACCTGTTACCCCTACACCGTCATCATCGAGCAGACCCGAACCGAGGAGCTGCTGCGCGAGGCCGTCGCACGGCTCGGTGTCGCGGTGGAGTGGGGGGTGCGGCTCGTGTCGTTCACCCAGGACGCGGACCGGGTGCACGCGCGGCTGGCCCACCCGGACGGGCGGACCGAGGACGTCACCGTGCCCTGGCTGGTCGGCTGCGACGGGGGGCACAGCACCGTCCGCAAGACCCTCGGGCTGCCGCTGCTCGGCGAGTCGAGCGAGACCTGGGAACTGGCCGACGCGCCGGTGTCCGTGGACCTGCCGCAGGACACCATCTACTGGGTCCACACCGGCGGCCAGGCCCTGATGATGGTGCCCTACCGCAAGGAGGGCCACTGGCGGCTGCTCGACACCGCGCCGGCCGGGCCGGGGGCGGACCCGCGTCCGGTGGCCGAGCGGTTCTCCGCCAAGCTGTCGGCCGGGCTGGGGCGCGCGGTCAGGGTCGGACAGCCGTCCTGGACCTCGGTGTTCACCTTCCAGCAGCGGATGGTGCCACGGATGCACGAGGGCCGGGTGTTCGTCGCGGGCGACGCCGCGCACGTGCACAGCCCGGCCTCCGGGCAGGGCATGAACACCGGCGTGCAGGAGGCGTACAACCTGGCGTGGAAGCTGGCCATGGTCGCCCGGGGCCGCTCCGGCGCCGCACTGCTCGACACCTACGGCGAGGAGCGGGTGCCGGTGGGGCGGGAACTGCTGGGCTCGACCCGGCAGGCGACGTTCCTCGTGCAGTTCAAGAACGCGCTCGCGGGAGTGGCCCTGCCGGTGGTGATGGGCGTCGTACGCCACACCGGGCCGCTGCGGCGGGCCGTCCAGCGCAAGGTGCTCGGCGGGATGTCGGGGCTGCGGCTGGGGTACGCCGGCAGCTCCCTGAGCCCGGCCGCCCCGGAGGGCGCGGGGCCGCGCTCCGGCCCGCGGCCCGGGTCCCGGGCGGCCGTGGCGGCCGCGCGGTTCCCCGGGGATCCCGGGACCACCGCCTTCGCCGCCGAACTGCGCGACGTGCGCTGGTCACTGCTGTACGTGCCCGAGGGCACCGGCGAGGCCGCCGAGACGGCCCGCGCCGCACACGCCCGGTACGCGGACTGGCTGTCGGTCCGGACGGTCCAGGGCGGCCGGCCGGTGGCGCCCGCGGGCCCGCGGCGCCGGCCGCCCCGGCCGCTGGCCGACCCCCGGGGCAGGCTGCGTGAGGCGCTGGGGCTGGCCGCGGGCGGCTGGGTGCTGGTGCGCCCCGACGGCTATGTCGCCGCCTGCGGGCCGGACCTGACGCAGGCCGCCCTGGACCGGGCGCTGGCGCCGCTGGCGCTGCGGCCCCACCCGGCTTCCGGCGCGCCCCGAGTGGACCGCGTCATCGTCGGGACGTCGACGCGAGTGAGGGAGGGCGCCCGATGACAGCAGGGACGGCGAGGACGGGGGCGGGCAGGGCACCGGAGCGGCCGGTGGCCCTGGTCACCGGGGCGACCAGCGGCATCGGGCTGGCGATCGCCCGGGACCTGGGGGCGCGCGGGCACCGGGTGTTCCTGTGCGCGCGCACCGCGTCGGCCGTCAAGCAGACCGTCGAGGACCTGCGCGCCGAGGGGCTGACCGTCGAGGGCGCGGCCGCCGACGTACGCGACCGGGGCGCGGTCGCGGCGCTGGTCGCGGCGGCCGTGGAGACCTACGGCGGCACCGTGGACATCCTGGTCAACAACGCGGGCCGCAGCGGCGGCGGGGCCACCGCCGACATCACCGACGAGCTGTGGCACGAGGTCATCGACACCAATCTCAACAGCGTGTTCCTGCTGACGCGGGAGGTCCTCAACCACGGCGGGCTGAGCCGGGCCCCCTGGGGCCGGATCATCAACATCGCCTCCACCGCCGGCAAGCAGGGCGTGCTGCTGGGCGCCCCGTACTCGGCGTCCAAGCACGCCGTGGTCGGCTTCACCAAGGCCCTCGGCAAGGAGCTGGCGCCGACCGGGGTCACCGTGAACGCGGTCTGCCCCGGCTACGTCGAGACGCCGATGGCGGCGCGGGTGCGCAGCGGGTACGCGGCGGCGTGGGACACCACGGAGGAGTACGTCCAGGAACAGTTCGAGGCCAAGATCCCGCTGGGGCGCTACTCGACCCCCGAGGAGGTCGCCGGGCTGGTCGGGTACCTGACCACCGATCTGGCGGCGTCGATCACGGCGCAGGCGCTCAACGTGTGCGGCGGGCTGGGGAACTTCTGATGCCGGGGCCGGCGTTCGCGTCGGCGTCGCCGATGCCCCCGCCGGGCGCTGCCGCGGGGCCGGTGGAGGCGGAGGTCGCCGCGCCCGCGGGGATCGTCTACGGACTCCTCGCGGACGCGGCGCGCCGGCCGCTGTACTTCCCCTCGGCGGTGCACGTGGAGCGCCTCGGCAGCGACGGCGTCCGCGACGAACTGCTGGTGTGGTCCCGGCCGGCGGGCCCGCCCGGGTCCGGGGACGGGATCGTCCTGGTGAGCGAGCGGCGGGAGCTGGACGCGGCCCGCCGCCGCGTCGGGTGCGCGGCCGGGACCTGGCAGGTCGAGGCCTGCGCCGCCGACCGGTCCCGGCTCACCCTGACCGGCGGCCGGGCCGGCGCCTGGGAGGACGTACGGGAGCTCCTGGCGCTCGCCGCGCACTGGGAGCGGCTCGACGACGTCATGCTCACCTTCGAGGACGTGGCCGAGGTGGCCGCCCCGCCCGCCGTGACCTACGCCTGCTTCGCGGACCGCGTGGCCGGGCGGTGGCCGTACCGGGTGCTCCTGCCCGCGAGCGGGCGGATCGTCGGCAAACGCCCCCAGCCGCCGGACGGCCCGCTCGCCGCGCACACCGGCTGCTGGCGGGTCGACGCCGACGGCCTGGCCCGCGTACGCCACAGCGTGGTGCTGCGCCCGGCCGCCCTGCGGGCGCTGCCCGGGGCCCCGGCCGACCTCGGCGCCGCCCGCCGGATCGTCCGCGAGGCCCTGGGCCGGCAGAGCCGGCACCTCCTGGCCGCCGTCCGCCGCGCGGCGCAGGAGGCCGCCGGGCCGCGGTCCTGACCGCGAGGGCCCCGCAGGACGCCTGTCCCCCGGGGCCCTGCGCACGGGACGGACCGCCCGGGTCAGACCCGGGTCGGGGAGCCCGACACGTCCCACAGGGTGGCCTGCGGGGCGATGGCCGCCCGGTGCCAGGCGGCCGGGTAGCTCGGGGGGAGCGGTTCGCCCGAGAGCAGGACGTGGCGCAGCGACGGGATCCGGGTGCCGGCGGCGGCCGCGGTCAGGCGGGTGAACGCCGACGGGAGCTGGGTGAGCACGGTGACCTGGTGCTCCGTCAGCGTCCGGGCGAACTCCCGCGCGTCGGAGGCGGTGTCCCGGTCCACGACGACGGCGCGCGCTCCCGACAGCAGTGGGCCCCACATCTCGCGCATCCCGAGGTCCAGGCTCATCGAGTGGTAGAAGGTCCACACGTCGTCCGGGCCGGTCTCCAGCATCGGCAGCGCCACGTCCACCCAGGACAGCACGTCCAGGTGGGTGACCGGCTCGACGGCCACGGCCCGGCCCGGCCGGCCCCCCGCGGACGGCAGGCCCAGGAACGCGGTGCGCTCCGGGAGCTGGCGGCGTACGGCCTGCTCCGGGCGGACCGCGACCACGAACGGGCCGGCCTTGGCCACGGGGATCTCGTCGCGCAGCAGCCCGCTGTCGGACAGGACCATCTCGGTGCCGGCGTCCCGCATCAGGAACTCCTGCAGGCCCGGGTTGTGCCCGGGCTCCAGCGGCAGCACCGCCGCGCCCGAGCGCATCGTGCCCACCACCGCCGCGGCGGCCGTGCAGGTGCGCCGGGCGCGCACCGCCACGGCCTGGCCGGGTCCGGCCCGGCCGCTGAGCCGGCGGGCGATGTCGTCGGCCAGCAGGTCGAGT
This sequence comes from Streptomyces sp. WAC06614, assembly GCF_003949795.1. Classification (GTDB taxonomy): domain Bacteria; phylum Actinomycetota; class Actinomycetes; order Streptomycetales; family Streptomycetaceae; genus Streptomyces. The sequence goes on from NZ_RPRY01000015.1 coordinate 20,299, forward strand.
TCCAGGTAGGTCGCCGATTCCTCCGCGTCCTGGGCCGCGACGCGGCCCGGGTGCAGGGCGGCCACGGCCGCGAATCGGATGTCGATGCGATCCCGGCGCGTGGGGCGCTCGCCGGCCGGGTCGAGCCCGATCCTGCCGAGCAGCCCGGCCAGGTCGGCGGACAGCTGGTCGAGCTCCGGCTGCTCCGGAGTGGGGTTCATCTGGCCTCCCGGACCTCGGATCGGTACTCCGACCACCGATGGTGTCGGGACCGCTTGGAGTCGTGCTCGAATCTCGGCCGTACAGGACCGCTCGGCAGCCGGTCGGGACCCGGTCGGCACCGGCTCGGCACGGGCTCGGGAGGTGCTCGAGAGGTGCTCGACGCCGGGTCCACGGGGGGTCGAGGACCGCTCGGGATGCTGTGGCCGACCCCGTCCGGGCATGCCTACGATTCTCGGGCTCATGCCGCAGCCGCACTCTCCGCGGTGCTCGCGAGTCGACCGATCCATCCCAACTCGTAGACGCACGCGTATGGAACTGAGCTTTGTGGCTATGGCCCGTCTCGCGAGAGTGGACTTGACTGTACTCATGACTCAGAACACGCAGAACGCGCAGATCACCCTCGTCATCGGCGGACACGGCAAGACCGGCCGTCGCGTCGCCGAGCGCCTCACCGCCCAGGGCCGTGCCGTCCGCATCGGCTCCCGCAGCGGCGAGCCGCCGTTCGTCTGGGAGGACTCCGCCACCTGGGGGCCCGCCCTGGAGGGTGTGGACCGGGTCTACATCACCTACTACCCCGACCTCGCCTTCCCCGGCGCCGCCGAGCAGGTGGCGGAGTTCTCCAAGGTCGCCGTCGCCAAGGGGGCGCGCCGCCTGGTGCTGCTCTCCGGCCGTGGCGAGGAGGCCGCCGAGGTCAGCGAGGAGAACGTGAAGGCCTCCGGGGCCGACTGGACCATCGTCCGCTCCAGCTGGTTCAACCAGAACTTCAGCGAGAGCTTCTTCCTGGAGCCCGTGCTGGCCGGCGAGATCGCCCTGCCGACCGGTGACGCGGTCGAGGCCTTCGTCGACGCCGACGACATCGCCGACGTGGTGGTGGCCGCGCTGACCGACGACAAGCACATCGGCAGGACCTACGAGCTGTCGGGCCCGCGCCTGCTCAGCTACAGCGACGTCGCCGCCGAGCTGTCCAAGGCGACCGGGCGCGAGATCACGTACGTCTCCGTCACCAACGAGCAGTACCGGGCGGTGCTGCGGGAGAACGGTCTGCCGGAGGACTTCGCCGACCTGTTCACCATGATCCTGGACGGGCGCAACGCCCACCTGGTGCACGGCGTCGAGGAGGCCCTGGGCCGCAAGCCCAAGGACTTCTCCGACTTCGCCCGTGAGGCGGCGGCCAGCGGCGTCTGGGACGTCCCGCAGGCCTGACCGGCCCGGCTCCCGGCGTACCCCGGTCCGGCCGGGCGGCGACTCTGGTACGGCCGCCGCCCGCCGGACCCGGGGACACGGGAACGGATCCGACCGAAGGGGGACCTCGATGCCCGAGCGGGCGTACTCCAGCGAGCACGGACTGGCCGCACTGCCGGCCCACTTCCACGGCTTCGCCCTGATGCACATCGCCATGCGGCGCGACGCGGCCCGGCTGCGGGCGGCGGCCCCCGCCTGGAAGGGCGGCGGCGCCGAGTGGTGGCAGCGGCTGCGCGAGGTGATCGAGTGGCACCACACCAGCGAGGACGACGTGCTGTGGCCCGGACTGCGGGCCCGGGACCCCGACTTCGACGCGCAGGCCCGCGAACTGCACGAGGACCACGAGGAACTGGACGCGGCGATGGCGGCGGTGTCCACCGCGGTCGCCCGCGGCGGTGACGGCCTGGTGGCGGCGGCCGCCGGCTTCGAGACCGTCCTGCGCGACCACCTGGCCGCCGAGGAACAGGTCGTCTTCCCCGTCTTCGACCGGCTGGGGGAGCGGGCGTACCTGGCGGAGGAACGCAAGCTCATCGGGACCGCGCCGCGGCGCGTGATCACCTACCTGCAGCCGTGGATGTTCGACGGTGCTCCGCCCGCCTCGGTCGCGCACGTCTCGGCGACCATTCCGCCGCCGGTCCGGCTGGTCGGATCGACGCTGCTGCGCCGGCGCTACGAGCGCACGCTGAAGGGAATCCTGACGTGACCAGTACGACCACCCAGTCCGCGACCCTGGTGGCCGCCACCGTCGGCACCGGGCTCATGGCCGGGCTCTACTTCGCCTTCGACATCTCGGTGATGCCCGGGCTCGGGCGCGGCGACGACCACACCTACGTGACCGCCATGCGCAACATCAACGAGGCCATCGACAACGGGTTGTTCGGGCTGCTGTTCCTCGGGGCGTTCCTCGCCACCGGGGTGGCCGCCGCCCAGCAGCAGCGCGGCGGCCGGCCGGACACCGCGCGCTGGGGCTGGCTGGCGTTCGCCCTGTACGGGCTGTCGCTGCTGGTGAGCGCGGTCGTCAACATCCCGCTGAACCACCAGCTGGCCAAGGCGGGGGCGGACGCGTCCGCGGCCCGGTCCCGCTTCGGCGGCCGCTGGACGACGGGCAACGTGGTCCGCACGGTGGCCTGTACGGCGGCCCTGGCGGCCCTCGGCCGCGCCCTGACCCTGCACGGCCGCGGCTCGGCGGCCTGACGTACGACCCGTGGCCCGGCGGCCCGACCCGTGACGGCCGCGGCCCGGCCGCGGTACCTGACCCGCGGCCCGGCCGCGGCGCCACCGCTCGACCCCGTGAACGGCGCCCGCTCTCTTCTTCCGTCCCCCGCGGGAGAGCGGGCGCTACACGTGCTGCCGCCGCCGGGGACCGTCGGAGAGGATGGAACGATGGACACCCTGACCGGACTCCTCGAAGGGCCCAAGGCCCGTGGCGCGTTCCTGCTGAAGTCCGTCTTCAACCCGCCGTGGTCGCTCCGGGTCGAGGACCGGGCCCCGCTGTCGATCGTGACGATGGTGCACGGCGAGGCCTGGCTGCTGCCCGACGACGGCACCCCGGTCCGGATCGGCCCCGGGGACGTGGCCGTGGTCCGCGGCCCCGACCCGTACACGGTGGCGGACTCCCCGGACACCCCCGTCCAGATCACGGTCGGGCCCGAGCAGCGGTGCAGCACGCAGGACGGCGAGGACGTCACCGAGACGATGTCGCTGGGCGTGCGCACCTGGGGCGACCCGCTGCAGGACGCCGGGTCCGCGGTGATGCTCAGCGGCACCTACCAGGCGCCCAGCGAGATCGGCCGGCGGCTGCTGAGCGCCCTGCCGACCCTGCTGGTCCGCCCCGCCGAGACGGCCGACCACACCCTGATCACCCTGCTCACCGCCGAGATCGGCAAGGACGAGCCGGGCCAGGAGATCGTCCTGGACCGGCTGCTGGACCTGCTGCTCATCGGGGTGCTGCGGGCCTGGCTCGCCGCCCCGGGCAGCGGCGCCCCCATGTGGTACCGCGCCCAGAGCGACCCGGTGGTCGGCCCGGCCCTGCGCCTGCTGCACGAGAACCCGGCCCACGGCTGGACGGTGGAGGAGCTCGCGCTCAAGGTCGGCGTCTCACGGGCCTCCCTGGCCCGCCGCTTCACCGACGTGGTGGGCGAGCCCCCGGTGGCGTACCTGACGGGCTGGCGCCTGACCCTGGCCGCCGACCTGCTGCGCGAACCGGACGCCACGGTGGCCACGGTCGCCCGCCGCGTCGGCTACAGCTCGGCGTTCGCCCTGTCGACGGCCTTCAAACGGGTCCGCGGCATCAGCCCCCAGGACTTCCGCACGGGCGCCGCCCGCCCCACGGCCCCGGACCCGCGGACCCCACCCCGGAGAACCGTGGTCCTGCCGGCGCTCTAGGCGGGCGCCTCGGCCGGGGCCGCCAGTTCCCGCACGCCCACCGGTTCGTCGCCGCTCAGTTCGCCGGTGCGGGCGAAGCCCAGGGCGGTGTAGAAGGGTTCGGGGGTGCGGGGGCCCGTGTGCCAGGTGACGTAGGCGCGGGGGGTGCCGCGGCGGTGGAGTTCGGCGCAGACCGCTTCCACCGCGAACGTGCCGTAGCCCTTGCCCTGGTGGGCGGCGTCGATGTTCAGGCGCCACAGGCCCGAGCGGACGTCGGCCGGGTCGTCGTTCCAGTGGTGGTCCAGGAAGGCCATGACGAAGCCGACCACCTCCTCGCCGGCGACGATCGCGCGGGGCCAGGCCATGGTGGGGTGGACGTAGGCCTCGGCCAGGGACTTCACCACCGGGGAGACCAGGTGCTGCTGGTCGGGGCGGACCGACACGGCGTGGACGGCGTCGAAGTTGGCGGCGGTGACCGGCTCCAGACGCAGGTGTGGCGTGCTCATGGCGGCACTTTAGCGGCGGGCCACCGCGGTGATCACCAGGGATTCCGTGGCCAGCCAGCGGCCCTCGTAGACCGGGTCGGGGGCGTCGGGCGCGTGCGGCGGGTGCAGGGTGGCCCGGAAGGTGCCGGTGGGGGAGAGGGTGAGGGTGGCGTCGCGGAAGCCCAGCCAGGTGCCCGTGGCCGGGTACCAGGCCTTGTACACCGCTTCCTTGGCCGAGAAGAAGATGCGCTCCCACGGGGTCTGCGGAGCCGCGGAGGACAGGGCTTCGAGGTGGGTGCGTTCCTGGGGCGACGTGATCAGGCCCAGGACGCCGTCGGGCAGGGGGCCCGCCGGTTCGGCGTCGATGCCCAGGGCCGCGACCCGGTCCGCCGGGGCGGCCACCGCCGCCCGGTAGCCGTCGCAGTGGGTGATGCTGCCGACCACCCCGGCCGGCCACTGCGGGGCGCCGCCCGGCCCGGGCAGCAGCGCGACCGGTGGCCGGCCGAGGGCCTCCAGGCAGCGCCGGGCGCAGGCCCGGGCGGTGGCGAACTGCCGGCGGCGGCGCGCCCGGCGGCCCTCCATCAGGGCGGCCTCGGCCGGGAACAGCGGCGCGGGCGCCTCGTCGTCGAAGGCTTCCGACGACGTGACGCCCGGGGGCAGCAGCCGTTCGATCATCGTCCGCGTGCCGACAGTTCGGCCACGGCCGAGACCACCAGCAGGGGGCGTTCCAGCAGGAGCATGTGGCCGGTGTCCGGGACGACCTCGAAGCGGGCGGCGGGCAGCACGTCCGCGAGGGTCTCGGCCAGGGCCACGTCGATCACCTTGTCCTGGTCGCCGTGGAGGACGACCGCGGGGACGCGGACCGAGGCCAGCGGCGCACGGACGTCCCAGCCGCGGGTGCAGCGGAAGTAGTCCGCCCGGACCCGGGGAAGGGTCGCCGCGAAGAGCTGGCGGTTGAGCTCACGGGCCCAGGGGTCGGCCTTCTTGCCCATCGTGGAGGACAGCAGCTTGCGGCCCAGCCCCGGACGCGACAGGGCCCGGCTGAACAAGCCGCTGCCCATCATCTTGACCTCGCTGTCCGGGGTGTCCTGGCCGTGCGCGGCCGTGCCGACCAGGACCAGGCCGCGCAGCCGCGCCGCCTCCGGCTGCGTGGCCGCGTACGTCAGCGCCGCGAAGCCGCCGCCCGAGTGGCCGACGAGGACCGCCTCGCGCGCCCCGGTCTCGCCGAGCACGGCCGCCAGGTCCGCGGCGAGGCGCTCCGGGGACACCGGGGTCCGGCCCAGGGTGGAGGCGCCGTGGCCGCGGTGGTCGTAGAGCACCACCCGGTGCCCGGCCCGGATCAGCCGGTCGGTGACGGTGCCCCAGGCACGGCGGGAGTGCGCCCAGCCGTGCAGCAGCACCACGTCGCCGGCCGGGGTGGTCCCGGCGAGCGGGGCCAGCACGGTGACGGCCAGGTCGGCGCCGTCGTCCGTACGGACGGTCAGTTCCCGGGTCAGCTCGGCGACGGCGCTCATGCCGCGACCCCCGACAGCTGCCGGCCCAGGGACTCGAAGGCCGCCAGGGTGCCGCGCGAGTGCTCCGCGCCCAGGTCGGCGACCTTCGACAGCAGCTTCAGCCAGCCGTGCGGCCGCGCCGCGAAGTGCATGGCCAGCCGGGTGCGGCCGTCGGCGAGCGGCTCCACGGTGAACGTGCTGGGCCCGCGGAAGACCCCGTCCACGTACTCGATGTCCAGCCGGCGGCCGGGCAGGACGGCCGTGGTGCGCGCGGTGAAACGCAGCTTCAGGCCGCCGTTGTCGACGCCCTTGGTGTGCACCGTGACCGCGACCTCACCGCCGACCGCGTCGGGGGAGCCGGAGACGGTGGCGAAGGTGTTGTGCGGGACCCACCACTGCTTGGCACCGCGGAACTCGGTGATCAGCGCGTCCCAGACGGCGGCCGCCGGGGCGTCGATCACCGCCTCGTCGATCAGGTCGTAGGTGGTCATGGTCGAAGCCTCCAGGGGAACCAGGAACAAAAGGGAGGCGGCGGGGGCGGGGTCCCTCGTCCCCGCTCCCGCCGCCGGGTCCGTCCGCGACCGGTCAGAGCAGGCCGAAGTTCTGGCCCGGCGTGAGGATGCCGGTCGGGTCGTACTTCTTCTTCGCCGCGACGAACCCGCTCCAGCGGTTGCCGAAGTGCGTCTTCCAGTCCGCGTGCGACATCGGGATCGAGCCGACCAGGTAGCGCTTGGCACCCATCGCGACGGCGATGTCGTACAGCCGGCGGTTCTGGTCGATCATGCCCTGGATGTTGGGCTCACCCGGGTTCGGGAAGCGCAGCAGGTCGAAGAGGTAGGCGACCGACTCGTTCGGCTGGACCGCCAGCGGCCGCTTCAGCTTCCCGGTGTAGTACGGGTAGAAGAGCAGGAAGCCGCCGCCGAGCGAGTCGGCGTTCATCTCCTGCTCGACGATCTTCATGAACGCCTTGGTCTTCGACGCCGGCAGGAACATGCTCAGCCACGGCTTGGGCGTGTACCAGTGGCCGCCCTCCTTGAGCACGGCCTCGTAGGCGTCCAGGCGGAACATGTAGTCCCGGAAGGAGACGTCCTCGATGATCGCGTCGGCGCGGACGTCCTTGAGGTCGCACAGCAGCCGGTTGCGGTCCGGCGGCGTGGTGTCGTAGGTGGCGCCGACCTCCATCTTGTAGCGCCAGCCGGAGTTGTCCGGGGTGCGCAGCATCTCGCCCGCGTGCACCTGGAACCGCTTGTCGGCCAGCACCTTCTCGGAGTCGGCGAGGTACTGCTCGACCGTCGAGTAGAACAGGCTGAACACCACGGCCCGCTGCGGCGCCGGGATCAGCTTGACGTTGACCCGGACGATGATGCCGACCTGGCCGCCGCCGCCGAGGGCCGCGTTGAACAGGTCCGCGCGCAGCCACGGGGTGGCCGTGACCAGCTTGCCGTCGGCCGTGACGATGTCGATGGCCTGCACCGTGTCGACCATCAGGCCGTACTTCTGCACGGTGCCGCCGATACCGCCGACCGACAGCGTGCCGCCGATCGAGATGTACAGGTAGTCGGGCAGTGCCGGCGGGGTCTTGCCGAGCTTGAGCGTGGCGTCGGTCAGCTGGCCCCAGGTGACACCCGCCTCGACCACGGCGTAGTCGTTGCCGATGGACAGGATCTTCGACATGCCCTTGGCGTCGATGGAGATGCCGCCGGGGACGCGGGCCTGGCCGTACACCGAGTGCGACTCGATGTCGGTGCCGGTGCCGCCCTGGCCGTTGACGGCGATCTTGATGCCGTTGGTGCGGGCGTAGTTGACGATCGTGACGATGTCGTCGATCGAGCCGGGGTGGAGCACCGCCCACGGCTTGCTGACGTCGTCGAAGAGGTGACCGAAGTCGTGGCCGAACGAGTCGAGCGTGGCCGGCGACGTCGTCAGGGTGCCCTTGAGGCCCGGCACCGGGACGACGTCGGAGTTGCCGGCGGCCTCGGCCGCCGTCGCCCAGGTCCCGTCGGCGGCGTTCCAGCCGACGACCGCGACGGCGGTGGCCGCCATCGACCCGAGGACCTTGCGGCGCGACGGCTGGGCCGGGGCGCCGGCGGTGGATCTTGGGGTGCTGCTCATCTTCTTGCGTCTCCCGATTCCCATGGAGTGCGGACGACTACGGGGTCACGCTCAGGCGTGCGGTACGGGCCGGGTGCTGCTGCTGCGCACCCGTGAGGCGAGCTGGTACTCGCTCGGGTCCAGACGCTTGGTGCCCTTGCGGAAGCGCCAGGTGTAGGTCGCGAAGATGGACGGGTTGCGGCCGCTGTCGTCCATGTACCAGCTCTTGCAGCCGCCGGCCGGGGACCAGACGGAGCCCTCGGTGTAGCCGTCGAGCACCCGGTTGTAGGCGTCCTGCGCCTCGCGGCGCACCTCGATGCTGGCCAGGCCCCGCTTGTCCATCACCTTCAGGGCGTCGACGACGTAGGCGATCTGCGCCTCGATCATCAGCGTCTGCGAGGAGTGGCCGAGCGCCGTGTTCGGCCCCAGCATCATGAAGAGGTTCGGGAAGCCGGCGATGGTGGTGCCGCGGTGTGCGGCCATGCCGTCCTTCCAGGCCTCGCGCAGCTGGACGCCGTCCCGCCCCCAGATCCGGCGGGCGACCGGACGGTCGGTGGCCTGGAAGCCGGTGCCGAGGATGATGGTGTCGACCTCGCGCTCGGTGCCGTCGGCCGTGACGATCGACTTGGCGCGGACCTCGGCGATGCCGTCGCTGACGATCTCGACGTTGGGCTGCTGGATCGCCGGGTACCAGGTGTTCGAGAACAGCAGCCGCTTGCACGCCACCAGGTAGTCGGGGGTCAGCCGGGCGCGCAGCGCCTCGTCCGCCACCGACTTCTTCAGGTGGTCGCTCGCCATCTTCTGGACCTTCTCGGCGAGCTTGGGCCGCTTGAACATGAACGCCAGCACCTCGCGGCCCCACTGGTTGAAGCCGCGGCGGAACTTCTGGTAGCCGGGCAGGGAGCGCAGCATCCTGGTGTGCAGCTCGCTGTTGGGCTTGTCCGGCTTGGGCCCGACCCACGGGGGCGTGCGCTGGTAGAGGTCCAGGTGGCCGACCTCGGGCTGGATCGCCGGCACGAACTGGATGGCGCTGGCGCCCGTACCGATGACGGCGACGCGGCGGCCGGTCAGGTCGTGCTCGTGGTCCCAGTTCGAGGAGTGGAAGATCTTGCCCTCGAAGTCCGCGATCCCCTTGATGGCGGGGACGGCCGGCTCGGAGAGGTAGCCGGTGCCGGTGACCAGGACCTGGGCCGTGTACTCGCCCTGGGAGGTCTCGATCCGCCAGTGCCGCTCGTCCTCGTCCCAGCGGGCGGCGACCAGCTCGTGCCCGAACCGGATGTGGGGGCGCACCCCGAAGCGGTCCGCCGTGTCCTTGAGGTAGGCGAACAGCTCGTCACGGGTGGCGAAGGTGGACTTCCAGTTCGGGTTCCGGGCGAACGAGAAAGAGTACAGGTGGGACATGACGTCGCACGCACACCCCGGATAGCTGTTGTCCCGCCAGGTGCCGCCGACCTCGTCGGCCCGTTCGAACACCAGGAAGTCGTCGATGCCCGACTGCAGCAGCCGGATGGCGGTGCCCAGGCCCGAGAAACCGGTGCCGATGACCGCGACCCGCAGATGGCGGGTCGGGCCGCGGCCGCCGGGGGCCGGCTCGGTGGCCGGACGCGCCCCGCCGTCCGTGGCCGGTTCGAGAATGCTCGTCACGTCGGCCTCCTTCAGCGGCGCGTGATGGTGACGCGGAAGTTGTTGAAGAACTTGTCCTCGAGCGTGTAGGCGAAGATGTCGAGGTAGCGCTCGAAGCGGGCCACGACCTCCTCGCCCTCCAGGGCGACGGCCTCGTCACGGCGCTCGGCGAGCAGCACCAGCCAGGCGCGGCAGGCCATGGCGAACGACTCGCGCTCGTTGACGATCTCGTCGATCTCGAACAGGCCCTCCGCGGCGGCGGACAGCTCGCTCAGGTGCGGGATGTGGCAGCCCTCGAACTCGGAGCGCTGCAGGAACTTCAGGTCGTCGAGGAGCGCGCGGTTCATCGGCAGCGCCTCGGCGGTCATGGTGTGCAGGACGAACTTGGCACCCGGGTTCAGGGCGTTGGCGACCTGCTGGAAGAAGAAGCGGTAGCGCTTGGTGCGCTCCTTCGGCGGCAGGTTGGAGGAGACGAAGTGCTCCAGGGCGTTGATGCAGAACGCCGCGTCGTACTTCTCCGACTCGTCGGCGACCTTGTAGTCCGCCCAGCTCTGCACGAGCGTGGTGATCTTCGGGTTGCCCAGGCCGTCGATGAAGGCCTCCTGGGTGCGCGACAGGGTCAGGCCCACCGCGGTCTCGGCACCGTGGACGGTGGTGAGGCGGTTGAGCATGGTGCCCCAGCCGCAGCCGATGTCCAGCACGCGCCGGGTGCTGCCGGCCCGCACGTTCGCGAGCTCCGCGAACTTGTCCAGCTTGCGCTCCTGGGCCTCGTCGAGGGTGGCGACGAGGTCCTCACCCTCCTCCCAGTAGCCGCCGGAGTACATCATCGTGGGGCCCAGCAGCAGCCGGTAGAAGTCGTTGCTGACCTCGTAGTGGTGCCTGATCGCGTCGACCTCGGGGTCCACCGACTTGGGGGCGACCGTTGTCATCCTGTGGTCCTCATTTCCTGTCCGGCTCGGGCAGTGCCGTGATGTTCCGGTTCGGGTGCCGTGGTGAATTCGCGTCCGAGGAAACCGGATCCCCCGCAAGGCAGGCGCAAGACGTACGGAATTCCCCGGGGAAGGGTGGCGGGGATCCGTCTTGCGTCTTCCTTGCGGGGGCGGGGATTTCATCACTTCGGAAAACACGTCACGCACCGCCGAGTTGTACTGCCGAGAGAGGACCGACCCCATGTCGCAGCTGCCCACCATCGAAGAACTGGCGAGCCAGCTTGAGGCCGTTTCGGGTGCCGCGGAGGTCAGCCCCGACGCCCCGCTCCAGCACATCGCGGACGTCGACTCGCTCGACCTGATGGAGTGGCTGTACGGCTTCCAGAACCAGTACCCGCACATCCCGGCCGACGAGTCCCTCTTCGCCGACCTCGACGACACGACCACGCTGCGCGACGTGTACGCGAAGATCGTCGAGCTCGTCCCGGCGCAGGCGTAAGGCCGGGGGCCAGCCACGTGACCGGCTTCGACATCACCGGGTGGGGCATGTCCGTACCCGAGCGCATCGTCACCAGTGCGGAGCTCGCGGAGCGTTTCGGCGTGGACGAGCACTGGGTCGTCAGCCGCTGCGGCATCCGGGAGCGGCGAGCGGTGGACCCGGGACAGACCACGGCCTCCCTGGCCGTCGAGGCCGGCCGGCGCGCGCTGGACAAGGCGGGCCTGACCGGTGCCGACATCGCCCACCTCATCGTCGCGACCGCCACGCCCGAGCAGCCGTCGCCGGCGACGTCCGCGTTCGTCCACCACGAGCTCGGCATCGCCGGCAGCGCGCACGACGTGAACTCCGAGTGCGCGGGCTTCGTCTACGGGCTCGTCTCGGCGATGGCGCTGATCGCCCTCGACCCGCGGCCGATCCTGCTGATCGGCTCCGACACCCACACCCTGACGGCCAACCCGGCCGACCGGGACCTGTCCATCCTCGTCGGCGACGGTGCGGGCGCGCTCGTGCTCCAGCCGGGCGCCGAGAACCGCGTCAAGGCCTGGAACCTGGGCGCGGACGGCTCCTGCACCGGCTCGCTGAAGGTGCTGGCCGGCGGCAGCCGGATGCCGACCACCCAGGAGACCCTGGACGCGGGCCTGCACTACGCGCAGATCAACGGCAACGAGATCTACCTCAACGCCGTCCGCTACACCGTCCGTACGGTGCGCGAGACGCTGGAGAACGCGAAGGTGGCGGCGGCCGAGGTGGACCACATCGTCCCCCACCAGGCCAACATCCGGATCATCAACTCGATCCTGTCGCACACCGGGCTGCGTCCCGAGGCGCTGATCACCAATCTCCACAAGTACGGCAACACGGCGTCGGCGTCGATCCCGATCGCGCTGACGGAAGCCCTGGAGGAGGGCCGGATCAAGGCGGGCGACAAGGTCCTGCTGGCCGGCTTCGGAGCCGGGATGACCTGGGGTTCGATCCTGATGGAATGGGGCGGTGTCGCGGCATGAGCAAGAACGTTGCGGGTGAGCGCCCGCAGTCGCCGGTGGCCCTCGTCACGGGGGCCTCGGGCGGCCTGGGCCAGGCCCTCGCCCTGGAGCTGGACGCGCTCGGCTGCCGGGTCGCCGTCCACTACAACAGCTCGCGGGACGCGGCGCTGGCCGTGCAGGAGAAGCTGACGAACGAGTCGGTGCTGGTCACCGGGGACGTCGGCTCCTGGGAGGCGACGCAGAAGCTGTACGAGGAGATCTCGGCGGCGCTCGGTCCGGTGGACGTGCTGGTCAACAACGGCGCGATCCGCAAGGACAGCCTGATGGCCATGCAGAACCCGGCCGACTGGGCCCAGGTCATCCAGACCAACCTGATCGGCTCCTTCCACACCGCGCGGGTGTCCGTCCCGGCGATGCTGCGCAAGCGGTGGGGGCGGGTGGTCAACGTGGTGTCCCCGTCCGGGATCATCGCGACCGCGGGCCAGACGGCGTACTCCGCCTCCAAGGCCGGCCTGATCGGCTTCACCCGGACCCTCGCGTCGGAGTGCGGCCGGCGCGGGGTGACCGTGAACGCCCTCTCCCCGGGCTTCATGATCACCGGGATGACGCAGGACCTGCCGGACCGGGTCAAGGAGGGCATGGAGGACAAGGCCCCCATCCCGCGGTTCGTCACGGTCGAGGAGGTCGCGCGCAGCGTCGGCCTGTTCCTGGACCAGGACTGCATGACCGGCCAGGTCATCAGCATCGACTCGGGCGTCTCCATCACCTGATCCCCACCGCCCGTGCCTCTCCCCCCACCCGGCCCCGGCCGCCCCCCTTCCCCCCGGGGCGGCCGGGGCCAAGGGCATGCCCGCGGGGGCCGGTGCGGTCCTGTTGGGTGCCGGACCGGCCGAGCGCCGTCCCCCGAGGGGGACGGCGCTCGGCCGGTGGCAGGGGACGGCGGCCTCAGGCCACCCGGCGGTGCGTGGTGCAGCCGTGGTCGGACAGGGAGCACGGGCGGGGGGCCGCGGTGTGGTCGACCTCGAACATGCCCATCAGGAACGGGTCGAGGTAGGTGAACGGGCGCGGGGCCCGGTCGCGGCGCGGCTCCGGGGTGCGCAGCAGCTCCAGGTAGGCGGCCTCGGTCTCCGGGGCCGGGTCGATGCCCAGCTCCTCGGCCAGCACCTCGCGCAGCTGCTGGTAGCTGCGCAGCGCCTCCGCCCGGTTGCCGGCCCGGGTGTGGGCGGCCATCCGGCAGCGGTACGCGCACCCATTTCCCGACGCACCCCTCGCACCGATCGGCGCCGGGGCGCCTCCCGGGCTTCGGGGTGCTGCGCCGGACTCCGTCCGGCGACCGCTGCGGTAGCCCGCTTCGGCGACGGGTCAAGCCGAAATCGATTCCCTTGCCCTGTCCGCCTACCTGTGCCTCGGTGACTGGGCGACAGCGGAGGCGCACGGGCACAGGTGCCTGTCCGGGCTGCGGCCGCACATGCACCGATCGCGGGCGATCGCCACCACCCGCCTCGCCCTGGCACAGCTCGAACAGCGGGAAGTGGAGTCTGCTGTGACCACCGCTATGGAGGTACCGGCCGACGCAGCTGCTGGACACCCGCGGGTGTCGGCGATGCTGGATGTGTTCGGAGGACGCCTTGCACAGATCGCCCCTGCAAGTGGCCGGGTGGCTGCCTGGCGGTCCCACCGGGTCCGAGTGAAGTGAGTGCTGATGACCACATCTTCGCCTTCCCTACGTCGCCACAGCGCGCTGACTCCCGACCTGCGGGTGGCGATCGCCGATGTCTACTCCCAGGTTCGGGCCGATCTCCTCGACCACCCGAACTACCGCGTGGACGTGTTCCTGGAGCGGCTGGAGCGGCATGCGGCCGAACCGGGTTGGGCCCTGGTGATGGCGTGCGCGCCGGACGGTGAAGTGGTCGGCTACGCCTACGCCAACAGCATCGGCCCCGGGGACCGCTGGTGGAAGCGGCTCACCGTGCCCCCGGTGCCGCGGTTCACGGCCCAGGACACGGCGGCCGTGAAGGAAATCGGCGTCATCCCACCGTACCGCGGCGCAGGGCTGGCCCGGCGGATGCATGACGTCCTCCTCGACGGCCGCACCGAGCCGTACGTGACGCTCATGGTGAACCCGGCCGCCGGCGACGGCAAAGTGCTACGGCTGTACGAAGGGTGGGGGTACAGGCAGATCGGCGCGGTGAAGCCGTTGCCCGAGTCGCCGTGGCTGGTGTGCATGGGCCGTTGCGTCCGGGTGTGACCGACCGGAAAACGCCGGATGGCGGTGCCGGCCGCCGAGGCCCGGTCTGGCGGCCGGGACCCTGGCCGGCAAGCCGACTCCTTCCCGCCTCACGCCACCCGGTGCCCCGCATGCGTGGTGCAGCCGTGGTCGGACAGGGAGCACGGGCGGGGGGCCGCGGTGTGGTCGACCTCGAACATGCCCATCAGGAACGGGTCGAGGTAGGTGAACGGGCGCGGGGCCCGGTCGCGGCGCGGCTCCGGGGTGCGCAGCAGCTCCAGGTAGGCGGCCTCGGTCTCCGGGGCCGGGTCGATGCCCAGCTCCTCGGCCAGCACCTCGCGCAGCTGCTGGTAGCTGCGCAGCGCCTCCGCCCGGTTGCCGGCCCGGGTGTGGGCGGCCATCCGGCAGCGGTACGCGC
>NZ_RPRY01000016.1 GCF_003949795.1 Streptomyces sp. WAC06614
CTCGGTCTCCGGGGCCGGGTCGATGCCCAGCTCCTCGGCCAGCACCTCGCGCAGCTGCTGGTAGCTGCGCAGCGCCTCCGCCCGGTTGCCGGCCCGGGTGTGGGCGGCCATCCGGCAGCGGTACGCGCTCTCCCGGAACGGGGCCCGCCGCACCGCCTCCTCCGCGTAGCGCAGCGCATGGTGCTCGTCGCCCAGCGCCGACGAGGACAGGCTCGCCGTCTCCAGCGCCTTCAGCCGCAGCTCCTCCAGCTGCTCGCGCATCGCCGTCACCCACTCGCCCTCGTGCGAGGGCAGGAACGAGCCGCGCAGGTTCGACACCGCGCCGGCCGCGAGCTGCTGCGCCACCGCGTACGCGCGCTCCGCGTACGCCTCGGCCGCCTCCGCGACCGCGGTCTCGGCGCACTCCACGTCCACCGCCACGTCCTGCGGCAGCCGCAGCACGTACCGGCCGCCCTGCGCGACCAGCGGGGTCACCCCGGGCTGGTCCTGCGGGGTCGTCACGAAGGTCCGTACCCGGCTCACCACACTGCGCAGCGCCGAGGCCCAGGTGTCCGGCAGCCCCTCGGGCCACACGGTTTCGGCCAGCTGGTCGCGGTCCGTACCCGTGGCCCGTTCGAGGAGCAGACGGGCGAACGCCACCTGTGCCTGGGCGCTGGAGAGGTGCTGCGGCGGAGCTCCGTCCGGCTCGATCGTGACAAGACCTACGAGTCTGATCAGCACTATGCACCATCCGAAAACGGTCGGCTTCCGGCCGTGTCCCCCTAGTTCGTGCGGTTTCGAAGATACCGGCGCTCCTTCTTTGCATGTCAACGCCCGGCCGGCGCCGCCACCCCCCATTCGAGCCGGAATCCATCAACACCCTTGCCCCGCACCGGGCTTCCTCTTGCGCCGCTATTGCGCCCCCCGAGCCTTAATGGAATTCCACTAGAGCCCGGCCGGAAACACGGCGGGGCACCGATGGAGTTCCGGGTCCGCCGGACGCGTCTGGTCGATGAGTCGATGAGGAGAAGCTCGTGAACACATCCGCTGCCTGGGCCCGCCTGGAGCCGAAGCTCGCCTACTTCCGCAACCGGGTCGCCCAGCTGGAGTACGAGCCGGCCCGCAAGAACAGCTTCGTGGCGTACACCGCCGAACGCGACTCGGCCTACACCGACCAGGACGGCCAGCGCCTGCTGATGATGTCCGGGTACAGCTACCTCGGCCTCGCCGGTGACGAGCGGGTCGTCTCCGCCGCCAAGGCCGCCGTCGACCGCTACGGCACCGGCAACCACGGCGTGCGCGCCCTGGCCGGCAGCACCCCGCTGCACGAGGAGCTGGAGGCCGAGGTCGCCAAGTTCGCCGGCCGCGAGCAGGCCCTGGTCTTCGGCTCCGGCTACGCCGTCAACACCGGCGTCATCGGCGGGCTCGTCGGCCCCGGCGACACCGTCTTCATCGACAAGTACGACCACGCCAGCATCGTCGACGGCTGCAAGCTCTCCGGCGCGAGCGTCGTCCGCTTCCGCCACAACGACGTCGCCCACCTGGAGCGCCGCCTGGCGAGCACTCCCGACACCGGGGTCCGCCTGGTCATCGTCGACTCCGTCTACTCCATGGACGGCGACATCGCCCCCCTGGTGGAGCTGCGCAAGGTCTGCGACGCGCACAACGCGCTGCTGATGGTCGACGAGGCCCACGCCCTCGGTGTGATCGGCGCGACCGGCCGCGGCATCGAGGAGCACTTCGACTACGAGGTGAAGGTCGACGTCAAGGTCGGCACCCTCTCCAAGGGCATCCCCTCCATGGGCGGCTGGGTCGCCGGACCCGCCGAGCTCATCCACCACCTGAAGTACGCCTCCCGGCCCTTCCTCTTCTCCGCCGCCCTCGGCCCGGCCCAGGCCGCCGCGGGACTGGAGTCCCTGCGGATCCTCCAGCGCGAGCCGTGGCGGGTGGAGTTCATCCAGCGTGAGTCCGCCCGCTTCCGCGGCCTGCTCAACGCCGCCGGCATCTCCACCGTCGACAGCGAGACCGCCGTCGTCCCGGTCATCGCCGGCTCCGACGACGCCGCGTACGACTTCGCCACCATCTCCCGCAAGCACGGCGTGATCGGCCTGCCGGTCGTCACCCCGGCCGTGCCCAACGACCTGGCCCGGCTGCGGATCGCCATCACCGCCCGGCACACCGAGGCCGACATCGACTTCGCCGCCGACGCCTTCGTCAAGGCCGCCCGCGAGACCGGGATCATCTGACCCCCTCCGCCGCCGGCCGGAACCGCCGGATCCACCGGATCCACCACCTGAGGAGCAGACATGCCTGGACCGTCCAGGGGAAGTTCGGCGAGGCCGCCCGTCGCCATCACCGGCATGGGCGTGGTCACCCCCGGCGGGTGCACCCCGGACGAGCTGTGGCGCACGCTGTCCGCCGGCCGCTCCACCGCGGCCGAGCTCACCCACCTCGACCTCAGCCGGCACCGGGTGCGCATCGGCTGCCGGGTCCGGGGCCTGGAGGCCGTCGCCGGTCTCGTCCCGCCCAAGGAAGCCCGGCGGATGGACCCCTTCGCCCACTACGGCACCGCCGCCGCGCTCGCCGCCCACCGGGACGCCGGCTCGCCGGCCGCCGAGGCCGGGCGCACCGCGATCGTCGTCGGCAACGCCGTCGGCGGCCGGGCCACCAGCGACCTGGAGTCGGCCCACTTCACCACCGGCGGCCCCGCCAAGGTCAACCCGCTGATGCCGCTGATGACCATGCCCAACGCGGCCGCCGCCCAGATCGCCATGCGGCTGGGCTGGACCGGGCCCGCGCTGACCGTGGCCAACACCTGCGCCTCCGGCGCCGACGCCGTCGGGCACGCGCTGCTGCTGCTCCAGACCGGCCGCGCCGACGTCGTCCTCGCCGGCGGCTGCGAGCACACCCTCACCCCGGTCACCCTGGCCGGCTTCGGCAACCTCAGCGCCGTCAGCTTCCGCAACGACGACCCCGAGCACGCCTCGCGCCCCTTCGACGTGGACCGCGACGGGTTCGTGATGGGCGAGGGCGCCGGATTCGTCGTCCTGGAACGCCTCGACGACGCCCGGGCCCGCGGAGCCCGCACCTACGGCCTGGTCGCCGGGTACGCCGCCACCGCCGACGCCCACCACCTGGCCATGCCGCTGCCGGACGGCGCCGGCGCCGCCGCCGCCATGGCCGGCGCGATCGCCGACGCGGGGCTCGCCCCCGAGGACATCGTGCACGTCAACGCGCACGGCACCTCCACCCCGTACAACGACCGGTCCGAGGCCGCCGCCCTGACCAAGGTGTTCGGCACCGCCCAGCCGCCGGTCACCGCGCCGAAGTCCGTCATCGGCCACCTCATCGGCGCTGCCGGCGCCGTCGAACTCGTCGCCACCGTGCAGGCCATGCGGCACTGCGAGGTGCCGCCCACCGCCAACCACGAACAGCTGGAGCCAGGAATGGACATCGACGTCGTCCACGGCGCACCGCGCGCCGTGCGATCGGGCCCCGCCCTCACGAACTCCTTCGGGTTCGGCGGCCACAACGCCTCCGTGGTGGTGATGCCGGTATGACGCTGACGACGCTGCCCGCCCCGGTCCGTACGGTGACCGTCACCGAGCCCGAGATCACCGACTACCGCGGCGCCGCCCGCCGGGGCCTGACCACGGCCCGGCCCGGCCAGGCCTCGCCCGTCCACACCTTCGTCCTCGCGCACACCGTCGCCGAACGGACCGTCGCCGAACTGACCGCGGCCGAGCCCGGCCCGGTCTCCGTGGTCCACCTCGGCCAGGACATCCGCACCCAGCGGCCCGTGCGCCCCGGCGAACAGGTCACCGTCGCCCTCGACGTCCTCGGCGTCCGCAAGGAGCCGCGCGGCGCCCGGATCGCCCTGCGGGTACGGCTGATCGGCGAGGACGGCCCCGAGCCGTTCGCCGAGCTGGTCATCTCCGCCCTGCTGGTCGGCGCCACCCGGCTGGAGCCCTTCGGCGACATCGCCGGCGGCCCGGCCGCGCCCGCCCCGGCCGGCACCGGAGAGCCGCAGACCGTGGTGCACGAGCTGACCACCGACTGGATCAGCACCTACGCCCACGCCTCCGGCGACCTCAACCCCATCCACCTGGACGCCGAGGCCGCCCGCGGGGCCGGCTTCGAGACGGTCATCGCCCACGGCATGAGCGTGGTCGCCCTCGCCGTCGAGGAGGCCGTGGACCGGTTCGCCGACGGCGACTCCGCCCGGGTCCGCGGGCTCGGCTGCCGCTTCTCGGCCCCCGTCCCGCCGGACGTCCCGCTGGAGATCAGCCTCCAGCCCGACGCCGCGGCCCGGGTGGTCCGCTTCACCTGCAAGACGCCCAAGGGCGCCGCGGTGAAGTCCGGCTGGATCGAGCTGGCCGCCCCCGCCGGAGGTGTGTGATGACCGCGCAGCACGCCCTGCCCGAGGACGCACTCGGGCTGGTCGGCGGGTTCCTCACCCAGGTCCGCAGCCGGCCGCACGCGGTGGCCCTGCTCTTCAACGGCGAGGAGACCACCTACCGGGAGCTGTACGAACTGGCCGGGGAGGAACGCGACCGGCTGGCCCGGCTGGAGCTGGCCCCCGGCGAGCCCGTGGGCGTCCTGGCCGACAAGTCGCCCGACACGGTGGCGCTGGTCCTGGCCTGCCTGCTGGCCCACCGGCCGGTGATGCTGCCCTCGCCGGCCCTGGCCGACACCCTGCTCGCCGATCTCTTCGCCCAGGCCGGCTGCCGGTACGTGCTCGCCCCCGGCGGCGCACCGGGCCGGGTCGCGCCCAACCCCGCCGTGGCGGCGCAGCCGCTGCCCCCGGCCGAGGCCGCCCAGGTGGCGTTCCTGCTCACCACCTCCGGGTCGACCAGCCTGCCGAAGATCGTCCCGCTGGAGCGGGACGCCGTGGACCGGTTCACCGCCTGGGCCGGGCCGGCGTTCGCGATCGGCCCCGACCGGACCGTCCTCAACTACGCCCCCCTCAACTTCGACCTCTGCCTGCTCGACGTGTGGACCACCCTGGCCCGCGGCGGCCGGGTCGTCCTGGTCGACCCGGCGCTGGCCGCCCACGGCCGGCACCTGCTGGACCTGGTCACCCGGCACGACGTCCACGTGGTGCAGGCCGTGCCCATGGCCTTCGGACTGCTCCAGGACGCCGCCACCCGCACCGGCGCCACCTTCCCCGGGGTCGAGCACGTGATGTTCACCGGGGACGCCATCCCCGACCGGACGTTCGCGGCGCTGCCCGCGCTCTTCCCCAAGGCCCGCATCCACAACATCTACGGCTGCACCGAGACCAACGACAGCTTCGTCCACGAGGTCGACACCGCCGCCACCAGCTTCCCGCCCGTGCCCATCGGGCGCCCGCTGCCCGGCGTCGAGGCCCTGCTGCTCGACCCCGACACCGGCACCCTCGTCGAGGGCCCCGGCAGCGGCGAACTGTTCGTCTCCACCCCGTTCCAGAGCCGTGGCTACCTCGACCGGACCCGGCACGCCGAGAAGTTCACCGGCCACCCGCTGGGGCTGGACGACCGCCGCTGGTTCCGCACCGGCGACCTGGTCCGGCGCGACGGCGCCGGCACCCTGCACCTGACCGGACGCACCGACTTCCAGGTCAAGGTCCGCGGGGTGGCGGTCAACACCGCCGAGATCGAACGGGTCCTGCAGGACCATCCGGACGTCGTCGAGGCCGGGGTGGCCGCCGTACCCGACCCGATCGCCGGCAGGAAGCTCCTCGCCGGCGTCCGCCGGGCCCCCGGCTCGGACCTGACCGTCCTGGCCCTGCGCGGGCACTGCGCCCGCCACCTGCCCCGGGCCGCCGTGCCCACCCAGCTCACGCTCACCGAGGCGCCGCTGCCGAAGACGGCCACCGGAAAGGTCGACCGCAAGGCGCTCGACCGCCTCGAACCCCTCGCTCCCGCCACCGCGCCCACGCCCGCGCCCGTCACCGAAGGAATCCCGTCATGAGCAACGTCGACACCATCAAGAACTTCGTCATCGCCGAGTTCCTGCCCGGCACCGCCCCCGCCGAGCTCGCCGCCGACCACGACCTGCTCAACGACGGGGTCATCGACTCCCTGGGCGTGCTCAAGCTCATCGCGTGGGTCGAGGACCGGTTCGAGCTGGCCGTGGGCGACGCCGACCTGGACCCGAACAACTTCCGCAGCGTCGAGGCCATCGACGCCTTCATCGCCGGGGCGCGGGCCGCGGCGTAACCGCCCCGGCGCCGCACCCCCGACGACCGCGACGAGGAAGAGACGGAGAACGACCGTGCATGACGCACTCACCGGTCTGCTCCAGCAGCAGGCCCCGGTCGGGCGCGGGACCTGGCGGTCCTGGTGGGACCAGCTCGGCGACAACCGGCTCGACCGGGCCGAGGTCCTGGCCCTGCTGGCCTCCCTGACCAGCCGGCTCCCCGACCACGACACCCTGCGCCACCTGCTGGACTCGCTCGCCGAGCGCCGTACGCCGCACGAGGCGGGCGAGGTCTGGCAGGGCACCGTGAACGTCGTCGGCACCGGCGGCGGACCCCGGACCTTCAACATCTCCACCGCCTCGGCGTTCGTCGCCGCGGCCACCGGGGTCAAGGTGGTCAAGACCGGCTCCCGCGCCTACACCAGCTCCCTGGGCTCGGTGGACCTGCTGGAGCGGCTCGGCGTCCGGCTCACCTCGTCCTACGCGCAGACCGAGGACACCCTCGACGCCCACGGGATCGCCTTCGCCGGGCCGTTCGTCTACCCGGCGCAGCTGACCCGGCTGGCGCGGACGGTGGCCCCGACCGGGCTCAAGCCCTTCGGCCGCTTCCTCAACGCCCTCGGGCCGTTCCTGGCCGAACTGCCGGTGACCGCCCAGGTCACCGGGGTGTCCACGGCGGCGCCGCTGGACACCTTGCGGCAGCTGGCCGGCTCGACCCGGGGGCGGCGGATCTGGCTCGTCACCAACGACACCGGCGCCGACGAGCTGCTTCCCTTCGCCACCAACACCGTCCACGGGGACCGGGGCCTGACCCGGGTCCTGCGGCCCGGCGAACTCACCCCGGGCGACGGGTCCTTCGCGGACCTGCGGCCCGCCGCCGGAGCGGACGAGGCGGTCCGGCACTTCCGGTCCGTGCTCGCCGGCACGGCCGGGGCCGTGGCCACCCGGACGGTGTGCCTGGGCGCCGCCGCCCTGGCGGTGGCCGCCGGCACCCGCCGGGACTGGCTCTCGGCGGTCGCCGAGGCCGAGGAGGCCGTCCGCTCCGGCGCCGCCCTGGCCCTGGCCGACCGCCTGGCCTCGGCCCGGCCGCCCCGGCCGGCGCTCGCGGGGGCCGGCGCCCGGGGGCCGGAGGTGGCCCGTGTCTAGCCCGGCCGGGGCGGTCGCGCCCGCCCCCTTCTTCCCCGGTCGCCGGGCCGACGGCGGCCCCGGACTGGCCCTGTTCCTCAACGCCGGGGACCCGCCGCTGCCCGTGCTGCGGGAGCTGGTCCTGATGCTCGACGAGGAGGGCGTGGACTGCCTCGAACTGGCCGTCCCGTTCCCCGACTCGGTCACCGACGGACCCACCGTGCGGCGCTCCGCCCGCCGGGCCCTGGACCGGGGCGGGGCCGACCTGGACGACGTACTCGGCTTCCTGGCCGACGTACGGCCGCACCTGACGCACACCCGGATCGCCCTGCTCGCCGACTGGAGGTACTCCCTGGGGCACCGGGACCTGACCGCCGCCACCCGCGACATCGCCGCGGCCGGGGCGGACGGACTCCTCGTCCACGCGCTGCCGCCACGGCTGCGCGAGGAGCACCTGGGAGCGGCGGCCGAGGCCGGCCTTCCCGTGGTGACCACCTGCTACTCCAACAGCCCGCCCGCCACGCAGGCCGAGGCCGCCGCACGGGCCTCCGCCTACCTCTACCTCGTCGCCCACTACGGGCGCAGCGGAACCGCCCCGGCGGCCGGCCACGCCGCGCTGGCCGGTGCGGTCACCGCCCTCCGGGCGCACACCACCGCCCCGATCGCCGTCGGCTTCGGGGTCAGCACCCGGGAACACGTGGAGGCCGTCGGCGCCAGCGGCGCCGACGCCGCGATCATCGGCTCCGCCGCCGTCGCCGCCGTCGAGGCGGCCCAGGAAGCGGGGCGCGACGTGACCGAAGCCTTCCGCGCGTTCGTCCGCTCGGTACGGCCCGTACGGCCCTGACCCGCCCGAAACGGCCTGGACGACCAGCGCAACCGACCCTTCACCCCATCTCACACCGGGAGACCGCCATGATCGTTCGTGACATCGAGTCCGTGAAGACCGTCGAGTGGGGCAACGGCCTCAGCCGCCGCTTCCTCCTGGCCGAGGACGGCCTCGGCTACACCCTCACCGACACCGTCGTCGCCGCCGGCACCAAGTCCCGCCTGGAGTACGTCAACCACCTGGAGGCCTGCTACTGCATCGCCGGCTCCGGCGAGGTCATCGAGCTCGACGGCACCTCCCACGAGATCGTCCCGGGGCGCATGTACGCGCTCGACCAGCACGACGCCCACTACCTCGTCGCCAGCCCGCACGAGGACCTCCGCCTGGTCTGCGTCTTCTCGCCGGCCCTGCGCGGGGACGAGGTGCACAACCTCGACGCCGCCCGGTCGTCCGCGTACTGACCGGCGTACCGGCCGGCCCACGAGCGGCACCCAGGCATTGACCCGATCACCGAATCGAACTCAAAGGGGTCCACCGTGATCCGTTGGAACGCCGACCAGGCAGAGCTGCGCGAAGGCCTGGAGCGGTGGGGAGACGCACTCAGCGCAGACCACCTCGAACTCGACGAGCGCTCCGCCTTTCCGGAGGACAAGTGGAAGCTCGTCCAGAAGACCGGAATCCTGGCACTGCCCTTCGACGAGGAGTACGGAGGACTCGGGCAGTCGCTGCTCACCACGATGTACGTGCTGGAAGGACTCGGCGAGTACAACCGTGACGCGGGACTGAGCTTCTCGGTCACCACGTCCATGTGCTCCACCGGCATCCCCCTCCAGCAGTTCGGCACCGCGGAGCAGAAGGAGCGCTGGCTCCCGCTGATCTGCTCGGGCGAGGCGATCGGGGCGCACGCGATCACCGAGGCCGAGGGCGGGTCGGACGCGATGGCGATGACCACCCGGGCCGTCCGGGACGGGGACGACTTCGTCATCAACGGCAGCAAGGTGTTCGTCAGCAACGGGCCCGTGGCCGACGTGATCGTCGTCTACGCCCGGACCCACCCGGACGGCGGACCGCTGGGGACGACGGCGTTCCTGGTGGACGGCAGGACCCCGGGGCTGACCCGCGGCCGGCCCATCAAGAAGATGGGCCTGCGGACCTCGCCGCTGAGCGAACTCTTCCTCGACGACGTACGGGTACCGAAATCGGCGGTGCTCGGCCGGGTCGGGGGCGGGTTCATGGTGCTGGACCACGTGATGAAGCGGGAGATCCTCTTCTCCTTCATCGTCAACGTGGGCGAGATGCAGCACCGGCTGGACCGCTGTGTCGACTACGCGAGGACGCGCAAGTCGTTCGGAAAGGCGATCGGTTCGTACCAGACGATCGCCAACAAGATCGTCGACACGAAGATCCAGCTGGAGACCTCCCGCAAATGGCTCTACGACACGGGCGAGAAGCTGGAGGCCGGCGAGAACGTCACCGTCGACCTCGCCATCTCCAAGCTCGTCACGAGCGAGAGCAACCTGGCCACGAGCCTGACCGCCGTCCAGATCTTCGGCGGGCACGGCTACATGGCCGAGTTCGGACTGGAGCAGGACGTGCGCAACGCCGTCGGCGGCACGATCTACTCCGGCACGAACGAGATCCAGTACAACCGCATCGCCTCGATGCTGGGGCTCGGCAAATGAGTTCCCAGAACCTGCTGAAGGTCTGCGGGGCCACCGCCCCGCAGGACATCGAGGCCGCGGCGGCCGCCGGGGCGGACTGCGTCGGGCTCTGGCACGGCGTACCCGGCGGCCCCCGTGAACTGGACCCGGACGGGCTCGCCGCCCTCGCGGCGGCGGCCCGCTCCACCGGACTCCTCCCGGTCTGGGTCACCTTCCTCGCCGACCCCGGCGCGCTCGTGGCCACCGCCCGGGCCGCCGGGGCCGGCTGGATCCAGCTCCACGCCTACCAGCCGCCGGCGGTCGTCCGGGCGCTGCGCGAGGCGCTGCCGGCGTCCGTGGGCATCGTGAAGGTCCTGCACGTGGCGCCGGGCGGCGCCGGGTGCGTCGAACGGCCGCTGATCGGGGCGTACGCCCGGGCCGGCACGGACCTGTTCCTGCTGGACACCGCCACCGAGGACGGCCGGATCGGCAGCACCGGCCGCACCCTCGACCAGGCCGACGTCACCGCCCTGCTGCCCCGGCTGACCCGGCCGTTCCTGCTGGCCGGCGGCCTCTCCCCGGCCAACCGGCCGGCCTACGAGGAGGTCGTGGCCCACCCCGGTTTCCGCGGCATCGACGTGGACACCGCCGCCCGCGACCGCGTCACCGGCGGCTTCGGCATCCCCGAGATCGCCGCCCTGGCCCGCGCCTGGCGCACGGGCGTCGACCGCAGCAGTGCAGTCCGTCCCCGTACCGGGACCCGCGAGATGGAGCTGTCGTCATGACCACCCGCAGCACCCGCAGCACACGTACGAAGGTCTCCTTCCTGGACGCCCTGCTGGCCTCGCCCACCCCGGTGGTGATGGAGGTGAAACGACGCGACTCCCACGGCTACGACCTGCTGGGCGGGCGCACGCCGGCCGCGATCGTCGCCGCGTACGAGACCGCGGGCGCGCCGTGCATCTCGGTGGTGACCGGACGCTGGTTCGGCGGCTCGCCGGCGCTGCTGCGGGACGTGGCGGCGATGACGGACCTGCCGCTGCTGCAGAAGGACTTCATCACCCGCAAGGACCAGATCCGCGGGGCCAAGGAACTGGGGGCCTCGGCGGTGCTGCTGACGGCGGCGCTGCTGCCGGACACGAGCATGCGGACGCTGGTGACGGAATGCCTGCTGGCCGGGCTGACCCCGTTCGTGGAGGTGACCTCGGAGGCCGAGCTGGAGCTGGTGCCGCACGCCTCGCAGTGCGTGATCGCGGTCAACAACAAGGACATCAAGACCCGTGAGCGGGGCGCCGGGGACCTGGGCCGCAGCCTGGACCTGCTGCCGGCGGTCCGGGCCACGGGCACGCCGTGCCCGGTCAGCGCCAGCGGGATCGACGGGCCGGCGACGGCGGCGGGGCTGCTGGACGCGGGCTTCGGCGGGCTGCTGGTGGGGACCTCACTGCTGCGGACCGGCTCGCCGGCGGCGTGGGTGGACGCGGTGTCCGCGGCACGGAAGGGACTGGCCCTGCGATGAGCACCCTGACCACCGTGCCCCTGCCCCTGCCCCTGCCCCTGACGCAGGCCCTGACGCAGGCCCGTGCCGAGGCACCGCCCCGGGCCCGTGCCGAGGCACCGGCCCCGGCGGCCCCGCCCCCGGCCGGGGCGCCGGCGCCGGCGGTGTGCGCCCCGGCCGGCGTCCGGCCGTACACGGTGGACGCGGGCGGGGTCACCCTGTCCGGGCTGCTGGCCGAACCCGCGGGGGGTCCGGCCCGCTCCACCGTCCTGGCGGTCCACGGCCGCGGCATGCGCGCCGCGTACTGGAACTCCTTCGTCCCGCTCGCCACCGCCCTCGGCCACGCCGTGCTCGCCGTGGACCGCCCGGGCTACGGGGCCTCGGCGGACCTCCTGCCGGAGGGGCTGACCCTGGCCGAACAGGCCGACACCCTGCACGCGGCGCTGAAGGAACACGCCCGGACGCACGAGCTGGGCGCGGGCGTGTTCCTGCTGGGCCACTCCGACGGCGGCAAGGTCGCCCTGCACACCGCCGCCCAGGAGGGCGCGGTCCCGCTGCTGGGCCTGGACACCTCGGGCACCGGCTACCTCTACCACCCCGAGGCCCTGCACTTCCCGTCCACCCTGGGCGGCGGCGCCACCAAGCTCAACTGGGGCCCGCTGAACCTCTACCCCCGGGGCACCTTCCAGGCCAGCCGCGCCCTGCTCTCGCCGACCCCGCCCCGCGAATCGGCGGAGACCGTGCACTGGCCGGCCCAGTTCGAGGCCCTGGCCCCCCATGTCCGCATCCCGGTCCGCCTGACCTTCGCGGAGCACGAGCTGTGGTGGCAGCTCGACGAGGCCACCCTGCACGCCATGGCCTCCCGCCTGACCGCGGCCCCCACCACCGTCGCCCACCTCCCCGCGGCCGGCCACAACATCAGCCTGGGCCTGACCGCACCGGCGTACCACCTGAGGGTCCTGGCGTTCCTGGAGGAGTGCCTGCTGGGCGCCGGGGAACGCGGCTA
Source organism: Streptomyces sp. WAC06614 (assembly GCF_003949795.1). Taxonomy (GTDB): domain Bacteria; phylum Actinomycetota; class Actinomycetes; order Streptomycetales; family Streptomycetaceae; genus Streptomyces. The sequence goes on from NZ_RPRY01000016.1 coordinate 12,252, forward strand.
GAGGTCGGAGGTGTCCAGGGTGAGGCCGAACGGGGCGGGGAGGTCGACGGGGGTGCCGAAGGGGTGGGGGCCGTCGACCTTGTCGTAGCCGAGCTGTCCGGGGGCGGAGAAGAGCGTGACGCTGCTTTCCTGGCGGTCGATCAGGAGGGAGAGCGGGGCTCCGTACTGGGCGTACCGCTTGCGCTTGACGACTCGGTCCGTCTCGGCGTTCGACTCAGACGTCACTTCGACCACCAGCAAGGTGTCGGCGGGCAGCAGGGACTTGCTGCCCTTGGCCACCTCTCTCGGAACGACAGCGATGTCGGGTACGTACCAGTTCGGCGATCCTGGAAGATCGAGATAGCCGGCTCCCGAGGCGCAGCCCATTCGATCTCGGCCCGATCGCCCTCGATGTGCTGAATGGCGTACTTCAGGGCGCGCTCGGGATCCGCCACCTGGCTGTAGTCGTCGGGGCGGCCGCCCCCTTCGACCGGGGCAGTGCTCACGTTGCTGCGCTCCTTTCCTCTCTTTGCGAACGTACCTCGGTGTCGGAGCGCCGGCGCCGGAGCGTGGACCACCCGCACGAGAACACACGTCCGCCCCCTGCGAATGTCACATCGCAGGGGGCGGACGTGTGTTCTCGTGCGGGTGGTCCACGCTCCGGCGC
>NZ_RPRY01000162.1 GCF_003949795.1 Streptomyces sp. WAC06614
CACCCGGGTGGTGAGCAGGGAGTGGCCGCCCAGGGCGAAGAAGTCGTCGTCCGCGCCGACGCCGGACACCCCCAGCACCTCGCCGAAGATCCGGCACAGGACCGCCTCCCGGGCATCGGCGGCCGGCATCGGTTGGACGTACTCCCACCTGCTGCGGCACCTGGACGCCGACGTCCCGCTGTACGCCGTGCAGTCGAGGGCCCTGACCGACCCGGCGGCCCTGGCGGGGGACGCGACGGCGGACCCGACGGCGGAGCTGTCGCAGATCGCCGCCGACTACGTCCGCCGGATCCGTGCCGTGCAGCCCGAAGGCCCGTACCACCTGCTGGGCTGGTCCTTCGGCGGCGGCGCCGCCCACGAGATGGCCGTACAGCTCCAGGCGGCCGGGCAGCGGGTGGACCTGCTCGCCGTCCTCGACGGGTACCCGGCCACGGGCCGGCCGGGGGAGTCGGAGCGCCGCGCGTACGCGGCCGAGGATCCGGCGGTTCTCCGCGAACTCCTCGACTCCCTCGGCATCGAGGCCGCCGACGGGCAGTCGCTGACCGCCGCCGGTTTCGCGGCGGCGGTCGCGGGGGAGGGCAGTCCGCTCGAAGGGCTGCCCCCGGCGGCGGTCGCGGCCCTGCCCGCGGTCTTCGCCCGCAACTCCGCGCTGGCGGGGGCGATCTCGGGCGGGACCTTCCACGGCGAACTCCTGTTCTTCGTCGCGACGGAGGAACGGCCCGCCGCACGCCCCGACCCGTACGTCTGGCAGCGCTACGTGGACGGCCCGGTGACCGTGCACGAGGTGCCCGCAGCGCACGGCGCGATGCTGCGGACCGGACCGCTGACCACGATCGGCCCGGTGCTGGCCGGCCGTCTGGACCGGCGGCACGGGTGACGACGCCGACGCACCCGACGCAGGGGCCCCACCGGCCGGGTCCGGCGCGTCCGACGCGCCTGACGCGTCTGACCCGGGCTGTGCTGCCGCGCTCCCGGCAGGGCCGGCTCATCGCGGCGGGCGCGGCCGCCGACTCGATCGCCAACGGGCTGTTCCTCGCCTCGGCGACGCTGTACTTCGTCCAGTACCTGTCCCTCTCGGCCGTGGCGGTCGGCAGCGCGATCGCCTCCGCCAATGTCGTCGGCCTGCTCAGCCCCGCCCTGTTCGGGCCGCTCGCGGACCGGGTCGGGGCGCGGCGGGTGTACGTCGGGCTCACCCTGGTGCGCGCGGCCGGGTTCGGTGCGTACGCCTTCGTCGGTGACTACGCCGGATACCTGGTGGTGTCCTGCGTGGTCACCGGCGCGCTGCGGGCCGGGCAGCCGCTGCTCCAGGTGATCGTCGGCGAGTTCGAGACGGACGAGGAACGCACCCGCACCATGGGCTCGTTGCGGGCGATCGGCAACACCGGGCTGACCGTGGGGTTCCTGCTGGCGGCCGTGGTCCAGGCGGCGGACGCGCGGGCCGGGTTCGTCGGCCTGTTCGCGTTCAACGCCCTGGTGTTCCTCGCGGTGGCGCGGGCCGTGGTGGCGGCGGGGCGGGCGGCGGAGGCGGCCGGCGGTGACCCGGGACGGGGAACGGGACCGGCTGCTCCGCCGGAGCCGTCGGGCCTACCGGAGTCGTCGGACGTGCCGGAGCCGGCGGGCCCGCCCGAGCGGGCGGAGCCGTCGGAGCCGGCGGCGTCCGGACCGGGCGGCCGGGCGGACCGGGGCGGGTCGCCGTTCCGGGACCGCCGGTTCCTGGTGGTCTGCGGTGCCAACGCCGTGCTGCACCTGCACGACTGCGTCCTGTTCATCCTGCTGCCGCTGTGGACGGTGCAGCGCGCGGGGCTGCCGGAGAGCGTCAGCTCGGCGTTGCTGGCGGTCAACACCGTGCTGACCGTGGTCTTCCAGCTCACCGTGGCCCGGCACGCCCGGGGCGCCGCGAGGTCCCTGCGCATCCTCCGGCTCGCCTGTGTGTTCCTCGTCCTCGCGTGTCTGGTCTTCGCGGGGGCCGGCGCGAGCGCCGGCGTGCGCGGCCCGGGGGCGGTGGTGGCGGCCGCCGTGGTGGCCGTCGTCCTGCTGACCACGGGCGAGAACCTGCACGCCGTGGCCCGCTGGGAGCTGTCGTACGAGATGTCCCCGGCGCGGGCCCGCGGGCGGTACCTCTCGGTGTTCAGCATGGGCCAGAGCGCCCAGCTGGTGTTCGGCCCCTTCCTGGTCACCGCCTTCCTGCTGCCGGGCGGGACGCCCGGGTGGCTGCTGCTGGCGGCGCTGTTCCTGGCGGCCACGGTGACGATCTGCGGGGCGGCCCGGCCGTTCGCCGTGCCGGAGGAGACGGCCGGGCGGGAGGTGGAGCCGGTGGAGCCCCGCAGGTGATCGAGCATATGTTCGGTTGTGTGGGTACGCTGGTCGTATGCACGCACCGCTCCAGGGATCGCTGTTCGACCAGGCCGAGGAAGCCCGGCTCGGGCCGCTGCGCGGGCTGCGGCGGCGCGAGCTGGGCAGCGGGGCCTGGGTGGACCTGCTGCCAGGCTGGCTGAGCGGCGCGGACGCGCTGTTCGAGGAGCTGGCCGCGTCCGTGCCCTGGCGGGCGGAGCGGCGGCAGATGTACGAGCGCGAGGTCGAGGTCCCGCGGCTGCTCGCGTACTACGCGGACGGCGACCCGCTGCCGCACCCGGTCCTGGACGAGGCCCGGGCCGCCCTCTCGGCGCACTACGCGCAGGAGCTCGGCGAGCCGTTCGTGACCGCCGGACTGTGCTTCTACCGCGACGGCCGGGACAGCGTCGCCTGGCACGGCGACCGGACGGGCCGCTCCGCGCACGCGGACACGATGGTGGCCATCCTGTCCGTCGGCGACCCGCGGGACCTGGCCCTGCGGCCGCGCGGTGGCGGCGGGGCCTCGCTGCGGCTGCCGCAGGGGCACGGGGACCTGCTGGTGATGGGCGGCTCGTGCCAGCGCACGTGGGAGCACGCGATCCCCAAGACCACGCATGCGGTGGGACCGCGGATCAGCGTGCAGTTCCGGCCGCAGGGCGTCGCCTGACCCCGCGGGCCGTCGTCCGTCGTTCCGGATGCTCGGTCCGGCACGACCGTTCGGGCCGCCACGGCTGGTCCGGCTGCCAGGGCCGTCCCGTCACGACAGGGCGCGGGCCCGCAGGACGCGGGCCGGGACCTGACCGGCGCCCGAGGCGAGGATGCGGACCTCTCCCTGGTCGCTGATCTCGGCGCGGACGATCCCGCTCGGGTCCACGTAGACGGGGTGGCCGCCGGCCCCGGTGTACTCGGTGCGGGAGACGATCACGACGTCCTCCTCGCCCTCGGCGCCGTCGGCGAACACCAGCTCGTACCGCTCGGGAGTCATGTCTTCATCATCCGCGAGGCGGCAAGCTCGGGCCAGCCGAGTGCGAGGTGGCGGAAGACGGTGTCCAGGGTCCCGAGGGGGTCCGGCGACGCGCCGGCCAGGTCGGGGGTCTCCAGGACGAACCGCGCCAGCACGCGCAGGGACGTGTCCTCGGGCGACCGGCCGGTCTCCTCGGCCAGGACCCGGGTGAGCGCGTCCTCGCAGCCCGTCCACAGGGTGCGCGCGTAGGCGCGCAGGGCCGGGGTGGAGAGCACCAGGTCGGTGCGCCGGCGGTGCTCGGGGTCGCGGTCCCGGTCGAGGACGCCACGGCCGGCGAGGAAGCCCCGCAGCGCCTCCAGCACCGGTGTGCCCTCGGGCCGCTCCCGTACGGCCGCGGTGAGCGAGGCCTCGCGCTCGGCGCCGTCACCGAGGACTAGTGCCTCCTTGCCGCCGGGGAAGTACGTGAACAGCGTGGTCACCGCCGTCTCGGCACGGCGCGCGATCTCGGCGACGGTGACCCGGTCGTAGCCGCGTTCCAGGAACAGCTCCAGGGCGGAGTCGGACAGGGCCTTGCGGGTGGCGGCCTTCTTGCGTTCACGGAGCCCGGGAGTCTGCGGCATGTCCCACTGTAGGCAGATCCGTATCCACTGCAAAAATGTAGTGATTGCGGAACGGGAGTGACCAGGAGGCCGATTCCGCGCCGCCGCGCAGGGGCTGCTCGACCTCTTCGCGGGCCACCACGCCACGGCCTGACGGCGCCCCGGCGCACAGGCCCCCGCCCGGGGACTGGTGGCCCGGGCACCCGGCGAGGATCATGAGGGGGCTGCCGCTTCCGCCGCCCAGGAGGTCTGTCGTGTCCACCGCGCCGAGCTATGCATCAGGGCCCTCCGCCACACCGCTGCTGGGGGACACGATCGGCGACAACCTCGACCGGACGGTGCGCGCGCACCCCGGCCGGGAGGCGCTGGTGGAGGTGGCCACCGGCCGCCGGTGGACCTACGCCCAACTCGCCGCGGACGTCGACGCCCTGGCGCTGGGGCTGCTGGAGCTGGGCATCAACCGGGGCGACCGGGTCGGCATCTGGGCGCCCAACTGCGCGGAGTGGACCCTGGTCCAGTACGCCACGGCCAAGATCGGCGCCATCCTGGTCACCGTCAATCCGGCCTATCGCTCGCACGAGCTGGAATACGTCCTCGGCCAGTCGGGAATCCGGCTCCTGGCCGCCGCCGAGCGGTTCAAGACCTCGCACTACGCGGCCATGATCGAGGAGGTTCGGCCGCGCTGCCCGGAGCTGGAGCACGTCGTCCTGCTCGGCAGCGACGGCTGGGAGGGGCTGCTGGAGACCGGCCGGCGGGCGGACCGGTCCGTCCTGGAGCGGGCGGGGGCCGGACTGAGTCCCGACGATCCGATCAACATCCAGTACACCTCGGGGACCACCGGCTTCCCCAAGGGCGCGACCCTGTCGCACCACAACATCCTCAACAACGGCTACTTCGTCGGCGAGCTCCTGCACTACACCGAGCACGACCGCGTCTGCATCCCGGTGCCCTTCTACCACTGCTTCGGCATGGTCATGGGCAATCTGGCCTGCACCAGTCACGGCGCCGCCATGGTGATCCCTGCGCCCTCCTTCGAGCCCGCCGCCACCCTCGCGGCGGTCGCGGCGGAGCGGTGCACCTCGCTCTACGGGGTGCCCACCATGTTCATCGCCGAACTGGCCGATCCCTCGTTCGGCACGTACGACCTGTCCGCCCTGCGCACCGGGATCATGGCCGGGTCGCCGTGCCCCATCGAGGTGATGAAGGAGGTCATCGACCGGATGGGCATGACCGAGGTCGCGATCTGCTACGGGATGACGGAGACCTCGCCGGTGTCCACGCAGACCCGCGCGGACGACTCCGTGGAACGCCGGGTGTCCACCGTCGGCCGGGTCGGCCCGCACCTGGAGGTCAAGGTGGTCGACCCCGGGACCGGCCGGACCGTGCCCCGCGGCGTCCCGGGAGAGCTGTGCACCCGCGGCTACTCGGTCATGCTCGGCTACTGGGGCGAGCCGGAGAAGACCGCCGAGGCCGTCGACGCCGCCCGGTGGATGCACACCGGGGACGTGGCCGTCATGGACGAGGACGGCTACGTCAGCATCACCGGCCGGATCAAGGACATGGTGATCCGTGGCGGGGAGAACCTCTACCCGCGCGAGATCGAGGAGTTCCTGTACACCCACCCCGACGTCCTCGACGTGCAGGTGATCGGCGTGCCCGACCCCAAGTACGGCGAGGAGCTGATGGCCTGGCTGAGGATGCGCGAGGGCGCCGAGCCGCTCACCGCGGACGCCGTCCGCGCGTACTGCGACGGACGGCTCGCCCACTTCAAGATCCCGCGCTACGTCCACGTCGTCGAGGAGTTCCCCATGACGGTCACCGGGAAGATCCGCAAGGTGGAGATGCGGGCCATGGCGGCCCGCATCCTCGGACTCCCTACGTAGCGCTCAGGGCGGCGGCCCGGCTGCCCGGCCGGGTCAGCCGTTGCGCTCGGGCAGGTCAGGCTCCGCATCGAACGTCGGGGCGAAGCCGCGCGCCGACTCGGCACGGGCCGTCGCCGCCGGCTTGTTCCCGCAGAAGGCGGCTTCCAGGGTGCCGCCGAGCGCGGTGTTGGCCTGGCCGTGGTTCGAGGTGTTCGCCGTCGCCGACAGCGAGCTCTTGCCGTCCCGGGTGCTGAACGCGTAGGTGTAGAACCCCTGCACGGTGCCGGTGTGGCCGTACACCTGGGTGCCGCAGGACAGGTCGTAGCGGCGCAGCCCCAGCCCGTAGAACTTGGTGTTGGTGGCGTCGGTCGGGGTCATGGCGAGCATCTGGTCCAGCACGGGCTGCTTCAGCAGCCGGCCGTCCACGATCGCCGCGGTGAAGGTGTTCAGATCGGCCAGGCTGGAGATCATCGCACCGGCGGACTGGGCCCAGGAGGCCGTCTGCTCGGTGGAGTCCACCAGCGGGGCCCCGGCCTCGTCCGGGTGCAGGTAGCCCCGCACGTGCCGGCCCGCGATGGTCGCGGTGGGGTGCACGTACGAGGTGTTGGCCAGCCCCAGCGGCTTGATGATGCGGTTCTGGTACTGCGTGGCCACCGGCGTCCCGGTGACCTTCTCGATGAGCATGCCGACGACCACGAAGTTGGTGTTCGAGTACTTGTACGCCACACCCGGCTCGGTCGTGCGCGGCTCGCGCAGCGACAGGTCCACCAGCTCCTGGTAGCTGAACACGCGGTTGCGCACGGCCTCGAAGCCGGGCACGGTCTGCGCGAACATGGCGTTGGTGTAGTCGGCCAGACCGCTGCGGTGGTTCAGCAGATGACGCACCGTGATCCGGTTGTCGGGCAGCAGCCCGGGCAGGTACTGGTTGACCGGCGCGTCCAGGCTGACCTTGCCCTCGGAGACCAGCTGGAGCAGCACCACGCTGGAGAAGGTCTTGGTGACGCTGCCGATCCGGAAGCGGGCGGTCGGGTTCATCGGCGCGCCCGTCGAGGTGTTGCTCACCCCGACGAGTCCGCCGCGGACGCCCTGCGGGCCGGAGAAGCGGGCCATGGCCCCCGGCGCGCCGTTGTCGACGGTGTTCTGCAACGCCGCGACCAGCGCCTGGGCGTCGAGGGTCGAAGCCGTGGTCTGTGCGGCGAGCGGGGCCGCCGTGGCGGGGGCCGCCTGCGCGGCGGTCACCGGGGTCACGCCGACCACCACGGCGAGCAGCGCGGTGGCGGACAGGGCCAGACGTCGATCGAAGGATCGGGGCACGTCACTCCTCAACAAACTTGCAATACACGGACAAAACGCACGAGCACCGCCCGGGGCGCTTCATCCGTCAAGACGGGTGCCGGCCCCTTGGGCGTTCACCTCGCTCAACGGCCCCCCGACGGCCGTGACCTGAGCCTACGGAAGAAGCGGCCGGATCGGGGAACCCACCCCACCCCGCCCCACCGACCGGAGTACTCCCGAGGGACCACTTCCGGCCACGCCCCGCTGCTCCTGCCCCCCGCGTGTCGGCGGCGAGGTCCGCCGCTCCGCGCCACCGGCCCCGCATGGTGGTGGGGTGCCGGCGGCCGCCGGCCACGACCAGGGCGGAGCGGAACCATGAAGGCCACGGAGGTACTCGCCGACGCGTTCGGACGCGTCCAGGAGGTGGTGCACGAGGTGGTCGAGGGCCTGTCGGCGGACGAGCTCCACGCCCGGACCGACCCCGAGGCCAACTCGATCGCCTGGCTGGTGTGGCACCTCGCCCGGGTCCAGGACGACCACGTGGCCGACGCCGCCGGCCTGGAGCAGGTCTGGCACGCCCAGGGCTGGGCCGACCGGTTCGGCCTGCCGTTCCCGGCCGACGCCACCGGGTACGGCCACACCGCCCGCCAGGTGGGCCAGGTCCGGGTGGAGTCGGGCGAGCTGCTGCTCGGCTACCTGGACGCCGTCCACGCACAGACCCGGGCCTTCCTCGACGGCCTTCCCGCCGCCGACCTGGACCGGGTGATCGACGACCGCTGGGACCCGCCCGTCACCCTGGGCGTCCGCCTGGTCAGCGTGGTCGCCGACGACCTCCAGCACGCCGGGCAGGCCGCGTTCGTCCGCGGCGCGCTGCGCCGCTGACCGGCCCGGGCGGCAGCGGCTCAGGCGGTCGGCGTCCCGACCGGTGCGAAGGCGGCCCAGGGCCCCAGGGCGAACCGCCCGCCCTCCCGGCGTACTTCGACCGCGCCCGCCCCGGCGAAGTGCGCCGGGACGACCAGCTCCCGCTGGTCGGCGGCCCGTTCGAGGACCCGCAGCCGGCTCGCCGCCGCCCGGACCGGGTCCAGGCAGAAGCAGCTGTTGCACGACGGCCGCAGGATCTGCACCGGGTTGTGCAGCAGATCGCCGACGAACACCGCCCGCTCGCCCCGGGACGCGAGCCGCAGGACCGACGAGCCGGGCGTGTGGCCCGGTGCCGACTCCAGCGTGAGGTGCTCGTCGATCCGGTGGGCCCCGTCCCACAGCACGACCTGTCCCGCCCGGTGGACGGGGGCGACGCTGTCCTCGTAGATCAACCGGTCGTCCGGGCGCAGTCCGCCGCCGTACCCGCCGTCCGGGCCGAAGTGGGCGTCGTCGGCGGCCGGGATCAGGTACTGCGCGTTCGGGAACGTCGGTCGCCACGCGCCCGGCCCACCGTCGGTGTTCCAGCCGACGTGATCGGCGTGCACGTGCGTGTTGACCACCACGTCCACGTCCTCCGGACGGATGCCCGCCGCGGCCAGTCCGCCGAGGAAGTCGCCCTGCCACCGGTGGAAGTGGGGCATCCCGGGCCGCTCCCGCCCGTTGCCGACCCCGGTGTCCACCACGACCGTCCGCCCGGCGCTGCGCAGCACCCAGGTCTGCAGCGCCAGCACCGCCCGGTCCCCGGCCACCTCCCAGTGGTCCGGCGCCAACTCGGCCTCGTGGGACGCCCACAGCCCGGCGGGAGCGTCCGGGACCAGGCCACGGGCGTCGAAGGCGCCCTGCCACTCCGCGATCCGCAGGACCTCGACCTCGCCCAGGGTGGTGCTCTGTACGGTGTTCTTCGTCATGATCACACCGTACGAAGGGGCGACTGATCCGCTCAATGCCCGCCCGGCTCAGCGCAATACGCGTCCGTCTCACTCCTGAGGCCCCGGCTACCCTGGGACCATGGACGTGGTGAGTGACGCGATCTCGGCCGTACGCATCGGGCAGCCCTCCTCCAACCGGGTCAGGATCTCCGGGCGTTGGTGCGCGCGCTTCGCCCCCTACGACGGGGCCGGCTTCCACGTCGTCCTGGAGGGCAGTTGCTGGCTGCTGCCGGACGGGGGAGCCCCGGTCACCCTCCGCGCGGGCGACGCGGTGCTGCTGCCGCACGGCACCGGGCACGTCCTCGCCGACTCGCCCGCCGACGCGGCGACGGTGGCCCGGGCGGTCCCGTTCGAGACCTGGTCCCGCGGCGCCGGAGCGGAGCAGGGCGACGGGGGCGCCGGGCCGGACGGAAGCGGGAGCGCCGGGCCGGGCGACGGGGGCGCCGGGCCGGACCGTGCCGGGCCGCCGGACGGCGCCGGGGCGCGGCCGGACACGGCCGTGCTGCTCTGCGGCAAGTACCGGCTCGACCGCAGTCATGTCCACCCGCTCATGGCCGAGCTGCCCACGGTCGTCCACCTGCCCCACCGGGTCGGCGGCCACCCCGAGCTGCGCTCCGCCATCGACCTGCTCGGCCGCGAACTCGACGCCCGCCGCCCCGGCTCCGGCCTGGCCGTACCCAGCCTGCTCGACCTGCTCCTCGTCTACATGGTCCGCGCCTGGCTCGACGAGGACGCGGCCGGGGAATGGTCCGCGGCCCTCGGCGACCCGGTGGCCGCGGCGGCGCTGCGCGCCGTCCACGCCGACCCGGCCGCCGCCTGGACCATCGACCGGCTGGCCGCCGAGGCCGGGGTCTCCCGGGCCACCCTCGCCCGCCGGTTCGCCGCCCTGGTGGGGCGGCCCCCGATGGCCTACCTCACCTGGTGGCGGCTGACCTTCGCCGCTTCCCTGCTCCGCGACACCGAGGAGCCGCTCAGCGCGATCGCCCGCCGGGCCGGCTACGGCAGCCCGTACGCCTTCTCCCACGCGTTCGCCCGCGAGTTCGGCTCGACCCCCGGGCGGTACCGGGACCGCAGCCGTGCGGCCGTGCGCGCGGCGGCGGCGTAGCGGCGGCCCTCACCGCTGCTTGCGCAGGAACTTCCTCAGCCGGGTCAGCGGCCACGTGTTGATCACGTCGTCCTTGGTCAGCCAGCCCCGCTGGGCCGTCCCCACCCCGTAGCGCAGGTACGGCAGATGGGTCGTGGAGTGCGCGTCCGAGTCGATGGCGAACTTCACCCCGTACCGCCGCGCCCGCAGGATGTCCTCGTCGCACAGGTCGAGCCGCTCCGGATGCGCGTTGACCTCCAGTGCGGTGCCGGTACGGGCGCACGCCTCGAAGACCGCGTCGAAATCGGCGTCGATGGGCGGCCGCTTGCCGATCCGCCGGGTGGTGGGATGGCCGATGACGTTCACGTACGGGTTCTCGCAGGCCCGCACCAGCCGCCGGGTCAGGGCCGTACGGCTCTGGTGGAAGTGCGAGTGCACCGAGGCCACGCACAGGTCGAACCCGGCCAGGAATTCGTCGGGCCAGTCCAGTTCGCCCTCCGGGCCGATGTTCAGCTCGGTGCCGTGCAGCAGCCGCATGCCGCCGTGGACACGGTCGAGGGCGCGCACCTGCTCCCGCTGGGCGAGGATCTTCTCGTCGGTCATGCGCTGCATGTACAGGTTCGGGGCGTGGTCGGTCACCGCGTAGTACGCGTACCCGCGCGCCGCCGCGGCCGCGACCATGTCCTCCAGCGGGGCCAGCCCGTCGGTGAGGTCGGTATGGGTGTGCAGATCGCCGCGGACGTCCTTCTCCGTGACCAGCTCCGGCAGTTCCCCCTTCAGGCCCGCCGCCACCTCGCCGCGGTCCTCCCGCAGCGTCGGCGGGATCCACGGCAGACCGAGCCGGGCGTAGATCTCCTCCTCGGTCGCGGACGCCAGCAGCGTGTCGTCCTCGGCGTCGAAGAGTCCGTACTCCGACAGCTTCAGCCCCTGCCGCACGGCCAGCTCGCGGGTGCGGATGTTGTGGGCCTTGGAGCCGGTGAAGTACTGCTGTCCGGCACCCCAGGAGGCGGGCGGCAGCACCCGCAGGTCCACCTGGAGGCCCGTGGTGGTCCGTACGGAGGTCTTCTTGCGGCCGCCCGCGATCACCTCCGCCGTGTACGGCGCGGAGGTCAGTGCCGCCATGAACGGGGCGGAGTCCTCGGCCGCGACCAGGATGTCGACGTCCCCGATCGTCTCCCGCATCCGCCGCAGCGAGCCGGCGTACGCGCAGGAGGTGCAGCCGGGCAGTCCCGCCAGGTCGCCGATGATCTGCTCGGCCAGCTCCATCGCCGAGCTGACCAGGACCCGGCCCCCGCCCGCCTCCTGGAGCAGCGCGATGCCGTGCAGGATGTTCTCCTCGCTGCGCTCGCCGAAACCCTTGAGGTCACGCAGCCGCTCCTCGTGGACGGCGGCGAGCAGCCCGTCCACGGAGGTGATCCCCAGCTCCTGGTAGAGGGCCATGGCCTTGTGGGGGCCGAGGCCGGGGATGCCGATCAGCTCCCGCACGCCCGCCGGGACCGCGGTGCGGGCCTCCTCCACCACGGACATCCGCCCGGTGCTCAGGTACTCCAGGATCTTGTCCGCGACCGACTTGCCGACGTTCGGGATCTCCCGCAGGCCCTTCGCGTCGAGCGTGGCCACGTCGACCGGGTGGCCGCCCACGGCGCGGGCGGCCTTCTCGTAGGCGCGGACCTTGAAGGCGTCACCGCCCCGGATCGCGATCAGGTCCGCGTACTCCTGGAGCAGCGCCTCGACCCGTGCGTTGGCTCGTGCCATACCTCCAGGGTGCCCCCCGGCCCCGCGGCGGGCACGCCCGGTCGCCGGGCGCGGCCTACGCTGGGGGCGTGGGCGACGACCTGGTCAGGCTCTTCCTCGCCGGCGACGTGATGCTGGGCCGCGGCGTCGACCAGATCCTGCCGCACCCGGGCGATCCCTCACTGGCCGAGGCCTACCTCAAGGACGCCCGCTCCTACGTCCGCCTCGCGGAGGCCGTGAACGGTCCGGTGCCGCGGGCGGCCAGCCCGTCCTGGCCCTGGGGGGACGCCCTGCGCGTGCTGGAGACCGCGGCGCCCCACGTACGGATCCTGAACCTGGAGACCGCCGTCACCCAGTACGCCGAGAGCGCCCCCGGCAAGGAGGTGCACTACCGCATGCATCCGGCCAATCTGTCGTGCCTGGCGGTCGCCCGGCCCGATGTGTGCTCCCTGGCCAACAACCACGTCATGGACTACGGCCGGCGCGGGCTGGCCGACACCCTGGAGGCCCTCGGGGACGCGGGACTGACCGCGGCCGGGGCCGGCGGGAACCTCGACGAGGCCCGGCGTCCCGCCGTCGTCCCGCTGCCGGGCGGCGGGCGGGTACTGGTCTTCTGCGTCGGCGCCGAGTCCAGCGGCATCCCGGCCGACTGGGCGGCGACGCCCGGGCGCAGCGGGATCGACCTGGTGCCGGAGACCGCTGAGGGCGCCGCCGAGATCACCGCCCGGATCCGGGACGCCAAACGGCCGGGCGACCTGGCCGTGGTCTCGGTCCACTGGGGCTCGAACTGGGGCTATGCCGTCCCGGACGACCGGATCGGCTTCGCCCACGCCCTGGTGGACGGGGGCGCCGACCTGGTGCACGGCCACTCCTCGCACCACGCCCGGCCCGTGGAGGTCTACCGGGGCAGGCTCATCGCCTACGGCTGCGGGGACCTGATCGACGACTACGAGGGCATCGGCGGTTACGAGGACTACCGCGACGACCTGCGCCCCCTGTACTTCGCCTCGCTGGACCCGGCGACGGGAAGCCTGCGCGAGGCCCGGGTCGTGGTGCTCCAGGCGCACCGGATGCGGTTGCGCCGGGCCCGTTCCGACGACTGCCGGTGGCTGCACGAGGTGCTGGCCCGGGTCAGCGGCCCGTTCGGCGCCCGCGTCGACCAGGACTCCGACGGGGCGCTGACGGTCACGGCCGCCTGAGCCGACGGCCACGGCCGCCGGAGACCTTGCCGCCGGAGCCTTGCCGTCCCAGCCCGGATGCCCGGGCCGGATGCCCGGGCCGGGTGCGTCAGGCCTGGGCGGGGGCCGCGTCGAGCTCCCAGGCGTGGCGCTTGAACTCCCGCCGGAAGTCGGCGTGGTCCTCCCACTGCCGGGCGATGCCGCGCAGCACGTCCCAGTGGTGTTCCACCGACTGGTCGATGGCGCGGCGGGTGGGGGCGTCGGCCGTGGGGAGCTGCGCGAGGAGCCCCTTGACGGCGGAGGCCTCCAGCACGGCGTTGCGCAGGGCGCGCAGGGCCCGGGAGGTGTCGTCCATCTCGAAGCCGTGCCGGCTGCCGGTCGCCTCGTCGAACAGCGGGGTGAGGCGCGCCTCGATGAACGCGGTGATCCGCTCGAAGTGCTGCACGTCCATCGGTGGCTCCTCCTCCTGCCGCCGCCGACGCGGCGGTCATCTCCGTCGAACCGGCCTTCTGACCGGCCGCTTTCCCCAGGTCACGAATGCCCGGGAGCCGCCCGCGCAGGATATCCGTACGCCGCGGCGCCCCCGCGGACCGGCTCCCCGCCGGATGCCTCACCGCCCCGCGCCCACTTCCTCCGCCCGGCAACGGGTTTCGGCCAGCGGGACCTCCCCTCCCGCCCCGATGAATTGAACGGCTCATGACAATTGAAGCGTGCTGTGGCACGCTCCCTGGCGCACTCCGAGTCCCACCGCGAGGCTCCCCGGCCTCGCTCCATACCCCCACAAGGACGTGGCAAGGAGGAGCGACACAATGAGGCACATCGCCAGTCTCGGAACGGCCGCACTGGTCGTCGCCGTCACCCTGGGCAGCGCCACCACGGCAGGCGCCGCCGGGCCCGCCGTCGACCAGAAGGCCGACGGCGTGATCGTGGTCGCCGGCCAGACCTGCACCTGGACCAACGCGTCCACCAGCGCGGTCCCGCCCACCACCCTCAGCGTCGACCGCAACACCATCAACCGGCCCGGTGGCAACCTGGCCTGCACCGGCGGCATCTCCGCCACCCTCAACAACAACCCGGTCTTCACCTTCGACGACGCCGCCGGCACCGCCCGGACGGACAGCATCGACATCACCGGCAAGCAGAGCTTCATCAGCTGCCGCTACAAGGCCACCAACATCACCTGGAACCGCGACGGCGCGACCAGGAAGTACGTGAACCAGGCCTTCACCGCCACCAAGACCTCCGGCAGCTTCCTCTGTCCGGGCTCGGTCACCACGGACGCCGGCGGTGCGTCCATGCTGTTCCACTGATCCCGGTCCCTGCGCCCGCCGATCCTCGTGACCTCCCAGGTGGAGATCGTGAGGATCGGCACATTTTTGTCCCGATTGCTCCATTTGCAGTCATCATGGTGTCCGTTCTGTACCCCTATCTGTCGGCGCCCCAGGGAGAGACGAGACATGCGACGTGCACACGGCCGGACGCTTACCTGGCGGACCGCTCTGCCCGTCGCCGGCGGGGTCGCCGTGCTCGGCTTCGGTGGGCTCTACGTCACCGGGCTGGTGGTCGCCGGCGACGACATCGCCGCGGGCACCCGGGTCCAGGGCATCGACATCGGCGGCATGAGCCGGGCCGAGGCCGGCCGGGTCCTGGACCGCGAGCTCGGCCCCACCGCCGCCGCCCCCATACCCCTGCGCATAGGCGACCGCACCGAGCAGGCCCTGCCCGCCGCCTTCGGCCTGTCCCTCGACACGGAGGCCACCGCCGAACGTGCCGCCCGGACCGGCGCCGACCCGTTCACCGTGATCGGCCGGCTCTTCGCCGAGCCCGACCGCGACGTCGAACCCGTCGTCCGCACCGACGGCCCCACCGACCGCGCCGCCCTCGACCGCCTCACGGCCGCCCGCAAGGCCCGCGACGGCGTCATCACCTTCGACGACGGCGCACCGAAGGTCACCCAGCCGGTCACCGGTGTCACGCTCCGTCCCGAGCAGGCCGTGAACGCCGTCCACGCCGCCTACCTCACCCCCCGCACCGGGCCGGTCACCGTGCCGGTGCAGCAGACCCCGCCGCGCGTGGGCGCCGCGGAGACCGCCCGGGCCCTGAAGGAATTCGCCGAGCCCGCCATGTCCGGCCCGGTCACCCTCACCCTGGCGGGCCACCGCATCACCCTCACCCCCGAGGTCCTCGGCCGCCACCTGACGGTCGAGCCCGACCAGCAGGGACGCCTGGTGCCGTCCCTGGACGCCAAGGGCCTGCTGGCCGACCCCGAGCTCGCCCGTCAGCTCGAAGCGGCCGCCCCGGGCCCCACCGACGCCACCTTCCGCACCGACGCCCAGGGCAAGGTCTCCGTGGTGGACGGCCGCCCCGGTGTCGAGGTCACCGAGGAGGCCCTGCGCACGGCCGTCCTGCCGCTGCTGACCCGGACCGGCGACACCGCCCGCACGGCCGAGCTCGCCGCCACCTCCGTCCAGCCCGACCTGACGGCGGCGTCCGCCGCCCGGCTGGGGATCAAGGAAAAGGTCTCCTCCTTCACCGTCGCCTTCCCGGCGGCGCCCTACCGCACCACCAACATCGCCCGCGCCGTGGAGCTGATCAACGGCTCCGTCGTGCGCCCCGGCGAGACCTGGAGCTTCAACAAGACCGTCGGCGAGCGGACCAAGGAGAACGGCTTCGTCGACGGCATCATGATCAACGACGGCCGCTACGTGAAGTCCCCCGGCGGCGGTGTCTCGGCCGTCGCGACGACCATGTACAACGCCGCCTTCTTCGCCGGCGTCAAGCCGGTCGAGCACGGAGCGCACTCCTTCTACATCGAGCGCTACCCGGAGGGCCGCGAAGCCACCGTCGCCTGGGGCAGCCTCGACCTGCGCTGGCTCAACGACTCCGGCAACGCCCTGTACGTGCAGGCCTCGTCCACCGACACCTCGGTGACCATCACCCTCCTGGGCACCAAGAAGTACGACGAGGTCCGCTCCGAGAAGGGTGAGCGCACCAACGTGGTCAAGCCCGCCAAGCGCGAGGGATCCGGACCGACCTGCGAGGTGCAGACCCCGTACGACGGCTTCGACGTCTCCGTCGACCGCATCCTCATGAAGGCGGGCCAGGAGGTCGGCCGGCAGACCTACCGCACGCACTACACCCCGCGTGACGAGATCACCTGCACCCCGACCCCCAGCCCCACGAC
>NZ_RPRY01000163.1 GCF_003949795.1 Streptomyces sp. WAC06614
CGCCGCGCCGAGATCGCCCGCACCTCCCACCTCGACTTCCTCCCGGAGACCGCACAGATCCGCGAGGGCGACTGGAAGGTGGCCCCGGCCCCGGCCGCGCTGAACGACCGCCGTGTGGAGATCACCGGACCGACCGACCGCAAGATGACCGTCAACGCCCTGAACTCGGGCGCCAAGGTCTGGCTCGCCGACTTCGAGGACGCCTCGGCCCCCACCTGGGAGAACGTGGTCCTCGGCCAGCTCAACCTGATCGACGCCTACGAGCGCCGCATCGACTTCACCGACCCGCGCAGCGGCAAGTCCTACGCCCTCAAGCCCGCCGAGGAGCTCGCCACCGTGGTGATGCGCCCGCGCGGCTGGCACCTGGAGGAGCGTCACCTGACCGCCGACGGCCGCCCGGTGCCCGGTGCGCTGGTGGACTTCGGCCTGTACTTCTTCCACAACGCCCAGCGTCTGATCGACCTCGGCAAGGGCCCGTACTTCTACCTCCCGAAGACGGAGTCGCACCTGGAGGCCCGCCTCTGGAACGAGATCTTCGTCTTCGCCCAGGACTACGTCGGCATCCCGCAGGGCACCGTCCGCGCCACCGTGCTGATCGAGACGATCACGGCCGCGTACGAGATGGAGGAGATCCTCTACGAGCTGCGCGACCACGCGGCCGGTCTGAACGCGGGCCGCTGGGACTACCTGTTCTCCATCGTCAAGAACTTCCGTGACGGCGGCGAGAAGTTCGTCCTGCCGGACCGCAACGCCGTGACGATGACCGCCCCGTTCATGCGCGCGTACACCGAACTGCTGGTGCGCACCTGCCACAAGCGCGGCGCGCACGCCATCGGCGGCATGGCGGCCTTCATCCCGTCCCGCAAGGACCCCGAGGTCAACAAGGTCGCCTTCGAGAAGGTCAAGGCCGACAAGGACCGCGAGGCCGGCGACGGTTTCGACGGCTCCTGGGTCGCCCACCCCGACCTGGTCCCGATCGCGATGGCCTCCTTCGACGCGGTGCTGGGCGAGAAGCCCCACCAGAAGGACCGGCTGCGCGAGGACGTCGCGGTGGCCCCCGGCGACCTGATCGCGATCGACTCCCTCGACGCCCGCCCCACCTACGAGGGCCTGCGCAACGCCGTCCAGGTCGGCATCCGCTACATCGAGGCCTGGCTGCGGGGCCTGGGCGCCGTCGCCATCTTCAACCTGATGGAGGACGCGGCCACCGCGGAGATCTCCCGCTCCCAGATCTGGCAGTGGATCAACGCGGGCGTGGTCTTCGAGAACGGCGAGCGGGCCACGGCCGAGCTGACCCGTGCGGTCGCCGCCGAGGAACTGGCCGCGATCCGCGCCGAGATCGGCGAGGAGGCCTTCGCTGCGGGCACGTGGCAGCAGGCCCATGACCTGCTGCTCCAGGTCGCGCTGGACGCCGACTACGCGGACTTCCTCACCCTCCCGGCCTACGAGCAGCTCGTCGGCTGAAGGACCCCTGGAATCGGCTGAATTCGCACAGCGGCCGAACCGGCGACCGGGCCCCCGGTGTCTTCGGACACCGGGGGCCCGGTCGTTCCACCGTCGGGATCCGGCCGGACCACCGCTCCCGAACGACCGATCGGTCGTTACTCCATCGTAATGTGCGGCTACCTAGCGGTAACAATGCGGCGCATGTCACCTTTCCGGTGCCACCGGCCGGCGGTACCCCCACTTCCCCAGCCATGCACCGAAGTTGTTCCCGGCTTCGCCATGGCCGACCGCAGGAGTTCCGCAGTGATCGGATTCCGCACCGCTCGTGAGAAGAAGAGGTCCGGCAGCCGCGTGCGACGGCTGGCCGGGGCCGGACTGGTCCTCCCGCTCGCCCTCACCACCGCCCTGACGGCCGGTTCCGGCACCGCCGCGGCGGGCCCCGGCCAGGGCCCCACCGCCGTCGTCTCCCTCGGTGACAGCTACATCTCGGGCGAGGCCGGCCGCTGGAAGGGCAACAGCCTGACCAACACGGGCAACCGCACCGGCACCGACCGGGCCTGGGTGAGCGGCTCCACCTACGACCCGTCGAAGGTGTACGGCGCCTCGGAGGCCAACGGCTGCCACCGCTCGGACGCCGCCGAGATCAACGGCGCCGGACCGCTCGCCTCCGTGGCGATCAACCTCGCCTGCTCGGGCGCCACCTCCGACAACGTCTTCCGCGCCTCCAACGGCGGTGCGGCGTACAAGGGCGAGGCCCCGCAGGCCGACCAGCTCGCCGCCGTGGCCCGGACCCACGACATCAAGCTGATCACCCTCTCGATCGGCGGCAACGACCTGGGCTTCGCCGACATCATCAAGGACTGCGCGCTCGACTTCGTCCTCTGGAACTCGTACTGCTACGACGACCAGCAGGAGAAGGTCGACCAGCGCATCGACGGGGTGATGCAGAAGGTCGGCAAGTCCGTGGACGAGATCCGCGCCGTGATGTCCGGCGCCGGGTACGCCTCCGGCGACTACCGGATCGTCCTGCAGTCCTACCCCTCGCCGATCCCGCGCGGCGCGGAGAACCGGTACACCCAGAGCGACTGGAGCCGGCTGAACACGGGCGGCTGCCCGTTCTGGAACCGGGACTCCGACTGGGCCCGTGACACGCTGGTGCCGCAGCTCGCCGACCGCCTGCGGGGCGTGGCGACCGCCAAGGGCGTGCAGTTCCTGGACCTGCGCGACATGCTCCAGGGACGAGAGGTGTGCGCCAGGGCCAGCAAGCTGGTCAGCTCCACGGCGCCGGCCTCGGCCCGGACCAGCGAGTGGGCGCGCTGGATCGACAGCAGCGAGACGCAGGGCCCCGTGCAGGAGTCCATGCACCCCAACTACTACGGCCAGTTGGCCCTGGGCCGCTGCCTGAGCCTGCTGGGCGCCAGGCCGTCCGGCGACTTCTCCTGCCGGAACACGGCCGGCGCCGACCACACCGGGATGTACCTGACCGCGATGCCCTGATCCGACGCGTGCGGCCGCGGTCCCCTTCGGCTCTCCGAGGGGGACCGCGGCCGCTCCTGCCGTGTTTCAGTGCACCGGTACGGGCTCCGGCGCGGGGGCCGCGCCCTTACGGGCACCGAGGTGGTTGAAGGCCAGGTTGAGCACGATGGCCACCAGACAGCCGGTGCTGATGCCCGAGTCCAGGACGACCAGCAGGTCCTTGGGGAAGGCGTGGTAGAAGCCCGGGGCGGCGATCGGGATCAGGCCGACGCCCACCGAGGCGGCGACGATCAGAGCGTTCTCGCCCCGCTCCATGGCCGCGCCCGCCAGGGTCTGGATGCCGCTGGCGGCGACCGAGCCGAAGAGCACGATCCCGGCGCCGCCGAGGACCGGCAGCGGGACCAGGGCGATGACGGAGGCGGCCTTCGGGCACAGGCCGAGCAGGATCAGGATGCCGCCGCCGGCGGCGACCACGTACCGGCTGCGCACCTTGGTCATGGCGACCAGGCCGATGTTCTGGGCGAAGGCGCTGCACATGAAGCCGTTGAAGAGCGGGCTGACCGCGCTGCCGAGGGCGTCGGCGCGCAGGCCGCCCTCGATGGTCCGGGCGTCGGCGGACCGGTCGACGATCCGGCCGAGGGCCAGGATGTCGGCGGTGGACTCGGTCATGCAGACCAGCATCACGATGCACATGGAGACCACCGCGGCGAGGTGGAACTGCGGTGCGCCGAAGTGCAGCGGGGTCGGGAAGCCCACCCAGGCGGCCGAGCGGAAGGCGTCGAAGTCGGTCATGCCGAGCGGTATCGCGACCAGCGTGCCGGCGACCAGGCCGAGCAGGATGGCGATCTGCTGGAGAAAGCCCCGCAGCAGCCGGCGCAGCACCAGCACGATCGCGAGCGTGAGCGCGGCCATGCCGATGTTGCGCATCGAGCCGTAGTCGGCGGCCGTACGGTTGCCGCCCTGGGACCAGTTGAAGGCCACCGGCAGCAGGGAGACGCCGATCAGGGTGATGACCGTACCCGTGACCACGGGTGGGAAGAAGCGGACGAGCCTGCCGAAGTAGGGGGCGGCGAAGAAGCCGAGGAGTCCGGCGGTGACGATCGCCCCGAAGATGACGGGGAGGGCGTCGGCGCCCTGGTCCTTGCCGATGGCGATCATCGGCGTCACCCCGGCGAACGAGACCCCGTTGACGAAGGGCAGCCGGGCGCCGATCCGCCAGAACCCGAGGGTCTGCAGGAGGGTGGCGAGTCCGGCCGTGAACAGCGAGGCGCCCATCAGGAAGGCGGTCTCGGTGGCGGAGAGCCCGACGGCCGGGCCGACGATCATGGGCGGGGCCACGACCCCCGCGTACATCGCGGCCACGTGCTGGAGGCCGCTCGTGAACATCTTCACCGGAGGGAGGGTCTCGTCGACCGGGTGCTTGTCCTCCGGTACTGCAACTGCTGCTTTGCGGAACCTGGGCATGGCGGCCACTGGTGTTCCTCCGGTCGGTTAACGCGCCGGCAGGGGACGCGGGTGTCAAGGAGGTGGTGCAAGAGCGAGCGCGGTGCGGCGCGCGGACGGGAAGGAAGAAGGAGGAGCGAGGGACGGTGGACGGTGACATGACAGAACTGCACCCGGGCCGGGCCCGTGGTGGTGGCACGAGTCACCGCCCCCGGGTGACGCCTTCGGCTGACCTCAGGCGCCGCCCGGGAACGGCTGCCGTGGACCCCGCTCGGGTCCACGGCGGCCGGCCGGGGGCCGTCCCCCCCGGCCGGAACCGTGGGATCAGCCCTGGGCGGAGATCCGCGCCAGGCGCTGCGCCTCTTCCCGCGTGGAGCGGGCGATGGCGTCCTCGTCGGCGGTGAGCAGACGGTTGTTCTCGACGATCTGCTTGCCGTTGACGAACGAGGCGGTCACCGGGGCGGCGGCACCGAAGACCAGCGCGGTCACCGGGTCGGCGATCGAGGAGTGCAGGAAGGTGGAGAGGTTCCACAGCACCAGGTCGGCGAGCTTGCCGACCTCCAGCGAACCGATGTTGTCGGCGCGGCCGAGGACCTGCGCGCCGCCGTAGGTGCCCAGCCGCAGCGACTGGCGGGCGTTGAGGGCGGCCTCGCGGTGCACCGGGTTCAGGCGGTTGATCAGGAGCGCGTTGCGCAGCTCGGTGTGCAGCTCGCCGGACTCGTTGGAGGCGGTGCCGTCGACGCCGAGGCCGACCGGAACGCCGGCGGCGAGCATGTCCGGGACGCGGGCGATGCCGGCGGCCAGCCGGGCGTTGGAGGACGGGCAGTGCGCCACACCGGTCTTCGTCCGGGCGAAGGCGGCGATGTCGGAGTCGTTCATGTGGACGCTGTGCGCCATCCACACGTCCTCGCCGAGCCAGCCGGTCGACTCGAAGTAGTCGGTCGGGCCCATGCCGAAGAGCTCGTGGCAGAACTTCTCCTCCTCGACCGTCTCGCTGCCGTGGGTGTGCATGCGCACACCGAGGCGGCGGGCCAGCTCGGCGCCCTGCTTGAGGAGTTCGGTGGAGACCGAGAAGGGGGAGCACGGGGCGACGGCGACCTGGGTCATGGCGTCGAAGGAGGCGTCGTGGAACTTCTTGACGGTCGCCTCGGTGTCGGCCAGGGCGCCTTCGAGGGTCTCGACCGCGTGGTCCGGCGGCAGGCCGCCGTCCTTCTCGCTGCGGTCCATGGAGCCGCGGGCCAGCGTGAAGCGGACGCCCATCTCGGACGCGGCGCGGATGATCGCGCCGGACAGGTCGCCGGCTCCCTTGGGGTACACGTAGTGGTGGTCCATGGCGGTGGTGACACCGCCGCGGGCCATCGCGGCCAGGGAGCCCTGGGCGGCCGAGTAGGCCATCTGCTCGTCGATGCGCGCCCAGGTCGGGTACAGCGCCACGAGCCAGTTGAAGAGGTTGTGGTCGGTGGCCAGGCCTCGGGTGATCCACTGGTAGAAGTGGTGGTGGGTGTTGACCAGACCGGGGGTCACGAGGTGGCCGGTGGCGTCGATGCGACGTACCACGTTCTCGAGGTTGCCGGGGGCGTCGCCCGCGCCGATGGCCTCGATCCGGTTGCCGGCGATGACGATGTGACCCGAGGCGTACTCGGTGTCGTTCGCGTCGACGGTCGCGATCGCACAGTTCTCGATGACGATGCGCTCGACCGCGCTGTCAGTGGCTGCCATGGGGGCTTCCTCGTGCTTTCAGTGGCGGTGCGGGCACGGCAGGACCCAGGGGATTTGAGTACCGAAACCGGGGGCCCTGGCAGCTGACAGTACTGCCGCCCCGTGTGATGCTCCGGGTGCCGAGTTCAGGAAGTCGTCCTGTGTTGCGGGTGCGGGCCTGCGGTCCCGGGGCCGGTACGGGCCCCGGGGACGCGGGTGCGCCGACTAGAGGTTGGTCAGGTCCACCGGGATGCGCGCGTCGGCGCCGTCCCGCAGGATCGTGGCCTCGATCAGACCGTACGGGCGGTCCGCGGCGAAGTACACCTCGTTGTCGTTCTTGAGGCCGAAAGGCTCCAGGTCGACCAGGAAGTGGTGCTTGTTCGGGAGCGAGAAGCGGACCTCGTCGATCTCCGAACGGTGGTTGATGATGCGCGAACCCATCTGGTACAGGGTCTGCTGCAGGGAGAGGGAGTAGGTCTCCGCGAAGGCCTCCAGCATGTGCTTCTTGGTGGCCTCGTAGGACTTCTCCCAGTTGGGCATCCGCTGCTCGTCGTCGGTCCAGTTGAACCGCCAGCGGCCCGACACCTGGGTGGCCAGGATGCGGTCGTACGCCTCCTGGAGGGTCGTGTACTTGTCCTTGACGTAACCCCAGAACTCCGAGTTGGTGGAGTTCATGACGATCAGGTCCTTGAGGCCGGAGATGACCTCCCAGTTCTGGCCGTCGTAGGTGATCTGGGTGACGCGGGTCTCCTGGCCCTTGCGGACGAAGGAGTGCTTGACCTCGTCGGCCCCGATGAACTTCGAGTGGGAGTCCGAGGTCTGGATCCGCTCCCAGGCGTACTCCTCGATGCGGATGCGCGCCCGCTGGATCGGCTCCTGGCTGCCTACGAACCACCGCGCCAGGTGGATGCCGAACTGCTCGGCGGACTCGATGCCGTACTCCTTGGCGAACGCGTACACCGTGTTCTTGGTGGTGTCCGTGGGCAGGACGTTCGCGTTCGAGCCGGAGTAGTGGACGTCGTCCATGTCGCCGGAGAGGGCGACGGAGACGTTCAGGTCCTTGATGTGGTGGGTGTCGCCGTCCCGCGTGATCTTGACGACGCGGTTCTCTGCTTTGCCGTACTGGTTCTGGCCGAGAATCGTGGGCATTGTCTGCTAGCTCCCTCGGTAAACGGAGTAGCCGAACGGGTTGAGCAGCAGCGGTACGTGGTAGTGCTCGCCCGGGTTCACCGCGAAGGTGATGGTGACCTCGGGGAAGAACGCACCGCTGTCCCTTACGCGGGGGGCGTCCTGCTGCGCCTCGGCGGCTTGCTTCTTGGCGAAGTACGTCTCGGTCTCGAAGTCGAGGCGTACGTGGGTGGTGCCCTCCGGCAGTGCCGGCAGGTCCTTGCAGCGCCCGTCGTTGTCGGTGGCGCTGCCGCCCAGCTCGGTCCACGCGGCGTCGGAGCCGCTGCGGGCCGACAGGGTGATGGCGACGCCCTCGGCGGGGCGGCCGATGCTGGTGTCCAGGATGTGCGTGGACACCGAGGCGGTGGTCGCGGTGCTCATCGGCAGTTCACTCTCCTTCTGCGAGTCGCGTCAGACGAATCCGGTTGATCTTGACGAGCTCCCCGCGGGCGATCTCCCGCTCGGCCTCGGCAGTGTTCTCGATCCGGATCCTGAGCGCGTCGCGCATCTGCTCACCGGTCGCACCGGTGGCGCAGATCAGGAAGACGTGGCCGAACTTGTCCTGGTAGGCCAGGTTCAGTTCGAGCAGCTCGGCCTTGAGCTCCTCGGAGGCCCCGGCCATCCCCCGCTGCTCGCGGGCGGAGGTCGGGTCTCCCGGCTTCGGGCGGCCGATCGGCGGGTGGCCGGCCATCGCCTCGGCCAGGTCCTCCGCGGTGAGCTCCGCCATGGCGGCGTCGCTCGCGGCGAACAGGTCGTCGGCGGTGGCGTAGGGGCGCTGGGCCAGGAGCTTGCTGCCCCATGCCGAACTGGCGCACACCTCGTGCAGCTCGGCCGTGGCCGCGCTGTCGTCCAAGGTGTTGAACCGGGAGAGCCCCGGGGTGGAACGCGAAGTCACGGGACTGCCTCCGTGGCCTGATTGCTTTGACGGGCTGCGCATAGCTAACGCCCTCGACAACACGGCGTCAACACTTTGTTGAAACTTCGCGTACACAAAAGCCGCCGCCCGGTTGAATCGGGCGGCGGCCTGTCACCGACGGTGAGAGCCGACTCACGCCTGGTGGGATTTGTTGGGATTTTCCCGGTTCAAGTAGTTGTACACCGTGAAGCGGCTCACGCCGAGCGCCGTGGCCACCGTCTCCACACCGTGCCGCACGGAGAACGCGCCCCGCGCTTCCAGTATGCGCACCACGTCCTGCTTGGCCTTCCGGTCGAGCTGGGCCAGCGGCATGCCGTGCCGGCGTTCCAGCGCGGCCAGGATGTGGTCGAGCGAGTCGGACAGCTGCGGCAGCCGCACGGCCAGCACGTCCTCGCCCTCCCAGCTCAGCACCACGTCGTCGGGCTCGGCCCGGGCCGGATCCATCAGCTCGCCGCCCATCGCGTCCACCAGCGGCTTGACCGCGGCGACGAACGGGTGGTCGCGGGGTTCGGTCATGGGGTGTCCTCCCCGATCACGTTCACCTGGAGCGAGACCCGGGTGGCCCCGGCGGCCAGCGCGTCGCGCAGCAACGCGTCCACCGCCCCCAGCACGCTGGCGGCCTCACCCTCGGCGGTGTTGCCGAACGGGCCGACGTCCACCGCGTCCAGCTGGGCCTTCTGGATGACCTCGCGGGCGGCCACGGCGTGGGCGGGGGCCTCTTCGAGGTCGAAGGGCTCGGTCGTGAACTCCACTCTCAATCGCACGCCGTCAAGCTACCCCGCGGTCACGATTTTTCGGCAGTCCGCACTTGACAACGGGGACGCCCGCCTTGCAGTCTTCCATCAAGCAGAAACAAACTTCCGCAATACGGAAGGAGCGCACACCCCTCATGGGATACTCGGACCAGCGCTTCGATGTGAACCTGTCGATCCTCTTCACGGAACTCCCGCTCCTGGAGCGCCCCGCGGCCGCCGCCGCGGCGGGCTTCACCGCGGTCGAGCTGTGGTGGCCCTGGATCGACACCCCCACCCCGGCTCAGGAGGAGCTGGACGCCCTCAAGAAGGCTCTTGAGGACGCGGGCACCCAGCTGGTGGGCCTGAACTTCTACGCCGGCCGGCTCCCCGGCCCGGACCGCGGCGCGGTCTCGGTGCCCGGTGAGGAGTCGGACCGCTTCCGCGCCAACATCGACGTCGCGGCGGACTTCGCCGCCTCCGTCGGCTGCAAGGCGCTGAACGCCCTCTACGGCAACCGTGTCGAGGGGGTGGACCCGGCCGTCCAGGACGAGCTCGCGCTCGAGAACCTGGTGGTCGCGGCCCGGGCCGCCGACCGCGTCGGCGCGATCCTGCTGATCGAGACGCTGAACAAGCCCGAGTCCCCGCTCTACCCGCTGGTGAGCGCGCCGTCCGCGATCGAGGTCGTGGACAAGGTGAACGAGGCGACGGGGCTGGGGAACGCGAAGTTCCTCCTCGACCTGTACCACCTGGCGATGAACGAGGAGGACCTCTCCGAGGTCATCGAAAAGTACGCCGCCAGGACCGGCCACGTCCAGATCGCGGACAAGCCCGGCCGGGGTGCCCCGGGCACGGGCGAGCTGCCCCTGGAGGACCTCCTCGACCAGCTCCGCAAGGCCGGCTACCAGGGCTTCGTCGGCCTGGAGTACAAGGCCGAGAACGCGGCCGAGTCCTTCGGCTGGCTGCCGGCCGGGGCCCGCGCGGCCGAGTAGGAGGACGAAGTCCGGACGATCGCCCGGACACCCTCCCCTCTTTTCGACTCTTCGTACACAGCTTCACGAGCTTCAGCAGAAGGACACCCTCATCATGAGCAACCTCCCCAAGATCGCGTGGATCGGCCTCGGCATCATGGGCTCCCCCATGTCCGAGAACCTCCTCAAGGCCGGTTACTCGGTCACCGGCTACACGCTGGAGCAGGACAAGCTGGACCGGCTGGCCGCCGCCGGCGGCACCGCGGCCGGTTCGATCGCCGAGGCCGTCAAGGACGCCGACGTGATCATCACGATGGTGCCCGCCTCCCCGCACGTCGAGGCCATCTCCTACGGCCCCGAGGGCATCCTGGAGAACGCCAAGTCCCGCGCGCTGATCGTGGACATGTCCTCGATCACCCCGCAGACCTCGGTCGACCTGGCGAAGAACGCCGCCGAGAAGGGCCTGCGGGTCCTGGACGCCCCGGTGTCCGGCGGCGAGGCCGGCGCCATCGAGGCCGTCCTGTCGATCATGGTGGGTGGCGAGCAGGCCGACTTCGACGAGGCCCTGCCCATCCTGGAGGCCCTCGGCAAGACCATCGTCCTGTGCGGCCCGCACGGCTCCGGCCAGACGGTGAAGGCCGCCAACCAGCTCATCGTCGCCGTCAACATCCAGGCGTGCGCCGAGGCCGTGGTCTTCCTGGAGAAGTCCGGCGTGGACCTCCAGGCCGCGCTCGACGTCCTCAACGGCGGTCTGGCCGGCTCCACGGTGCTGACCCGCAAGAAGGACAACTTCCTCAACCGCGACTTCAAGCCCGGCTTCCGGATCGACCTGCACCACAAGGACATGGGCATCGTCACCGACGCCGCCCGCAACGTCGGTGCGGCCCTCCCGGTCGGCGCCGTGGTCGCCCAGCTGGTCGCCTCCCTGCGCGCCCAGGGCGACGGCGGCCTGGACCACTCCGCCCTGCTGCGCGCGGTCGAGCGCCTCTCCGGCTCGCAGGTCTGACCGACCGGCCCCTGGCCGGCGCGGTCCCTGGCGGGCCCCGCCTCCCCTTTCCCGGGGGACCTGAGTTTCCGGATGGCACCGGTGCTGACACCTGTCCTGTCGCGCCCAAGCGCCGGTGCCGTCCGGAGCACCTCTCCACCTGTTTGTTCAACAAACTGTTGACGCTGCGTTCCGCCTGAACCTAGGCTCCTCCGCATGGCGGAAGACGCTTTCCGTCAGCAGCTCCCGTACGGAAGGTCCACGATGTCGAAGCGCGTGCTTACGACCGAGTCCGGCGCCCCGGTCGCCGACAACCAGAACTCCGCCACCGCCGGCGTCGGTGGCCCGCTCCTCGTCCAGGACCAGCAGCTCCTGGAGAAGCTCGCCCGCTTCAACCGTGAGCGCATCCCGGAGCGCGTCGTGCACGCCCGCGGTTCCGCCGCGTACGGCTACTTCGAGGTGACGGACGACGTCACCCGGTGGACCTCGGCGAAGTTCCTGAACACGGTCGGCAAGAAGACCGAAACGTTCCTGCGCTTCTCCACCGTGGCCGACTCCCTCGGTGGCGCGGACGCCGTCCGCGACCCGCGCGGCTTCGCGCTGAAGTTCTACACCGAGGACGGCAACTACGACCTCGTCGGCAACAACACCCCGGTGTTCTTCATCAAGGACCCGATCAAGTTCCCCGACTTCATCCACTCCCAGAAGCGCGACCCGTTCACGGGCAAGCAGGAGCCGGACAACGTCTGGGACTTCTGGGCGCACGCCCCCGAGGCGACGCACCAGATCACCTGGCTGATGGGTGACCGCGGCATTCCGGCCTCGTACCGCCACATGAACGGCTACGGCTCCCACACCTACCAGTGGACCAACGCCCAGGGCGAGGCCTTCTTCGTCAAGTACCACTTCAAGACGAACCAGGGCATCCGCTGCCTGTCGTCCGAGCAGGCCGCCGAGATCGTCGGCAAGGACCCCAACTCGCACCAGACGGACCTGCTCCAGGCCATCGAGCGCGGCGTGAACCCGAGCTGGACCCTGTACGTCCAGGTCATGCCGGCCGCCGAGGCCGCGGACTACCGCTTCAACCCGTTCGACCTCACCAAGGTGTGGCCGCACGCCGACTACCCGCTGCAGCGCGTGGGCCGGCTGGTCCTCGACCGCAACCCGGAGAACGTCTTCGCCGAGGTCGAGCAGTCCGCCTTCTCCCCGAACAACTTCGTCCCGGGCATCACCGCCTCGCCGGACAAGATGCTCCAGGGCCGCCTGTTCGCCTACGCGGACGCCCAGCGCTACCGCCTCGGGGTCAACCACACCCTGCTGCCGGTCAACGCCCCCAAGGCGACCACCGCGCAGAACTACGGCCGCGACGGCGCCATGGCGCTGCGCAACGGCTCGCGCCACGACAAGAACTACGAGCCCAACTCGTACCAGGGCCCGGCCGAGACCGGAGACGCCCTCGGCGCCCCGCTCGCGGTGGCCGGCTGGACCGGCACCCACGCCGCCCCGCTGCACACCAAGGACGACGACTTCTTCCAGGCCGGTGAGTTGTTCCGCCTGATGTCCGAGGACGAGAAGAAGCGTCTGGTGGCGAACATCGCCGGTGGCCTGTCCCAGGTCTCCCGCGAGGACGTCATCGAGAAGAATCTGGCTCACTTCTACGCCGCCGACGCCGACTACGGCAAGCGCGTCGAGGAGGCCGTCCGCGCCCTGCGCGAGGACTGAGCCGGACCAGGAACGCACCGGGGGCCTGACGGGAGGTCGGGCCCCGGGTGCCAGCCCGCTGCCGAGGACCCGGATGAGGGGTGGTTCACGGCAATGGGCAGGACGAGGACCGCGGTGGTGTCGAGCCAGTGCGGTGGTAAGGGGCCGCCCGGCCCGTCTCTTGACCTGAGGGAGACGAAGCCGGCGGACCCGTCGCCACCACCGCGGTCCCAGCCGCACTGCGGGGTCAGGGGCTACGCACAGAACCCCTGACCCCGACAAACCCCTCCCTCTACCCCGCCCGGCGGGTGCGAACGTCCTGTCGCGCCAGCCTCGCCCCGTCGGGCGGTAACCACCCAGAGAGCCGAGTCACGGACGGTCCCGTGACTCGGCTCTCTGCTGTCTCCTGGAGGGCGTGAGCCTGGCCGTGCCGCCGGTGCTGCCGCGCACGGACAGCACCTCGGCGCGCTGCCGCGCCTGCTGGGCCGCCGGGCCCCGCTGGGGACGGGCAGCGCCTTGGCGGTCCTGGCGGGGCCTTGGTGGTCCTGGCGGGCCTTGGCGGGGCCTTGGCGGGGCCTTGGCGGGCCCGGTGGGCCATGGAGGGCCCGGCGGCGGTCCTGCGCACTCCGGCCGGCGCCCCGGGCCCCAGGGAAGGGCGCTCCTCCCGTGGGTCAGGCACAGGGCCACGGGGAGCGGTCGTAGGCCTGCGTGGGCCCGCGTAGAGGCCCACGGCCGCGCGCTGCGGCGTGGCGTGCCGGTGCTTCGCACAGGGCTGCGCCCAGGAGGCACCGGACGGGCACCGGACGGGCACCGGACGGCGGACGGCGGACGGCGGACGGCAGACGGCAGACGGCGGACGGCAGACGGCAGACGGCAGACGGCAGACGGCAGACGGCAAACGGCAAACGGCAAACGGCAGACGGCAGACGGCGGACAACGGGAACGGCCCCCGCGCCTCCCTCAGGAGGGGCGGGGGCCGTTCTCAGGACGGGCCGAAGAGGTCGGTCAGACCTTCAGGGCCTTGATGGCGGTCGGGGCGTGGCCCGGCTCGGTGGCGAGCTCCTCGAACTCGGTCACGTCGCTCATGTCGACCGTCTTGCTCATCGCGATGTTGGTGATGCGCTCCAGGATCGCCTCGACGACGACCGGGACCTGGAACTCCTGGGCCAGCTTCTTGGCCTCCTCGAACGCCTCACCCAGCTTCTCCGGGTCGGTGACGCGGATGGCCTTGACGCCCAGGCCCTCGGCGACCTTGACGTGGTCGACGCCGTAGACGCCGATCTCCGGGGTGTTGATGTTCTCGAACTCGAGGTTGACCTCGAAGTTGATGCCCAGGCCGCCCTGCGCCTGACGGATCAGGCCCAGGTAGGCGTTGTTCACCAGGACGTGGACGTAGGGGACCTTGTGCTGGGCGGCGACCGCCAGCTCCTCGATCATGAACTGGAAGTCGTAGTCGCCGGACAGGGCGACGACCGGGACGTCCGGCTGCGCGGTGGCGGCGCCGATGGCGGCCGGGATGGTCCAGCCGAGCGGGCCGGCCTGGCCGCAGTTGACCCAGTGGCGCGGCTTGTAGACGTGCAGGAACTGCGCCGCGGCGATCTGCGAGAGACCGATGGTGGTGACGTAGCGGGTCTCCGGGCCGAACGCCTTGTTCATCTCCTCGTAGACGCGCTGCGGCTTCATGGGGATGTTCTCGAAGTGCGTGCGGCGCTGCAGGGTGGCCTTGCGGTCCTGCGCCGAGGCGGCCCAGGCGGAGAAGTCCGGGAGCTTGCCCGCGGCCTTCCACTCCTTGGCGATCTCGATGAAGAGCTCCAGGGCGACCTTGGCGTCGGAGGCGATGCCGTAGTCCGGGGCGAAGATCTTGCCGAGCTGGGTGGGCTCGATGTCGACGTGGACGAACTTGCGGCCCTTGGTGTACGCCTCCAGGTTGTAGCCCGTGTGGCGGTTGGCCCAGCGGTTGCCGATGCCGATGACGGTGTCCGACTCCAGGAACGTCGCGTTGCCGTAGCGGTGCGCGGTCTGGACGCCGACCATGCCGGCGGCCAGCTCGTGGTCGTCCGGGATGGTGCCCCAGCCCATCAGGGTGGAGATGACCGGGATGTTCGTCAGCTCGGCGAACTCGACCAGCAGGTCGGAAGCGTCGGCGTTGATGATGCCGCCACCGGCGACGATCAGCGGGCGCTCGGCCTCCAGCAGGAAGCTCAGCGCCTTCTCGGCCTGGGCGCGGGTCGCGGACGGCTTGTAGACCGGCAGCGGCTCGTAGGTCTCCGGGTCGAACTCGATCTCGGTCAGCTGGACGTCGATCGGCAGGTCGATGAGGACCGGGCCGGGACGGCCGGAGCGCATCAGGTGGAAGGCCTGCTGGAAGACGCCGGGGACCTGCGCGGCCTCCAGGACGGTCGTCGCGGCCTTGGTGACCGGCTTCGCGATGGTGGCGATGTCGACGGCCTGGAAGTCCTCCTTGTGGAGCTTCGAGACCGGCGCCTGGCCGGTGATGCACAGGATCGGGATCGAGTCGGCGATCGCGGAGTACAGGCCGGTGATCATGTCGGTGCCGGCGGGGCCGGAGGTACCGATGCAGACACCGATGTTGCCCGCCGCGGCACGGGTGTACCCCTCGGCCATGTGCGAGGCGCCCTCGACGTGACGGGCGAGCGTGTGGCTGATGCCGCCGACGTTCTTGAGCTCGCGGTAGAAGGGGTTGATGGCTGCGCCGGGCACGCCGAACGCTTGGTCAATTCCCTCGCGCTTGAGGATCTCCACGGCCGCGGCAGCGGCGGTCATACGAGGCATCGGTACTCCTGCGGTCAGGCTGTTTCCGGTCGGTTTCCGTAATCCGGAAGTTTTGTTCTGCTATACGGAACAACCTAAGCGGAGGTCTTCGCGCACGTCAAGGCACGGCCGTACCGCGGAACCCACCAAAAGCCAGGTTCGGGTCGGTGAGTTGCACAAAACGGCCGGGGCGCGGGCAGGACATGGGATGGTGACGGGGCACGGCGAACGAGGGGTGGAGGATCCGATGGCGGAGAAGGTCCCGGTGCGTTGCCCGGCCTGTCTGAACGAGAACGACTACGTCGTCCCGGTCTTCCCGTGCGCCTGCGGGAGCCCGGTCTCCCCACCGCTGGACCTGCTGGAACCGGCGGTGCCGCTGACCCACCGGACCTGGTCGGACAGCTGGGTGGCGGTGCGCTGCGGGGCATGCGGACGGGAGAGCGAGTGGCCCCACCCGGAGGTGGGCTGCACGAGCTGCGGCACGGTCACCCAGATCCCGGTCCACCCGATCCGCCCGACCCACCCGGCGCCCCTGGTCCCCCGACCGGACCCGGCCGGGGGCGGCGCCGGGACCGGCAGCGCCCCGACGGCCCCCGGCACCGAGGCGGGGTCCGCCGGCGCGGCCGGCTCGCGCCCGGGCGGACCCCGCCCGGGCGGCCCTGACCGGGCAGGGCGGACCGCCGGCGGCGGGGCCGGCGACGCGGGCACGGCTTCCCGGGGCCCGGGGCAGGCCGGAGG
>NZ_RPRY01000164.1 GCF_003949795.1 Streptomyces sp. WAC06614
GGACATGGGCGGGCTTCCTGGTCGGTCCTCGGTCGGGGCTCGGTCAGTGATCGATCGGTGCTCGATCGGTGCTCGATCGGGGTTCTGCGTGCGCGACGTCGTCGTCCCATCGTCGCCCGGGCGGGGTGATCGGGAAACCCGTACGCCGTTCTGACTGTCATCACGAAGGGCGATGAGCGCGGCTAGGCTGGGGTCATGTACGACCCCGTCCAGCTGCGGACCTTCCTCACGGTCGCGCAGACCTTGAGCTTCACCCAGGCCGCCGGGCGGCTCGGGGTGCGGCAGTCCACCGTCAGCCAGCAGGTGCGGCGGCTGGAGGAGGCGACCGGGCGGGCGCTGTTCGCGCGGGACACGCACAGCGTGGAGCTGACCGAGGACGGGGAGGCGCTGCTCGGGTTCGCGCGGACGATCCTGCAGGCGCACGAGCGGGCGGCGGCGTTCTTCGCCGGGACCCGGCCACGGGGGCGGTTGCGGTTCGGGGCCTCGGAGGACTTCGTCCTGACCCGGCTGCCGGAGATCCTGGAGTCCTTCCGGCACCGGCACCCCGAGGTGGACCTGGAGCTGTCGGTCGAACTGTCCGGCACCCTGCACGAGCGGCTCGACGCCGGCCGGCTCGACCTGGTGCTGGCCAAACGGCGGGGGCCCGGGGACGAGCGGGGCCGACCGGTGTGGCGGGACCGGATGGTGTGGATCGGGGCCGAGGGGCTCCGGGTGGACCCGGACCGTCCGGTGCCGCTGATCGTGTTCCCCCCGCCCGGGATCACCCGGGCCCGGGCCCTGGAGGTGCTGGAACGCGAGGGCCGGGCCTGGCGGGTGGCCTGTACGAGCGGCAGCCTGAGCGGACTGATCGCGGCGGCCCGGGCCGGGCTGGGGGTGATGGCCCACGCGCGGGGGCTGGTCCCGCCGGGGCTGGTCCGGGTGGCCGGGCTGCCGGAGCTGGGGCCGGTGGAGTTCGCCCTGCTCCAGGGCCGGTCCGCGACCGGCGAGGCCGCGGCGGCGGCCGAGGCCCTCGCCGCGGAGATCCTCACCAGCGGCCACCACCTGAGCCGCCCGGCCTGACGCCGCCGAGCCCGGCGTGGGCCGGGTCCGCGCCGCCCTGCCCCGCCCGGCCTGACGCCGCCGGGCCCGGCGTGGGCCGGGTCCGCGCTCGGACCCGGCCGGCTCGCGGAGATCCGGTGGAGATCCCTGGGGGATCTCCTTCCACCCCTGCCCCACCCGCTCTGACCAGTGGTGATGGCTTCGCAACGGATGTTCCGACTGCCTGCCGCGGGGGCTCCGGTTGGGGTACCGTCACCGGCGCCGTACCCAGCGGAGCTGCGCGGAGAGGAGCGGGGGCGTGCGCGAGTTCAGCGTCCCGGCCGTGATCACGGCCGCCCCGGTCGGCGGCCTCGCCGACGTCGTGTTCGAGCACGCCCGGCAGGACCCGGACCGAGTGGTGCTGGGCCGCAAGACGGACGGGGTCTGGCAGGACGTGACCTCCGGCCGGCTGTGCGCGGAGGTGCTGGCGCTCGCCAAGGGGTTACTGGCGCAGGGGATCCGCTTCGGGGACCGGGTGGGGCTGATGGCCCGGACCCGCTACGAGTGGACCCTGTTCGACTTCGCGCTGTGGGCGATCGGCGCCCAGCCCGTACCGGTCTACCCCACGTCCTCGGCCGAGCAGGTCTACTGGATCCTGCACGACTCGGACTGCGCCGCCTGCCTGGTGGAGAACGAGGACCAGGCGATGACGGTCGGCTCGGTCGTGGACCGGCTGCCCGGGCTGCGCCTGCTGTGGCAGCTGGACGCCGGTGCGGTGGAGCAACTGGTCGCCGACGGCCGGTCGGTCGCCGACGACGTCGTGGACCGGCACCGCGGCGCGGTGACCCCGGACGCGGTGGCGACGGTGATCTACACCTCGGGCACCACCGGCCGCCCCAAGGGCTGTGTCCTCACCCACGCCAATTTCATGTACGAGACCGACACCCTGGTGGCCCGCTGGGAGTCGGTGTTCCGGGCCGGCCCGGGCGAGGAGCCCTCCACCCTGCTGTTCCTGCCGCTCGCGCACGTCTTCGGCCGGATGGTGCAGGTGGCGGCGGTACGGGCCCGGGTCAAGCTCGGGCACCAGCCGGTGCTGGCGGCGGCCGAGCTGCTGCCGGACCTGGTGGCGTTCCGGCCCACGTTCGTCCTCGGGGTGCCGCACGTCTTCGAGAAGGTGTTCGCGGCGGCCCGGCGCACGGCGGAGGCGGAGGGCCGCGTGGTGCCGTTCGACCGGGCGGTGGAGGCGGCCGTCCGGTACGCCGAGGCGCGCGAGCAGAAGGCGTTCGGCACCGGGCCGGGCCCCTCGGCGGCGCTCCGGATGGAGCACCAGCTCTTCGAGAAGCTCGTCTACGGCAAGGTCCGCGCGGCGTTGGGCGGCCGGGTGCGGCACGCGATGTCGGGCGGCTCCGCGATGTCGCGGCGGCTGGGGCTGTTCTTCGACGGCGCGGGGATCACCGTGTTCGAGGGCTACGGGCTGACGGAGTCGTGCGCGGCGGCGACCGCGAACCCGCCGGGGGCCACCAAGTACGGCACGGTGGGCCGCCCGATCCCGGGCAGCACGGTGCACATCGCCGAGGACGGGGAGGTGTGGCTGCACGGGGCGCACGTGTTCGCCGGGTACCTCAACGACGCGGCGGCCAGCGCCCAGGTGCTGCGCGGGGGCTGGCTGGCGACGGGGGACCTCGGGCGGCTGGACGAGGACGGCTATCTGACGATCACGGGCCGCAAGAAGGAGATCCTGGTGACCTCCAGCGGCAAGAGCGTCTCGCCGGCCGGGCTGGAGGAGCGGGTGCGCTGCCACCCGCTCGTCTCGCACTGCATCGTGGTCGGCAACGACCGGCCGTACGTCGCCGCGCTGGTGACCTTGGACCTGGAGGGCATCGCACACTGGCTGTCGATGCGGAGCCGGCCGCAGCTCGCCGCGAAGGACCTGGTGCGCGACCCGGAGCTGACGGCCGAGATCCGCCGGGCGGTGGTGGCCGCGAACACCCTGGTGTCGCAGGCGGAGTCGATCCGGACGTTCCGGGTGCTGCCCGGGCAGTTCACCGAGGAGCAGGGACTGCTGACCCCCTCGCTGAAGCTGAAGCGGCGGGCGATCGAGAAGGCGTACGCGCAGGAGGTCGCGGCGCTCTACCGGAGCTGACGGGCCGGACCACCCTTTGCTGACGGCCCCTGCCGCCGGCGCGGCGCGCCCCGCCGGACCCGCCGGCGCGGCCGACACCGCGGCCGGCGCGGCCTGAGCGCCGCCTGCCCGGGGGTTCCCCCGTTCGGCGGGAATACCGCCCGCCCGCGTCCGGTTGCCGACGCAGGTGCGCCACCCGACCGTGGAGGTGCACGCACGGACACCCGACCGCACGACGAGAGAACGAGGGATACGACCCCGTGGTGAACCAGGTCCCCACCGTCACGCTCAACAACGGCACCGAGATGCCCCAGCTCGGCTTCGGCGTCTGGCAGATCCCCGACGCCGAGGCCACCCGGGCCGTCGGCGCCGCCCTGGAGGCGGGCTACCGCAGCATCGACACCGCCTCCGTCTACGGCAACGAGAAGGGCACCGGCAAGGCCCTGGCCGCCTCCGGGCTGCCGCGCGAGGAGCTGTTCGTCACCACCAAGCTGTGGAACTCCCCCTCCCTGACCTGGGGCCGGGACGAGGTCCTGCGCGCCTTCGACGACTCGCTGGCCGCGCTGGGCCTGGACCACGTCGACCTGTACCTGATCCACTGGCCGCGCCCGATGCGCGACGACTACCTCGACATCTGGAAGACGTTCGAGGAGATCGCCGCCGACGGCCGGGCCAAGGCCGTCGGCGTGTCCAACTTCCGCCCCGCCGACCTGGAGCGGCTGCGCGCCGAGAGCCCGCTGGTCCCCGCCGTCAACCAGGTCGAGCTGCACCCGCTCTTCCCGCAGCACGAGCTGCGCTCCCTGCACGCGGAGCTGGGCATCGCCACCGAGGCCTGGTCCCCGCTGGGCCAGGGCCGTGAGCTGCTGACGCTGCCCGCCGTGACGGCCGTGGCGGACAAGCACGGCCGCAGCGCCGCCCAGGTGGTGCTGCGCTGGCACGTCCAGAACGGCGTGATCGCCATCCCGAAGTCCGTGACGCCGTCCCGGATCGCCGAGAACCTCGACGTCTTCGACTTCGCCCTGGACGCCGAGGACCTGGCCGCCCTGGACGCCGTCGGCAGCTCGCCCGCCGCCCGGCGGATCGGCCCGGACCCGGCGGTCTTCGACATGTGAGACCGGGTCGCGGGCGTCCGTCGGAGCGTCAGCGGGCGCCGTGGGCCGGGGCGAGCTTCTCGACGCGTTCGGCGAGCGCGAAGTCCGTCTCGGTCACGGCGTCGCCCGCGCTGTGGGTGTTCACCGCGAGGCGGACCGTGTCGTAGCCGAGGGTCAGGTCGGAGTGGTGGTTCAACTCCTGTTGGACCACGGCGATATGGGCGACCAGGGCGCTGGCGGCCAGGTGGCTGTCCAGTCGGTACGTGCGCTGGATGCGGTCTCCTTCGAGGGCCCAGCCGGGCAGCTCCCGCAGCCGGTCCTCGATCTCCTTCTGCGAAAGCGGTTCGTTCGCCATCGGCGACTCCTTCCCCGTGACCTGCCACATGACGTGCGGTCAAGGTTCCCACAACGGCGGCCCGGGGGAAGGGAGCCGGCGGCAGCGAGCCGGTCGAACGGTTACCGTCGACGGCATGACCCTCACCTCCCCCGCGACCGACGCCCCGTCCGTGGGCGCGCTGCTGCGCAGTTGGCGGGAGCGGCGCGGCATCAGCCAGCTGGAGCTGGCCGGCCGCGCCGACTCCTCCTCGCGGCACATCAGCTTCATCGAGACCGGGCGTTCCCGGCCCAGCGAGGAGATGGTGCTGCGGCTGGCCGACCGCCTCGACGTCCCGGTGCGGGAGCGCAACGCACTGCTGCTCGCGGCCGGTTACGCGCCCCGGTTCGCCCGGACCCCGCTGGACGACCCGTCGATGGGGGCGCTGCGGGAGGGCCTGGAGCGGCTGCTGACCGGCTACGAGCCGTACCCGGCGATCGTCGTGGACGGCACGTACCACGTGGTCGCCGCCAACCGGGGCATCCTGATGCTGCTGGACGGGCTGCCCGAGCACCTGCTGCGGCCGCCGCTGAACGCGATGCGGATCACCCTGCACCCCGAGGGCCTGGCGCCGAAGATCGTCAACCTCAAGGAGTGGCGGGGGCACCTGCTGGCCCAGATGGAACGGCAGATCGCGCTGGCCCGCTCGGAGCCGCTGCGGGCACTGTACGAGGAGGTCGCGGCGTACCCGGTGCCGGACCGCCCCGACGACGCCGAGCCGGCGGAACCGGTGCCGTACTTCGCGCTGCCGCTGGTGATCGAGCACGACGGGCACGTGCTGTCGTTCGTGTCGTCCATCTCCACGTTCAACACGCCGATGGACGTGACCGTCGCCGAGCTGGCCATCGAGACGATGCTCCCGGCCGACCCGGCGACGGTGAAGTACCTGCGCTCACTCGGCGACTGAGCGCAGCGCGAGCTGCTGCAGGACGGCGAACAGCGCGACGGTGAGGGCCTGCGCCGGGATCCACACGGTTCCGGCGGTGGTCGGCTCGAACCAGGCCACCAGGGCGACCGGGCCGGCCGCGGCCCAGACGTAGTTCGTCCCGATCACGGCCTTGACCGCGCCGGCGGCCGGCCGCTGCCGCGAGGCCAGCAGGCCGACCCCGGCGCCGTAGGCGACGAGCAGCAGCCCGAGCTCCAGCAGCAGCCCCTGCCCGATCCCGAGCAGCCGTCCGAGCGGTGCCGAGAAGGCGGCGTAGGCCAGGCCGTTGGCCGTGGTGACCGCGGAGTCGAGGGCGAGGAACCGGCGCAGCGCGGTCCCCGGCCGGTCGGTACGGGCGATGCTGCCGAGCAGGGTTGCGGACATGGCGGGTCGACCTCCGTCGAGGAGCGGTGGGTGAGGGGAGCCGGGTCCGGAGGGCGAGTGCGCGCCCTCCGGACCCGATGCCCCTACCTTGCCGGGCGTCCCGGACGGGGTCGATTACCTGCGGGGTAAAGGGGTGAAGCGGCCGGCGGTGCCGGTGCGGGTCAGGCGAGGTCGGCCAGGGTCAGGCGAGGTCGGCCAGGGTCAGGCCCGCCTGGGTGGCGGCGGCCTGGACCGTCTGCTCCAGCAGCACGGCGATGGTCATCGGGCCGACGCCGCCGGGCACCGGGGTGATCAGGGAGGCGCGGGCGGCGGCCGACGCGAAGTGGACGTCGCCGACGTTGCCCTCGTTGTAGCCGGCGTCCAGGACCACGGCGCCGGGCTTGATGTCCTCACCGCGGATGAACTCGGCCTTGCCGACCGCGGCCACCAGGACGTCGGCCTGGCGGACGATCGAGGAGAGGTCCTGGGTACGGGAGTGACAGTAGGTGACCGTGGCGTTGCGCTCCAGCAGGAGCATGCCGGCCGGCTTGCCGAGGATGGCGCTGCGGCCGACCACCACGGCGTGCTTGCCGGTGAGGTCCACGTCGTACTCCTCCAGCAGGCGCATGATGCCGCCGGGGGTGCAGGAGACGAAGCCGGGCAGGCCGAAGCCCATGGCGGCGAAGGAGTGCATGGTGACGCCGTCGACGTCCTTGCCCGGGGCGATGGCCTCGAAGGCGGCGCGCTCGTCGATGTGGTGCGGCACCGGGTGCTGGAGCAGGATGCCGCTGATCTCCGGGTCCTCGGAGAGGGCGGTGAGGGTGGCGACGAGTTCCTCGGTGGTGGTGGCGGCCGGGAGAGCCACGTGGCGGGAGGTGATGCCGGCCTTGGCGCAGCGGTTCTGCTTCATCCGGACGTACGTCACGGAGGCGGGGTCCTCGCCGACGAGGACGGTGGCCAGGCAGGGCGCCGTGCCGGTGCGCTCGGTGAGGGCGGCGGCCAGGGCGGCCGTCCGCTCGCTGATCCGGCGGGCCAGCGCGGTGCCGTCCATGAGCCGGGCGGTCTGTTCGGTCGTCTGGGCGGTCGTCACGGGGTCTCCTGAACGTCGCTGCGGATGCGCGTGCGGTAGCGCGGTTCGCGTGTCGCGGTGTCGCCCAGGCGCGCGGCAGTCGACGTACGTCAGGCAGGTGCGGCCGTACGCCGGGCCGCTCCCCGGTGGTGATCCACCCGAACGCCAGTCACGGCCCGCCGCCCACTGTAGTCGACCCGCCGGGAATGCGGTGGAGACCTGGGGAGCAAGCTGGGACGATCACGACATGACAGCTACTTTCGATCACCTCGTGGCCGAGGCCGAGTCCGTCTCGGTCGACGGCTGGGACTTCTCCTGGCTGGACGGCCGCGCCAGTGAGCAGCGGCCCTCCTGGGGGTACCAGAAGCTGATGGGCACCAAGCTGGCGGGCGTACGGTCCGCCCTGGACATCCAGACCGGTGGCGGCGAGGTGCTCGCCGGAGCCGTGGGGGCGGGCGGGCCCCCGCTGATGGCGGCCACCGAGTCCTGGCCGCCGAACGTCGACCGGGCCACCCGGCTGCTGCACCCCCTGGGCGTGGTCGTGGTCGCGGACCCGGACGAGCCGCCGCTGCCGTTCGGGGACGCGGCCTTCGACCTGGTGACCAGCCGGCACCCGGTGACCATCTGGTGGGAGGAGATCGCGCGGGTGCTGCGGCCGGGCGGCACCTACCTCTCGCAGCAGGTGGGACCGGCGAGCGTCTTCGAGCTCGTCGAGTACTTCCTCGGCCCGCAGCCGGAGGAGGTGCGCCGGGCCCGCCACCCCGACGACGCGGCCGCCGACGCCGCACGGGCCGGGCTGGAGGTCGTCGAGCTGCGGTCGGAGCGGCTGCGGACGGAGTTCTACGACATCGGGGCGGTGATCTACTTCTTGCGGAAGGTGATCTGGATGGTGCCCGGTTTCACCGTCGCCGGGTACCGGGACCGGCTGCAGGAGCTCCACGAACGGATCGAGAAGGACGGCCCGTTCGTCGCGCACACGGCACGGTTCCTCGTCGAGGCGCGCAAGCCCTCCTGAGCCGGGCGGGACTTCGGGGGGCGGGATGCGCGAGCGGCGTTCGAGGTTGCCTCCCGACAGCGTGGCGCAGGTCACTCAATTCAGCGCGTAACGAATCGACTCGGGCGGGCGATGAACCGACAGGTGTCTTCGCGCAGCCCCGGAATACCGACCCCCCGGGGTCCTGTTTCCGCAAGGACGCGCGATGATGTCCCGCCCGCCCTTTATCTGTTCGCAACGAGAGGCTTCTTGTGTCGCTCAGCCCGTCCCGTACGTTCCCTCCGGAGATCGCCGAATCCGAGGCCCTGGTCGCTCTGGTCGAGCGCGGCCGCGAGCAGGGTCACATCAACGGTGACGACGTGCGTCAGGCCTTCGAGGCCGGCCGCATCCCGGTGGACCAGTGGAAGCGGGTCCTGCGCAGCCTGAACCAGGTCCTGGACGAGGAGGGCGTCGCGCTGCACGTGAGCGCCGCCCCGGCCGCCAAGCCCGCCGCCAAGAAGCCCCGTAAGACGGCGGCGGCCCCGGCCCGTACGGTGACCAAGAAGGCGGCGGCCGCGCCGCGTCCCATCGGCGCGCGCAAGACCGCGGCCACGGTTCCCGCCGCGACGATATCCACGTCGCCGGCGGCTCCGGCCGTCACCGAGGACGAGGCGACGGACGCCTCCGCGGCGGCCACCACCGCCGAGCCGAAGAAGCGCACCGTCAAGAAGACCGCCGCCAAGAAGACGGCCGTCAAGAAGACCGCGGCGAAGAAGACC
The DNA here is from genome assembly GCF_003949795.1 of Streptomyces sp. WAC06614. GTDB lineage: Bacteria > Actinomycetota > Actinomycetes > Streptomycetales > Streptomycetaceae > Streptomyces. The sequence goes on from NZ_RPRY01000164.1 coordinate 8,713, forward strand.
TCCGCCAAGGACGGCGACGACGAGGCCATCGACGTCGAGAACGACGAGCTGTTCCAGGACCTGGCGGACGACACCCCCGAGGAGGGGCCGCAGACCGCCGGTCAGGGCTTCGTGCTGTCGGACGAGGACGACGACGACGCCCCGGCGCAGACGGTCATGGTCGCCGGTGCCACCGCCGACCCGGTCAAGGACTACCTCAAGCTCATCGGCAAGGTGCCGCTGCTCAACGCCGAGCAGGAGGTCGAGCTCGCCAAGCGCATCGAGGCGGGCCTGTTCTCCGAGTACAAGCTGGAGGAGGAGGAAGACCTCAAGCCGGCGTACCGGCGTGAGCTGGAGATCCTCGTCGAGGACGGCAAGAGGGCCAAGAACCACCTGCTGGAGGCCAACCTCCGCCTCGTGGTCTCCCTCGCCAAGCGCTACACCGGCCGCGGCATGCTGTTCCTGGACCTGATCCAGGAGGGCAACGTCGGTCTGATCCGCGCGGTGGAGAAGTTCGACTACACCAAGGGCTTCAAGTTCTCCACGTACGCCACCTGGTGGATCCGGCAGGCGATCACCCGCGCCATGGCCGACCAGTCCCGCACCATCCGCATCCCGGTGCACATGGTCGAGATCATCAACAAGCTCGCCCGCGTGCAGCGCCAGATGCTCCAGGACCTGGGCCGCGAGCCCACCCCGGAGGAGCTGGGCAAGGAGCTCGACATGACCCCGGAGAAGGTCATCGAGGTCCAGAAGTACGGCCGCGAGCCGATCTCCCTCCACACCCCGCTGGGTGAGGAGGGCGACAGCGAGTTCGGTGACCTCATCGAGGACTCCGAGGCGGTCGTCCCGGCGGACGCGGTCTCCTTCACCTTCCTCCAGGAGCAGCTCCAGTCGATCCTGGGCACGCTCTCCGAGCGCGAGGCGGGTGTCGTGTCCATGCGGTACGGCCTGAACGACGGCCAGCCGAAGACCCTGGACGAGATCGGCCGCGTGTACGGCGTCACCCGTGAGCGGATCCGCCAGATCGAGTCCAAGACGATGTCGAAGCTGCGCCACCCGTCCCGCTCGCAGGTGCTGCGCGACTACCTCGACTGACAGGTGGCCGCGGGCGCAGCCCCGCGGCCGCGACGGACGCCCGGAGGCCGGTCCCCGTGGGGACCGGCCTCCGGGCGTTCGGTCATTCCTTGGCCAGGACCACAGCGGTGCCGTAGGCGCAGACCTCGGTGCCGACGTCCGAGGCGTCGGTGACGTCGAAGCGCATCATCAGGACGGCGTTCGCGCCCCGCGCCCGGGCCTGCTCGATCAGTCGTTCCATGGCCTGGTTACGGGTCTGCACCAGGGTCTTGGTCAGACCCTTGAGCTCGCCGCCGATCATGGACTTCAGCCCCGCGCCGATCTGGCTGCCCAGGTGCCGGGAGCGGACGGTGAGGCCGAAGACCTCTCCGATGACCTCCTGCACCCGGTGGCCGGGGACGTCGTTGGTGGTCACGACGAGGACGCCCGCCTCGGGGCCGGGTCCGCCGCCGTAGTCGTCGATGCTCATGGCATCCACCTTCGGGCCGGCGGCGGCTCCCCGCACCTGGACGGCACCCGCCGGGGTCAGGCCGCGCGGCGCTGCCTGCGGGCCGCCATCAGCGCGTGGAGCAGGACACCCGCGAAGAGGAACAGGACGCCCTGGTAGACCGCCGCGTAGCCGGACCCGGCGACCAGCCACAGGGAGAAGCCGAACGCGAGGACGGACACGACGGCGTCGCGGACCAGCCGGCCCCGGTGCACCCGGTCGGCGCGGCCGGAGGCCAGGAAGTAGATCTGGGCGGCGGTGGCGAGCAGGTAGGGCACGGTCGCCGTGAAGGTGGTGACCAGCACCAGGACCTCGAAGACGCCCGAGGAGCCGACCGTGTAGTTGTAGACGGTCAGCGCCGACGCCAGGGCCACGGTGACGACCACGCCGACCACCGGCACACCGCGCCGCTTGACCGTGAAGACCTGCGGGAAGAGGCCGTCGCGGGCGGCGGCGTACGGGGTCTGCGCGCTGAGCAGGGTCCAGCCGTTGAGGGCGCCCAGCATGGAGATCACCGCCGCGCAGGCCACGACCGTGCCGCCCCAGGTGCCGCCGAACATGGCGTCGACCGCGTCGGTGAACGGGGCCGTGGAGTCGACCAGCCGGTCGTGGGCCACCAGGCCGAAGACCGACAGGGTGCCCAGCAGGTAGACGACGGCCGCGCCGACGGTGCCCAGCACGGTGGCCCGCCGGACGTTGCGGGCCGGGTCGCGGACCTCGCCCGCGCTGACCGCGGCGGACTCCACGCCCAGGTAGCTGAAGAGCAGGATGGCCGCCGAGGCGGAGATCGCGCCCATGGCCGAGTGGCCGTCGGCCCGGAACGGGCCGAGGTTGGCGGGGTCGAAGAAGAACAGCCCGCCCACGGCCACCAGCAGCAGCGGGACGAACTTCAGCACGGTCGCGACGACCTGGACGGCGCCCACGTACCGGGTACCGGCCAGGTTCGAGGCCGCCGGCAGCCACTGGACGGCCAGCGCCGCCAGGCACATCGACCAGCGGTGCTCGGCCAGCGCCGGGAACAGGACGCCGAGGTAGCCGACGGCGGCCACGGCGAGGGCGGCGTTCGAGACCCAGGCGGTGATCCAGTAGCTCCAGGCGGCCAGGAAGCCGGCGAAGTCACCGAACGCGGCGCGCGCGTACAGGTAGGGGCCGCCGGTCCGCGGGAGCCGCTCGGCGAGCCGGCCGAAGACCAGGGCCAGGGCGATGGCACCGACCGTGAGCACGCCGAACGCGACCAGGCTGATGGAACCGAAGGGGGCCACGGAGGCCGGGAGCAGGAAGATCCCGCCGCCGATGATGTTGCCGATCACCAGGCAGGTCGCGATCGGCAGCCCGAAGCGCCGGGCGTGCGGCCCTTCCGGGGACACGGCCTCCGCCGACACCGCGGAGGAACCTTTCTGCTGCCCGGGGTCCTGCGGATCGACGGCAGGGGGCGGTGCGACGTGCGAGGTCATGGGGGGTGCGCCTTAGGGATGTCTCACATGATGGGCAGGTCGACACATGGTGGGGCACGGTGGGAGCGCCGCCAAATCACCGGGGTTCGTCCTGTCCGGGCCCCCCTGTCGACGGAAGGGTTGCGTCGGTCGGCGCCCGATGCCGGGGATCCTCCAGCGGGACCTGCGGCCCGTCGGCCTCCCGCAGCCACCGGCGCAGCACCGCGTGCACCGCCTCCGCGCCGACCAGCACCGGCGCCGGGTCCGTCGGGTCGGGCACCGGTTCCGACAGTTCGGCCGGCCACATCAGGAAGGCCCGGCCCTGTTCCCCGCCGAGCCCGCCGTGCGAGCCGATCTGTTCCTCGAAGGCGTGGACGGCCCCGGTGGCCGGGTCGTACGCCGAGTTGACCATGATGTCGGCCACGTGCGGGAAGCGGTCCGTACGCCGCACCGCCCGGGCCGCACCCGGGCCGAACGCCGCCAGCAGCTCCTCGGCCGCCCCCGGTACGTCGAGCCGCGCCTCCGCCCCGCCCGGGCCCAGCACCACCCCGTCCACCAGCAGGAACCCGATCCCCGGATGGTTGGCCAGGGTCGGCAGCAGGGCCGGGTGGGCCCGGTCGATCCAGGCCCGGCCCGCCCGGCCCGGCACGTCCGGGAAGGAGATCAGGCCGAGGTTCCCCGAGGCGAGCACCACCGGCTCGGACCCGCGGACCGGACGGGCCTCCTCGGCCGTCTCCTCCTCCGGCCGGTGCAGCGCCGCGCGGACCGCGGCGCGGGCCTCGGCCCCGCTGCGGGTGCGCCCGGCCCGGCGCGGCACGGGCAGCCCGCAGCCCGCCCGGACCAGGTCCTTGAGCGTGAGGCCGTACCGGGCGAGGAAGGTCTCCCCCGGGCTCTGGCCGTGGTCGGACAGCAGCACGATCCGGTACGGGCGCGGCGCGTGCGCCGCGACCCGGGCCAGCAGGGCGAGGCTGCGGTCCAGCCGGGTCAGCACCTGGTCGGTGTCCGGGCCGTGCGGGCCGGAGTGGTGGGCGACCTCGTCGTAGCCGACCAGGTCGGCGTAGACGCAGGTGCGGACCGCCAGCAGGTCGCCGATCACCGCCGCGACCACCACGTCGCGCTCCACGACGGTGGCGAAGGCCCGGATGAAGGGGTAGAGCCCGCCGCGCGGGACCCGCGGCCGGTCCCCGCGGGCCCGGGCCCGGACCGACTGGACCAGCTCGCGCACCACTTCGGCCCCGAAGGAGACGGCGGTGCGGACGGCGTTGGCGGGGTCGGAGAAGTAGGCGAAGTAGCCGGCCCGGGAGCGGTTGGCCCGGCCCCGCCGGGCGGAGACCGACAGCACCAGCGCGAGCTGGTCGGCGCCGCCGCTGAACAGGTTGCCCCGGCTGGCCCCGTCCAGGGTGAGCAGCCCGCCGTCGGCGGTCCGGGCGACGGCCCGGCGCTGGAGCTCGGCAGCACCGGTGGGGCGGTTGCAGACCATCACCTCGCCGGTGTCCTTCTCGTACCAGCGGAACGCGGGCACGTCGAAGGTCGAGCCGTGCAGGATGCCGAGCTGGCTGGCGCCGGTCTGGCTGGACCAGTCCGTCTGCCAGGGCGCCAGCCGGTGTCCGCGCTCCCGCCAGTCGCCCACGGTGGGCATCACCCGCCGGGCCACCGCGTCCCGCAGCGCCTCGTGGCCGACCCCGTCGAGCTGGACGACGAGCAGTCCGGGCGCGGGCGGGGGGCCGCCGTCGGGCGGGCCGCCCCGTCGGCCCCGGACCCCGCCCCGGCCGCGGCGGCGGCGCCGGTCGGCGAGCCGGTACAGCCGCCGCCGGTAGGCCTCGTCGTCGCGCACCGCCAGGGCGGTGGAGGTGGCGGAGGCGACGGCCGACATCACGGCGGCGACCACCACGGCGGTCTGCGGGGCCACCTCGCTCCTCCCGGACGGCACCAGGTCCAGGGCCAGCCAGAGCAGCGAGCCGTTGAGGAAGAACACCAGCAGGCCCAGCACCAGCGCGGGCACCAGCAGCAGCGCCCGGACCAGGACGGGCCACACCAGGGCGCCGAGCAGGCCGAAGGCGCCGGCGCCCCAGGCCGCGGTGAGCCCGATCTCGGTGATGCTGTCGCCGTCGTCGGACTGCAGGCGGAAGTCGGGCAGGAGTGCGGCGAGCACGAGCAGGGTGAGGGTGGAGGCCGCCCAGACGACGAGCACCCGTCCCAGGGCGCTCCCCGCCGTGTGCCACCGCCCTCGCCGCACGCCCACCTGCCCTCGCCCGCCCCCGCGGCCGTCCGCAGGGGTCCGAAGGGATCTTTCCCAGCCGGGCACGGGGCGCAACCGTGCGAGGGGGGCACCCGGGGGCGCCGGTGGGGCGGTCAGGTGCCGTCGTAGCCCGCGGTCGGCATCGACATCCGGCGGTGGACCTCGGCCTTCATGGCGGAGGTGTAGCGCGGCTCGTCCAGGCCGGCGGTCTCCAGCCGCACCCCGCGCCGGGCGCACTCGGCGGTGAACTCGTCCACGGACCGCAGGGCCCGCTCCAGCACCCGCCGGTTGGGGGCGACGAACAGGTCGACCTGGCCCGCGTCGACATCACGCCAGAGCCCGACGTGGTCGGCGCGCAGGGCCAGGAAGAGCAGTTGCCTCGTCACCACGTAGCCCTGGTCCGCCGCCCAGCGGGCGCACATGGCGTGCTGGCTCCGGGTGTCCACGAGGAACGGGTCGGCATCGAGTTCCTCCAGCGGGGCCAAGCTGGTGATAGCGGCCACGCGCAGCTCATCCATGCCGCCCGACCCTACTCCGATCGGGCGGCGGCGAGGAGGGGGCCGTCGGCCACCGGACCGGGGCGAAACGGCCGGTCGGGGCCTACGCTCACGACAGACGTCCAGGGTAGGGAGGGACCGAGGTGCCGGTCGGGATCACCTGGTGGGGGCACGCCACGTGCACGGTCGAGGACTCCGGGGTACGTCTGCTGACGGACCCGCTGTTCGCGTCGAGACTGGCGCACCTACGCCGTCGGCGCGGGGCGCTGCCGCCGCCGGAGGCGGCCGTGGCGGACGCGGTGCTCGTCTCGCACCTGCACGCCGACCATCTGCACCTGCCCTCGCTGGCCACGCTGGCCCCGGGGACCCGGCTGGTGGTCCCGCGCGGCGCGCCCCGGGCGGTGCCGCGGCTGGCCCGGCTGGCGGGGCTGCGCGGGCTGCTGCTGACGGAGGTGGCACCGGGCGAGGAGGTGGAGATCGGTGCGGGGGTGAGCGTCCGGGCGGTCGCCGCACGGCACGACGGCCGGCGGCTGCCGTTCGGCCCACACCTGGCGCCCGCGCTCGGGTACGTCGTCCAGGGCGCGGCGCGGACGTACTTCGCGGGGGACACCGGGCTGTTCGACACGATGGCGCAGGAGGTCGGGCCGCCCGCCGCGGCGGTGCCGGTGCACTACGGGACGTACTGGCCGATCGGGATGGACGCCGTCCGCCCGCACGAGTTCCATGCGCCGGGCGGCGAGTTCGAGCGGCTGGCCGCGCGGACGGCGCCGAAGGTGACGGTCCGGGTGCCGGAGCACGGCGCATGCGTGCGGGTGCCGTGACGGGGGCGGGGGCGGGCGTGGTGCTGGCGGCGCAGTGGGGGCCGGGGCCGACGGAGTCCACCCAGCAGGCGCTGGGCTATCCGGCACTGTTCCTGCTGGTGGCCCTGGGGGCGCTGGTGCCGGTGATTCCGACAGGGGCGCTGGTGAGTTCGGCGGCGGTCGTGGCCTTCCACCACCGGTCGCTGCCGGCAGGGGTGTTGCTGGTGTGCGCGGTGGCCGCGCTGGCGGCGTTCGTCGGGGACGTCACCCTGTACTGGCTGGGGCAGCAGGGGGTCGGCTCGCGCGGCGGCTCCCGCTGGCTGTCCCGGCTGCGCGGGCGGGCCAGCCCCGAGCGGCTGGCCCGGGCGCAGGCCGGGCTGGACGCGCACGGGGTGCTGGTCCTGGTCGTGTCCCGGCTGGTCCCGGCGGGCCGGATCCCGGTGATGCTGGCCTGTCTGCTGGCCCGGATGCCGCTGCGCCGGTTCGCCCGGGGCGACGCGCCCGCGTGCGTGGCCTGGGCGGCGACGTACGGGCTGATCGGGATCCTGGGCGGGTCGCTGTTCCCGGAGCCGTGGAAGGGGGTCGCCCTGGCGGTGGCGCTGGCCCTGCTGGTCGGCACGGCCCCGGCCCTGTGGCGCCGGCTGCGGCCGCGGCCGGACGGCCGCACCGGCCCCACCTCCTAATGACGTTGTCAAGCCGTTGTTGTGACGGGGAGTTCGCCTTGGTAGCACCGTCCGTCACGTATCAGGGCCCACAGGACGTTGACCCGTCGGCGGGCCAGGGCGAGGACTGCCTGGACG
>NZ_RPRY01000165.1 GCF_003949795.1 Streptomyces sp. WAC06614
GCAGCACCGCGACACCCCGCATCCTCGCCTTCTCCCCCATGGCTCCCCCCTGGTTGCCGGGACGCCCCGGCCGGGACCGCCGCCGGTACGCGTGTGGGGCCCGGTACCCGTGTCGCGCCTGCCACTCGTGCCGTGTCCGTCACTCGTGCCGTGTCCGGCGTCGCAGGCGCCGCCTGCGCCCCCTACACCCGTGCCTCCGCCGCCTGCCCGTTCTCGCCCCATGCCGGGCGCCTCCGTTCCCCCGAGAAGATATCTCGACGTCGAGATACTTACGCTCGCCGTAGCCTGCCGGAAGATCAATCTCGACGTCAAGATATTTCGGGAGGAAAAGAGGCCGCCGCGCGGAACGCCTCAGGAACCGTCCGTCCCGGCCGGGGCGTCCCGGCAACCAGGGGGGAGCCATGGGGGAGAAGGCGAGGATGCGGGGTGTCGCGGTGCTGCTGCCCGCTGCCGCCGCCGGGCTGGTCCACGGCTGGTCCTGGTGGTGTCTGAGCGCGGACTCGGCGCCACCGGGCCCGGTGGCCCTGGTCGGAGGCGCCGTGCTGGTGCTCGGGGCGGCGGTGGCGTACGGCGCGCTACGGGGCGGCAGCGGCGGCGTCTTCGGGGCGTTGGCGGTCGCGGTGGGACTGCTGGCGGTCGTCGCGGCCGCGGACCGGGCGGCGGCCCGGCCGGACCGGGCGCTCTGCGTCGTCCGTCAGATCGAGGAACGCGGCTCGCACACGGCCGGCGAGGGCGCACCGGCCTCCCGGACCGTCTACCGCCATGTCCTGACCTGCCCCGGCGGCTACCCGACCGAACTGAAGGAGGACCACGCGGTGGCCCGTGCGGGCGGCGAGATCGAGGTGGCCTACGACGCCCGACGCCGGGTCTCCCCGGTCCTGGTGGGCGACACTTCCCCCTGGCCGGCCTTCCTCTGCGCCGCGCTCCTCCTCGCCTTCGCCACCCTCGTGGCCACCCGTCGCCCCTGACTCGGCGAGGCCGGCCGGGCGTTCAGGTGCGGCTTCCGCCCTCCCAGGACATCGACACGCGCAGGTGGCCGTTGGCGCTGCTCTTGGTGATCACCGCGCCCGCCTCGAACGAGAGGTCGACGCCGAACTCGACGTTGATCGCGTCGGGTCGCGCCTTGCGCAACTGGTCGAGCATGGCGGTCGCCGCCTCCGTCACCGAGCCCAGGGCCGATTGGAGGTTCTCGGGGAGCTCGTGGATCACCTCGCCGAAGCGGCCCTCCTCCATCGGACCCTCCCCGGCCCCCGGCGCCTCGACCAGCAGCGAGCCGCCGTCCGCCAGGGGGATCCGCGCCAGCTGCGTCACAGCTCCTCCTCGTGCCGGTGGCCGGTGGCCGGTGGCCGGTGGCCGGTGCCTTGGCCGGTGGCCGGCGGGTCCGGCCCCTGGGTGTGATGGTCACCGAGGGCGGCGATCGCCGCATCCAGGGTGGGCCGGAGGCGTGATCCCGGGCGCCGCCCGGGCCGTGCAGCAGGCCGAGCAGCAGCCCGTCCCGCCGTTGACCTGCCCGGATCGCCGCTCCGCTCGCGCCCCCGACCGGTGCGGTGCCAGGGTGGTAGGGCAGAAGCGGGCGCGCGTTCGGTCGCCCGTGACCTCGCGAGGGAGGACAGGCATGCGCGTACTCCTGGCGTCGGCGGTCCTGGCCGGCGGGATGCTGCTGGCCGGTGGGGGAGCGGCCGTCGCGGACACGGCCGGGGAGGCCGTCGTACGGGCGCCCACGCCACCGTGCCGCAGCAGCCAGCTCGCGGCGGTGAGCGCGGCCCGGACGGGCGCGGCACAGGTCCGCATCACGGTCGTCAACGACGGCTCCCGGGCGTGTGCCCTGAAGGGCTACCCCACCGTCGCGGTGGCCGGGCTGGGCTCGCCCCAGCGCAACAAGCCCCTGTCCGTGCAGCGGCTGGGGACGGCCCGGACGGTCGTGCTGCCCGCCGGCGGTACGGCGTCGACCACCGTGCGGTTCACCCCGGTCCTCGGTGAGGCCGACGGCTACTGCGCGTCGGGGGCCGAGCCGACGGTGGCGCCCTCCCTGGTGGTCGGCGTCGCGGGCGGCGCCTTCCAGCTCGCGCCGGACGACGGCGGCGAGTTCGCCCTGTGCGGGACCGCCGCCCGGGTCACCGCCTTCCGCTGAGTGGGCGTCCGAGAGGACGTCTGCGTCAGCGGAAGAACGGTCGGTCCGCCCCAAAGCCTGGCCGGCCAGGGGTCGTTCGGGCCACTGGCCACGCGCTACCGCTTGGTGCCGTTCGCCTGCTCGGTGTCGAAGGTGTAGAACGTGCGGTGGTCGAGCAGGTCCGCCGGCGTCACGTTGTTCCACGGGGTCATCGCGCGGCGCAGGTCGACCACGTTCGGCGTCGCCGCCCCGGGCAGGTAAGGGGACTTCGGGTGCTGGATCTGCCACTGCGCCCACAGCATGTCGATGAACGCGTGGTGCAGCCAGAACACCGGGTCGTTGGGCGAGGCCGCGCTGGCCATCTGGCCACCGACCCAGACGTGCACCCGGTTGTGGATGCCCGAACCCCGCCAGCCCTCCAGGTGGTTGCGGAAGCCGCCGGAGGTGCTGTTCCACGGCGCCGCGTCGTACTCGGCCAGCGCCAGCACCGCCTTGACCTCGTCCTTCGTCGGCAGCTCGGGCACGGCCACGCCGAGGGCCCGGCGCAGGTACGGTCGCTGGTCCACGCCCACGGTCACGGGCCACTTGCCGCCCGCGTACGCGAACGGCCCGTCCGTGACCTGGCCGTCCCGGTCCCGACCGGTCCCGCCGAGGAAGTCCGGGGCCCACAGCGACGAGCGGGCCGTGCGGTCCTCGGTCCAGTCCCAGTAAGGGAGGGACACTTTCGGGTCCACCTTCTGCAGTTCGGCCTCGAAGTCGAGGAGGAACCGGCGGTGCCAGGGCAGGAAGGACGGCGACCGGTGGCCGACCCGGTCACCGAAGTCGGAGTCGTTCTTGAGGAAGAAGTTGTGGGCGGTGACGAAGCGGTCGTAGACGCCGGTCCGCTTGAGCTCCAGCACCGCGTTGACGAAGCCCCGCTTCTCGTCCGCCGTGAGCTTGGCCTGGTTCTTGCGGACGGTCACGCCCTGCCTGCCTTGGGGTCGAAGGGGACGAGGGCGGCGCCCTTGAGGTCGCGGACGGCGGCCCGGGCGGCCGAGACCGGGTCCGGGAAGGTCTCGTAGTGGTTGACCACGCTGATCCAGGTGCCGTCCGCGTTCGGCATGAGGTGCAGCTCCTTGCCGTCGATCCGGATGGTCGGCAGACTCGGCAGGTGGTGCCCGTCGTGGTGGCCGCCACCGGCGGCGGGGACGATCTGGATCCGGCTGCCCTGGTACACCTCGTCGAGGGCGGACACGTCGGGCAGGGCGGGCACGGAACCGGTCGGAGCGGGCCCCTTGGCCGAGGCGCCGGGCTCGGGGGCGGACGTGGCCGACGAGCGTATGACCGCGGCGGTCACCCCCAGGGCGGTGGCTGCCCCCGCAGCGATGCCCAGGGTCTGTCGGCGAGTGATCTTCTTCATGGCCTGAAGAAGTATCAGAGTGGCTCGAACTGCTGATCGTTGCCCCGTGCACCGATCCGCCGGGCGGCGCGCCCCCGACGGTCGGCCGAGTGCGGGCCGTCGAGCGCCGGCGGCCAGGTGCGGCCGGTCAGCCGCGGACGGCCGGGCGCTGCCGGTCAGGCGTGGGCGGCCAGCCGCGGGACGAGGAGCTCGGCGTTGCCGCGACGGACCGCGTGGAGCTGTCCGTCCGACCAGTGCGGGTAGGCCTCCAGCGCCTCGTCGAAGCCGCCGCACCACTCCTCGGGCACCATGGGGAAGTCGCTGCCGTACAGCACATGGCCCGGTGCGGCGAAGGCGAGCAGCGAGGGCAGCGAGGCGGGCCCGGCGCAGAAGGCGGTGTCGAAGTAGAAGCGCCGCAGCTCCGCCATGAGGTCCTGGGGCGTGCCGTCCGGGCGCAGCCGGGCGGCCGAGGCGAAGCGGTGGGCGGCGTACGGCAGGAAGCCGCCGGCATGGGGAAGGATGATCCTCAGCCCGGGGTACCGCCCGGGGATCCCGGCGAGCGCCAGGTGCAGGGCCGTGCGGGCGGTGTCGTACGGGAAGTCGACCAGCGGGCTCGGCAGCCCCGGGACCGGCGCCCCGGGCGGCGCCGTGGGATGGACGAGCACCACGGCGGTACGCGCGTCCAGCTCGGCCCACAGCGGCTCGAACTCCGGATCGCCGAGGTAGCGGCCCTCGGCGTTGGACAGGACCATCACCCCGTCGGCGCCGAGCTCGTCCAGGGCGTGGACGGCCTCGGCGAGCGCCCCGCCGACGTCCGGCAGGGGGAGCGCGGCGAAGTGGCCGAAGCGGTCCGGCCGGTCCTTGACCTGTTCGGCGGTGAACTCGTTGACGTACCGGGCCGAGGTCCGGGCCCCGGCGACGTCGCCCGGAGCGGCCAGCGGGGCGGCGTACGAGAGGAGGCCGGTGGCGATCGAGCGGCGGTCCATCATCGCCAGGGCGCCCTGCCGGTCCCAGGAGGGCGCGGGCCAGCCGAGGGCGGCGGCCCGCTCGGCCAACGCGCGGACCCGGTCTGGCGGGATGACGTGCTGATGGACGTCGATCCGTCGGACGTCGACCGGTCGGACGCCGATCCGCTCGCACGCGTCCATACCGGCCCGCACCTCCTCCTCCGCTGCTTCCACGACAGCCCGAGCTCCCCGACGACCCAGACCCCCATGACAGCCCACGGCACCCCGGGCCACCAGCACCCCGGCCCGCACCCGCGCCCGTGTCACTCGTCCGGCCGACTCGGGCCCAGGGCGGCGCCGCTTCACGACGCCGATCGCGCAACACCCGTCAGCTGAGCAGTAGTTGGCCCGGACGGAAAACGGTCCGCCCCGGAGCAGCCGATCGCTCAGTACACGTGGCCGACATGCGCGAGTGCCTGTCGCAGCAGGACCCCGTGCCCGCCCGGCATCTCCATCTGCACCGCCGTGGACGCGGCTTCCTGGGGGCTGAACCACACCAGGTCCAGGGCGTCCTGGCGGGGGCGGCAGTCGCCGGACACCGGGACGATGTAGGCCAGGGAGACCGCGTGCTGGCGCGGGTCGTGGTACGGGCTGACGCCCACGGTGGGGAAGTACTCGGCGACCGTGAAGGGCTGGAGCGAGGCCGGGATCCGGGGCAGCGCGACCGGGCCGAGGTCCTTCTCCAGGTGGCGCAGCAGGGCGTCCCGTACCCGCTCGTGGTGCATCACGCGGCCGGAGACCAGGGTCCGGCTGACGGTCCCGTCCGCTCCGATCCGCAGCAACAGGCCGATGCTGGTGACGTCACCGCTGTCGTCCACGCGTACGGGCACGGCCTCGACGTACAGGATGGGCATCCGGGCCCTGGCCAGTTCCAGCTCGTCCGTGGTCAGCCAGCCGGGCGTGGTCTCGGTCATCTCAGACATTGCTTGATCATACTTTCCAGGCGAGGGCTGCGCAGGATCCGTGCGCCGGATCGACGTACCCGTTCGAGGGCGGTTCGATGCCGGTTCCACGCGGGATCATCGTGCGTGTCGGTGGCGTGGACGGGGTCGGCGGGCGGGGATCGTGGTGGGGTGGCGGAGGAACAGGGCCGGTTCGACGTGTGGGGCGGTGGGCGTCCGGCGGCCGGGGACGCCTACGAGCGGTACATGGGCCGGTGGAGCCGGCGGGCCGCGGAGCTGTTCGTCAGCTGGCTTGGCTGCGGACCGGGGCTGCGCTGGCTGGACGTGGGCTGCGGGACGGGGGCCCTGACCGCGACCGTGGCCGCGCGCTGCCGTCCCCGGACGGTCGTGGGCGTGGAGCGCTCGGCCGCCTTCACGGCGGCCGCCCGCGCCGCCGTACCCCCGCAGGTGGGGCTCGCCGTGGCGGACGGGCAGCGGCTGCCCGTGCGCGACGCCTCGTTCGACGTCGCCGTGAGCGGGCTCGTGCTCAACTTCCTGCCCGCGCCGCACGACGCCGTGGCCGAGGCGGTGCGGGCCGTGCGTCCCGGCGGGACGGTGGCCGCGTACGTCTGGGCCTACGGCGACGGCATGGACCTCCTCGACCGCTTCTGGGCGGCCGCCACGGCCGCCGACCCCGCGGCGGCCGGACTCGACGAACGCACCCGGTTCCCGCTGTGCCGCCCGGAGCCGCTGCGCCGGCTCTGGACCGGCGCGGGACTGTCCGAGGTGGCCGTCACCCCCGTGGAACCGACCGCCGTCCTCGCCGACTTCACCGAGCTGTGGGAGCCGTTCCTCGCCGGGCAGGGCCCCGCCCCCGGCTACGTCGCGGCCCTGGCCCCGCCCGCCCGCGCCCGGCTGCACGACGCGCTGCGCGCGGCCGTGCCGGCGCGGCCGGACGGGTCGATCACCCTCGGGCTGCGGGCCTGGGCGGTCCGGGGCCGCACCCCGGCCGTCCGCCCGTCTCGGCCGACGGTGATGCGGTAGGTCTTGTCGGAGCTGTCAGGAGCACCGCCGTTGTTGTCGGCGTCGGTCGTCGTCAGCCACAACTGGTGCGCGCCGGGCACTTGGTGACCGTGCGCAGATGTTCGTACGTCGCCACGCAGTACGAGGTGGGGGTGCCGACCGACTCGGTGTCGCCGTTGATCGGGATCCGCCGCATCCGCTCGCCGCGCAGGCCCGCCCTGCAGACGACGTCCTGACGGGGAGATCCCGCCGCCGGCCGCGGTACCCAGTACCCGCACCCGCATGGCGGCGGGGCCAGCGGGTGCTCAGACCGTGGGCGGTGACTTCGAGCGCGGTCCGGCACCGCGCGGCGCCGGAAGCTCTGAAGTTGCTCAAGCGGTGCGTGGAATCGCCCCTGACCAGGGCATCCTGCACGCACGACCGAACGGAACGCGGAGAACGGGGGTGCGCGATGGGAACCGCACTGACCATCGTCCTGGTCATCGGCCTGGTGGCCTTCCAGCTACTGCTCGGCCCCAAGAAGTCGCGCCGCCGCCGCAGCGCATGGAGCGACGGCGGGGACAGCTGCGGCTCGGCATCCTGCGGCAGCTCCTCGTCCTGCGGGGGCGGCGGAGGAGGCGGGGGCGGCGGAGACTGAGAGGCCCTCCGCCCCGGCCACCGGGCCGCTCCGACCCGTTCCGGCGTCCCGCCGCTCCGACCCGTTCCGGCGTCCCGCCGCTCCGACCCGTTCCGGCGTCCCGCCGCTCCGACCCGTTCCGGCGTCCCGCCGCTCCGACCCGTTCCGGCGTCCCGCCGGTCCGCTGCCGCCCGCCGCCGCCCGCCGCCGACGCGTGCCGAGCCGTCAGCGGTGCACTGCGTCCGGCTGCCGCAGGGCCGCGGCGCTCCGTTCCCGGCCGCCGGCATGGCCCCGACGGTGCGCGTCCCCGGGCGTCGGTGCGCGGGGGCCGGTCCAGCCACCGAGCCGTCGGCCGGTCTTCGGGCGGCGGGTCGACCGGATCGGCCGTGGTGTCCCCGGCAGCGCCGTCGGTCCTGCCGGCCGCGCCGGGAATTCGTTTGGTCCGGCCCGGCGGGGTCGACGATCATCGTCGGCGATGAGCACCGCATTCGACGACGTCCGGCGCCATGTGGCCGCCGGCGACATACCCAGCGCCGTCCGCACCCTGCGCCCCCTGGCCGACACCGCCGAGCTCGCCGACCTCGTCGCCGAGGTCGGGCCGCTCGCGGAGGCCGTCGGGTTCCGTGAACTCGCCAAGGCGGCCGAGAAGGCCGCCCGCAAGCCCGGCGATCCGCGCCGGCTCTACGCCTTCGGTTACCTGTGCATCGAGCACGGCATCGCCTTCGCCGCCGTACCCGCCCTGCGCGAGGCCCTGCGGCTGACCCCCGGGCCTGCCGGCCGCCGACCGCTGTCCGAGCTCGTCGCCGCGCTGGAGGCCGAGGACCGCCACGGCGAGGCGACACAGGAACTGCTGCGCCACGAAGCCCTCCTCGAGCCGTGGCCCGGCCAGTACCTCGTGGCCTGCAACGCGCTCCTCTCCGGCGACCTCGCCACCGCCCGCGAACGGGCCGCCCGCCTTCCCGCGCCGGACGACGACGCGTGGACCTGGGCCCACGCCCGGCTCCGCCGGATGCTCGACCGTGCCGAGGCCGCCGCCCGCACGTCCCCGCTGGACGCCACCGACCTGCGCGGCTGGCAGTTCGTACTGACCGGAACACTGCTCGGCAGCCTCTCGCCGTACGGGTTCCAGGTGATGCGCGGCCGTTATGCCTACCTCAGCGACAGCTACGAGGCCTGCCGCCGCAGCCTGGACCGGCTGGCGGTCGCCCTGGACGCGGCCGGGCACCGCCCCGACGCGGTGAGCGCCCTGCCGGGCCGCTCCGACCGCATCCTCGCCCTGGCGGCGGCCGAGATCCTGGCCCTGGACCTCGTGCCGTACGCACCGCAGCGCCCGGACACGCTGGTCGTGGCGTACGACCTCGGCGACCACGACCCGGAGGTCCAGGACGGGCTGCGCGACCGCGCACCCGGCCAGGTCCTGTACGAGCACGCGACCCGGTGGACCGAGACCGACACCGTCCCCGCCGACTTCAGCGGGCTGCACCGGCAGGTCGGCGCCGAGCCGTGGGGCGCACGGCTGACCGCGCACGGGCCGGGGGAGCCGGACACCCGGCCGGAGGAGGCGATCGCCCGCGACATCGTCGCGGCCGGTGCCCACCCGGCCGATCCGGGCGACGGCTCCGCCCCGGCGGACGCCGACACCGACGCGGCCTTCCGCGCCTTCGCCACCGCCGTCGCCCCGCTGTGGCGCACGGGGCCGCGCGCCCCGATCCGCTCCTCGGGGCCGGTCCGCAGCAACAGCTTCTGACCCCCGAACAGGCCCCCGGCCCCGGCCCTGTCCCTGTCCCTGTCCCTGTCCCTGTCCCTGTCCCTGTCCCTGTCCCTGTCCCTGTCCTGAGCCCGACCCGATACCCACCGAGGAAGCGATGACACCGAAGACCCCGACGGCGCCCAGGGCGCCGCGGACGGACGCGCAGTTGCTGAACGTCGTCGACGTCGAAGCGACCTGCTGGGACGGGACGCCCCCGCCCGGGGCCGTCAGCGAGATCATCGAGATCGGGCTGACCGTGGTCGACCTCGGCACGGCGGAGCGGGTGGGGCGGCACCGGATCCTGGTGCGTCCCGCCCGGTCGTCCGTCAGCCCGTTCTGCACGGAGCTGACGGGCCTCACCCAGGCCGAGGTGGACACCGGGATCGGCTTCGCCGAGGCGTGCCGGCTGCTCGCGGCCGAGCACGCCGCCGGGGCCCGGCCGTGGGCGAGCTGGGGCGACTACGACCGGCACCAGTTCACCCGTCAGTGCCAGGCCGCCGCCGTGCCCTACCCGTTCGGGCGCCACCACATCAACGCCAAGGCGGTGTTCACCGAGGCGTACGGTCTGCGCAAGCGCCCCGGCATGGCCCGCGCCCTGACCGTGGCGGGCCTCCCTCTGGAGGGCCGCCACCACCGCGGCGAGGACGACGCCTGGAACATCGCCGCGCTGGTCCTCCATCTGGCCGGCCGCGACGCGTGGCCCGGACCGGCCGCCCGGACGTAGCAGCCCCGCGCTGCCGTCGCTCACCCGCCCCGCCGCCGCTCACCCGTACGGCGCCGCTCCGCTCGCCCGCCCCCCGGGGCCCACGGTTATCTGGGCATTCCGGCAGCGACGCGGACCAGGTGAGGGAGCAGCGCATGACGGGGACCCAACCCGGTGGGACGGGCGGCGGGGGCACCGACGACGAACTGTCCGTGCTCCACGCGCGGGTGGCCGAGCTGGAGGCCAAGGTGGCGGCCGGGGGTGAGCGGCCCAAACGGCACCGGGTACGGCACTTCTGGGCCGCCGTGCTGATCGTCCTCGGCTGCATCCTGGCACCGCTCAGCCTCGTGGCCACCTGGACGGCCGACATCGTCGGCAACACCGACCGCTACGTCGACACCGTTGCCCCGCTCGCCTCCGACGCGGACGTCCAGGCTGCCGTGGCCAACCGGGCGACCGATGCCGTGATGCAGCACATCGACCTGAACTCCCTGCTGGAGGACGTCGCCCCCGACGACCGTCCCCGCCTCACGAAGGCCCTGGGCAAACTCAGCGACCCGATCGAGAACGCCGTCCGCAGCTTCGTCCACGACAAGGCCCTCGACGTCGTCTCCTCCGACGCCTTCGAGAAGGTCTGGACGGAGGCCAACCGCAAGATCCACGCGTCCGTGGACAAGGCCCTCACCGGCAGCGGCGGCGGCGCCGTCAAGATCAACCAGAACACCGTCACCCTCGACCTCGCACCGGTCATCGAGCAGGTCAAGCAGCGTCTGGTGGACGCGGGCCTCGGCGTGGCGGGCAAGATCCCCGAGATCCACACCGACTTCACCCTCGTCAAGGCCGACGACATCGGCCGGCTCAAGACCGGCTTCCGTCTCCTCCAGCTCGTCGGCACCTGGCTGCCGGTCCTCGGCATCATCCTGCTCGCCGTCGGCATCTGGCTCTCGGAGCACCGCCGCCGCGCCCTCGTCGCCGCCGCCCTCGGCGTCGCGTTCGCCGTCGTCCTGCTGGGCGTGGGCCTGACCGTCTTCCGGGTGATCTACCTCGACGCCCTGCCGGAGGGGGTCTCCCAGCCCGCCGCCGGTTCGGTGTACGACACCCTGGTCCGCTTCCTGCGCCAGTCGGTGCGGACGGTGGCGGCACTGGGCGTGGTGATCGCCGTGTCCGCCTGGCTGACCGGCCCCGGCCGCCGGGCCGGAGTGCTGCGCGGAATGTGGCACTCCGGCATTGGGGCGGCCCGTACGACGGCCGACCGGGCCGGTCTGCGGACCGGCCCGGTCGGACCCTTCGTGCGCCGCCGCCGGACCTGGATCGTCTGGATCCTGGTGGCCGCGGCCGTCCTCACCTACGTCCTGTGGAGCTACCCGACGGGCCTGGTCGTGCTCGCCCTGGCACTCGCCCTGCTCTTCGCCCTGGCGATCGTCGACTTCCTGGCACAGGAGCCGGCCGTCGGCGCGGCAGCCCCGGGCGGACCGGTCGACGGCGGGCCCACCCACGGCGGTCCCGCCGCCGACGACCCGGCCGAAGGCGGGCCGGCCCCCGCGGGGCCGGCCCACCCGAAGGGGCCGTGACGCACCGTCCGGCTCGGCCGGTCAGCCCAGGACCTTCTGCTTCGCCCGCTGGAACTCCTCCTCGGAGATCGCCCCGCTGGCCCGCATGTCCGACAGCTTGGCCAGCTGGTCGACCTCGCTCGCCCCGCCCCCGGCGGGTGCGCCGGCCGTCCGCCGGATGTAGTCGTCCACGGCCGCCTGCTGCTCCTCGACCTGCTTCATGTCGCGCTTGCTCATGCCCTTGCCCCGCACCAGCACGTAGATGAACACGCCCAGGAAGGGCAGCAGGATGACGAAGATCAGCCAGCCCGCCTTGCCCCACCCGCCGAGCTCGTGGTCACGGAAGATGTCCGTGATGATGCGGAACAGCAGGAAGAACCACAGGACCCAGAGGAAGACCCACATGATGGTCCAGAGCATGCTCAGCATCGGGTAGTCGTACGCCAAAGGCAGGGAACCGTCCATCTGTCTCTCCTCTGCAACTACGGGCAGTACGAATGTGCGGGCGAGGGCGGCCCGAGCGGATCACCCGCGACGGGTGAACCGGGCCGTCAGCCGCCCGTACCAGGCCGACGTCGCCAGGGACTCCCCGACGGCCAGCCCGGTCACCGCCACCATGAACGCGGTGATGAGCCAGCTCAGCAGGGTGAAGACCGGCCCCAGAGGACCGAACTCGCCGTAGCTGCGCTCCATCGCCTTCGGCATCACCAGCGGGGACACGTACGACAGGGCCACCATGCCGGTGCCGGTCAGCACGGCACCGGGCAGCAGCGGCCACCAGCCGATCCGCCCGCACAGCAGCAGATGCTGGGTCCACCACCACAGCAGTACGGACGTCAGCAGCGACAGCACACACCCGACGGCGGGGCCCGCGCCGAAGCCCCGGTGCAGCGGCGCCTGCGCAAACAACAGCACCAGCCACACCACCAGCCACACCAGCCAGCGCCAGGCGGAGACCCGCGCCCCGGCCTTCGGCAACCGCCAGCAGCGCTCGCACACGGCTTGCAGCGCCCGGCTCATCGCGGTGGCCGACACCAGCGCCACCAGCACGCCGAGAGCCCCCGAACTGTTCTTCACCGCACCGCTGTCGGTGTAGGACCGCCGGGCGTCCGCGATCAGATCGCTCGGGACCCCCAGGATCGAGCGCAGCGAATCCGTCATGAGGTCGTGCACGGCACCGGGCGCGAACGCCGCGACCACCAGCAGCAGGGGCAGGGCGGCCAGGAACGCCTGGGCGGCGAGCCGGATGGCGGCCTCGACCGGGCTGATCTGCTGGAAACGTTCCACCGTACGAGCGGTCGCGGACCGTGTCCGGGCGACCAGGGAGCCCAGCCGGGCGGCCATGTGTCCTCCTGGGCGGTCCTGACGTCAGTCGGGCAGGAGGCGCATCTCCTCGACGCGCAGGCCCAGGTCGCGGAACCGGCCGAGCAGTCCGTACAGGTGGGCCTCGTCCGTCACGACGCCGAAGAACAGCGTCTGCCGGGGCGCCGCCACCGCCTTCAGCTCGGGGAAGGCCTGGGACACGGGCCGGGAGACATGGCCGGAGATACGGAATTCGTAGCGCATGAGCCGCTGCCCTTCGCACCCTGCCGGGTGGCCCCGGCCCCTCTGGGCCGGGGCGATGCGTCCATGCTCGTCCGGGTGCCGCCGTGCGTGCCTCACCCGGTGGAGGTGAGAATCCCGGTCGGGCGCTGTCACAGGATGTGGAGCTCCCGGGCGCGGTCCACGGCGTCCCGCCGGCGCGAGACGCACAGCTTGTGGTAGACGCTGCGCAGGTGGGTCTTGACGGTGTTGACCGACAGGTGCAGCTCGGCCGCGACCTCCGCGGTCGACATCATCCGGGCCACCTGTTCGAGCACTTCCTTCTCCCGGGGGCTCAGCTCCTCCACGACGAGCCGACCCCGGTCCCCGTCCCGGGCAGCGTCCGGACCCGTGCCGTACGCGGCCCCGGCCCCGGCCGTGTACCCGGCCCCGGGCCCGGATCCGGCCCCGGATCCGCGGGTGAGCCAGTTGTGCCCGCCCCGCTGTGCGTCGAGCCGGGCCAGCGGACCCCGCAGCCACGGCCCGGCATCCGTGAAGGGCCGCCGCAGCCGCTCGGGGCGTGCCGTGTCCAGGGCCGCCGCGAGGTGGGCCCGTGCCCCCTCCTCGTCCCCGTCCAGCAGGGCGGCGTGCGCATGCAGGAGCTGCGCCCGTACCCGGTCCGACAGGGTCACGGCGAGGGGCACGTCGGTGGCGGTGGTCGCGTCCCGGTCGGCGGCGTGGGCGTGGGCGAGGTACGGCGTCGCCTGCGCCGCGCGTCCCGCGGCGAGGTGGGCCTCGCCCAGCGCCACGGCCCGCGCGGGCAGGTCCGGGGCGACGCCGTCGAGCACGGCGACGGCGGTGGCCGGGTCGCCCTGGGCCAGGGCTGCGGCGGACCGGGCGATGGCCAGGCGCGCCGCCGGCCAGGGACACCCGGTCGGCCCGGCCGCGTCGAGCACGGCGACCGCGGCCTGCCGGCGGCCGAGGGCGAGTTCGACCGCCGACCGCAGGACGCACCGCTCGGCCAGCAGCACGGGGTCGGAGGAGGTGTCCGTGAGGGCCTCGGCCCGGTCCAGGTGCCCGCCGGCCGCGTGCGCGTCCCCGCGTTCCACGGCCACCGTGGCCAGGGCCAGGTGCCCGGCGCCCGATCCGTGGGTGGGCGGGATGCCGTGCCGGTCCGCGAGCCCGAGGGCCGCCGTGCCGTGCTGCTCGGCCTCACCCAGCGCCCCGAGGACCGCCTCGACCAGCGCCAGCCGCCCCAGGGCCTGGTGGCGCAGCAGCACCGTGGCGTCGTCCGGGCAGCCGCGGACCGTCGCGTCGAGTTCGGCCCGCGCCTGCGCCGGCCGCCCGGCCCGCAGCAGGGCGCAGGCCAGCCCGTAGCGGCGTAGCGCGTCGATCTCGGGACGGGCCGCGAGCTCCGCGGGCGGCAGGGCGGCCATGAGCTCGGCGATCCGGTGCGCCAAGGCCTCGGCGGTCCGGTCGTCCGGGAGCTCGGCGAGGAGCCGCAGCAGGGCGGTGGTGAGCTCCTCGGCCGGGTCCAGGTGGCCGTCCGGATCCGGGCTCCCGTCCGTCTCCGGGCTCCCGTCCGCAGCAGGGCGTCCGGCGGGCTGCGGACCCCGCCGTGCCTGTTGTGCTCGCTGCGCCTGGTCCAGCCGGCTCCGGCAGCCGGGGAGGTCCTGCCGGGACAGGCAGCAGGCGGCGGCGACCAGGGCGGGCGCGGCTCCCGGTACGTCGTCGGGCATCCGGGAGAACGTCCGCGCGGCGGCGGGTTCGCCGGGGCCGGCCAGCATGGTCCCCACCATCAGCTGCCGTACGGCGAGCGACGCGGCCCGGCCCCAGTCGCCGGCGGCGGCGAAGTGCTCCACCGCTTCGGCGGAGGGCCCCTCCTCGGCGAACCACTGCGCGGCCCGGCGGTGCAACCCGGGTTCCAGACCCGGCTGCTCACAGCGCAGGTGGGCGCGGAGGGTCTCGGCGAACAGCGGGTGCAGGCGGTGCCAGTGGGTGCCGTTGATCGGTTCGAGGAAGGCGTGGGCGCGGACCAGGTCCCTGAGGATCCGTTCGGAGTCCTGTCGTCCGGTCAGGGCGTCGGCGAGGTCGGGGTGGACCTGGTCGAGAATGCCGACGCGCAGCAGGAGCTCCCGGGTGGCGGGCGGCTGGACGGCCAGGACCTCGGTGAGGAGGTAGTCGGCGACGGCCTGTTCCGAGGCGGTGAACGACCGGGCGAAGCAGGCCGGGTCGTCCGACTGCGCCATGGCCAGGGCGCACAGCCGCAGTCCGGTCGCCCAGCCCTCGGTGTGCTCGATGAGCGCCCCGACGACGCCCTCGTCCGGCTCCACCCCGTGCCCGCGCAACAGGGCCGCGGCCTCCCGCCGGGTGAACGCCAGGTCCGCCCCGCGGATCTCGGCCAACCTCCCCTCGGCGCGGTAGCGGTGGAGCGGCAGCAGCGGGTCCTCGCGGCCGATGACGACCAGCCGGAGCAGCGGTCCGGCATGCTCCAGGACGAACCGCACCCCGGACCGGACCTCCCGGCCGGGCACCAGGTCGAAGCCGTCCAGGACCAGCACGAGCGGGCCGGGGAGGCGTTCGAGGGCGGCGGCGATCCGGACGAGCAGCGAGTGGTCGACCTCGTCGGTGCAGGCGGGTACACCGATGTAGGCCTCCGGCACGACCCCGGTCCGCAGCAGCGCCTCCACGACGTACCGCCAGAACACCCCGGGGGTGTCCTCCCGGTCCAGGGTCACCCAGGCGACGGGCGCGGCGGTGCCGGCCGCCCGGGAGGCCGTCCAGGAGGCGGCGAGCGTGGTCTTGCCGACCCCGGCGGCCCCGGTGATGACCGTCAACGGGCCCTGCGTGGCGAGCGTGAGCCGGTCCAGCAACCGCTGCCGGTGCACGAGACCGGGCGCGGCCCGGGGCACGGAGAGCTTGGCGGTGAGCAGCGGGTCGTCGGGCCGCTCGGGCGGCGCGGGCCGCTCAGGGCGCCCAGGGCGCTCGGGGCGCTCGGGGCGGTCGGGGCGGTCGCGGTCGGGGCGGTCGGTGCGCGGGGGACGGCCCGGACGTGGGGTCCGGTCGGCGGGTTGCGCGCGCCCGGGCCGGTCGGCACGTTCGGACCGCTCGGCACGGCGGCCGGACGTCTCCTGGGACCGCTCGGCACGGCGGCCGGACGTCCGGGAGCGCTCGGCACGCCCGCCGGACGGCTCGAGGTCGTCGAGGCGTTCGAGGTGTTCGAGGCGTTTGTGGAGTCGGGAAGAAGGCATCACCATGGGAGCCCCCTGACCCCCCAGAGGCGACCCCTCCATGGTCACGCCCGCCGGTCATGATCGCCACGCAGGGACTCGCCCGATCCGGGTGGTGCGCGGTCCGCCGTCCCTCGGCCCAATAGGAGAGGAAGGGGAGGGGGAGGGG